>CALUVB010000016.1 GCA_944324115.1 uncultured Elusimicrobiales bacterium
ACCAGGCTACGCAATTCTATCTTAAAAATAAAACTGTAGGAGGTTTTATGAATAAGAAGGGTTTTACCCTGGTTGAATTGCTGGTAGTCGTATTGATTATCGGCATTTTGGCCGCTATGGCCTTGCCAGCTTACTTTAAGTCGGTAGAACGCGCCCGCATGGCGGAAGCGGATACCTTGTTGGGCAGCATTTCTCAAGCTCAACAAAGACGCTGGATGAAAAATGGCAAATATGCCCTTATGTACAGCGGCTTAGACGTATCTCCCACCTCCGTGGCCACCAACGTGTTCTGCACGAAGGGAGGCACCACGGCCGGCGAGCAAGGTGCTGACGTATGCACTAGCAATGGCTTTGCCATCATCTTAGATGATACTGGCACTGACTTGAACAATTCTGAGGTAACAGCTGAACGCGTAGGCAACAATCAGTATACCTACTCCTTGAGTCGCTACTATCAGAGCAACTTGGTTACCTGCACGCCGGGTACTTCTACGGAAGACGCCGCCATCTGCGCCGAATACTGCGGGCTGGACTCCACAACGGGAGCCTGCTGCAGTGATGGTTCTACCGGTGAATGTGATGCGCCGACCAATACCGCTCCTTAATAGGGCTTAATTGGATTAACACGATTACAAACCCGCCGTTTTACGGCGGGTTTTTTATCATTTATAGCCATTGCTATTTTTTCCGACAACTGCTACTATATAGCCTAAGATATCCGCTTGGTACGGGTGCATGCAAATGATGAAAGAAAAACAAAATTGTACCACTTCTCCCCATTCCGTTTCTGCCTCCACATTCCAAACGCAGACGCTTTCTGCAACCGCCGCGCCCGCTCATTATCATACAGCCGTCTTTGCCGGAGGCTGCTTTTGGGGAGTAGAATATCTTCTGGGGAAAGTACCTGGCGTAATTAATATACAAAGCGGATATACAGGCGGCCATTTGTCCAGTCCGACTTATGAACAAGTTTGCTCAGGACAAACCGGCCATTACGAGGCCGTGCGTATTCTGTTTGACCCCGGGAAAACCAATTATGAGACATTGGCCAAAATCTTTTTTGAAATACATGACCCCACCCAACCCGACGGACAAGGCCCGGATATCGGGAGTCAATACCGCTCCGCCATATTCTATGCCGACCAAAACCAAAAGCACACGGCCGAGAAATTGCTGGAAATCTTGCGAAGCAAAGGTTATCAACCCGTAACGCGGCTGTTTCCTTTAGACACTTTTTGGCCGGCGGAAAATTATCATCAACAATATTATATTCGCAAAGGCACCCAGCCCTATTGCCACCGAAGAGTAAAACGCTTTGACTAAGAGAACACAATTTGGCTGGCCCGCTTCCACAGGCAGGGTTACGGCAAGAAAGGACTTTTCTTAGGAACACCCCGCACGTTAATTGAAGCATTAAGGGAGAGAACTTCCCAAGCATAGTCCCTGTTGATAGAAAAAGGCATTTACAAAAAAATCCCCGGGGTTAATCCGGGGATTTGTAAATTTATTGCAGCTTTTACAACACTGCCTTTTGAAAATGGCGCCCTCTAGGAGAATCGAACTCCTCTTTTCGGATTGAAAATCCGACGTCCTAACCGATAGACGAAGAGGGCTAAAAAGTGCGCCCGGTGAGACTTGAACTCACGGCCCCCCGCTTAAAAGGCGGATGCTCTACCACTGAGCTACGAGCGCTAAAAACGGTCAAGGAACTACGAGGGTCTGTGGGCTACTCAAACCCTCAACATAGATATTATACTAAAATTTTATCCGCAAGAAAAGTTTTTCTTTCTTCTTTTGGAATCTCTATATTTATTATAGCAAATTTTCTTTTTTTCCACATCGTTTATCCCACACCGCCAAGCCCTCTTGCCGCTGCCGGCCCGTTCTTCTGCCGCTTATTCATACCCCGCCGGCATCTATCCCGTGCAACATATTGTTCACAACCTCACAAAATCTGCCTTTCAAATGCATCTGTCCAAAGCTTTCTTATCAAAAAGCTCCGTTTATCCGTTTCCCGGCAGACAGTGATTGCGGACAAACTGCTTCTTTTATAAAAGATTTTGATAGAATATTTATATGCGCTATATCTTATATATTTTTACTTTGGGGCTTGTTTTTACTGCCGGCATGCTGGTGGGTAATTTTTATATTCCCGCACAGAATACCAGCCAAGCGGTAGCCGTTTCCGTGCCGGACATAGACCATATCAACCCCGCTATAGATCAATCTACTGAACAGCAGGCCCGCCGCAATATCGCCGTGCTGACCCAAGCATTAAGTTCCTGCCCTGTAGTGGTGGAAGCGGAGCGGGATCGTTTATTTAAAGAAATTGCATTATTTTTAGCGTTGCAGGATTTTAAATTAAAAAAAGCGATTTATGAAGCAGAAATAGCTAAAAATTCCGCCACGGGGCGCCCTACGGCCCAGTTTTCCGAAGCGGCGGCCCAATACAGCACAGCTAAGACATACGCCGAAAATTTGGCAGACGAATTTTTCCCCCCGGTTATTGCTTCCCCCACCCAGGCTTCCACAGACGCCGCAGTCGGTATAAATCCCGCCCTGCCGGAGGACTCGCTGGCGCAAACAACTGCTGTGCCCAGCGCCACGGTGGCTCAACCAACCGCTTCAAAATAATAACAATCCCGCTGTCTGTTGCTTGAGCGGATAGTATTTTGGTTAAAGGGAATATTTATCTAAGATAAGATGACTGGCTGTTTTTCCTTCTAGATGTGTTTCTCTGGAAACAATGGCATCTTCTAAGCGGCAGTTTTTAAGTACCGCCCCCTCAGATACAGACACATAAGGGCCCAACACGCAGTTTTCCACCACGGCGCTTTCATCTATATAACAGGGGGCCGAAATCTGATTATTCGCGCGGAATTTCTCCGGAACATGAGCATGACGTCGCAGCAAAATTTGATTTGTCTGCAACATGATTTCCACCGTACCGCAATCAAACCAATCATTCATTTTAACCGGTACAATAGAAGTCCCTCTCTGCAAAAGACAGGACAGTGCATCTGTAAGCTGTATTTCATTTTTTACTGTTTTTCCTGAAGCAATCACTTCCTCTAAGCAGGAAAACAACTGGCTGCATTCCAAAAAAGAATAAGCTCCTATTAAAGCCAAATTACTTTTGGGCTGGGCGGGTTTCTCCTCAAAACCAACAATTTCAGTCCCTTTCAGTTCCACCACTCCAAACCGGCGCGGATCTGCCACGGTTTTTACTCCCACCGCGTTCTTTTCGCCTTTAACAAGAGGAAGCAAATCTCCGTCAATAATTGTATCGCCCAAGATAATAAAACACGGCCCCGTTACAACAGGTTTGGCCATATAGACCGCATGGCCTAGACCTTTGGGTTCTTTTTGTTCCACAAATACGGTTTCTAGATGAGGATAATGGGAACGCACATACGCTATTAGGACTTCCTTCTGATATCCCACGACAAAAACTACCCTGCGTATGCCGCATTGTTCCACTTGACGCAAAATATGCGAAATAATAGGCTGCCCTGCCACGTCAAGCATCGTCTTGGGACAATGCTGCGTGAAAGGCAGCAAACGCACTCCTTTGCCCGCTACGGGAATAATAGCCGTATACTTATTCATACCTTCCGCAATGAAGAGGGCAGAGAAGAAGCTTCCGCCTCTCTTTTTGTATTATATTCGCCCAAGGCGTATCCTTGAAAACAAGATTAACCGCAGGCGCTCGACAGATATTTATTTTTTGGCGCGTTCCGTTTCCGCCAACAAGGATTTATAGCTTTCCAGTTGTTCTTTATACACAGACGCCGCTTCCTGAGGCGTGTATTCGCTGCGGTAGGTCCAATTTTCATCAGACACCGTACCCGGAACATTCACTCGGTCCAAAGTGCCGATAATATCCTGCCAAGAGAACATGGTTAATGCTGAGCCGGAAGTCAACACCCGGCGCAAAATAGCGCGCTGGGTCTGCAAATTAAACGGCACATTCCCATCTGTTTTCTGGGCGGAAATCATCTCCCAAATATTCGCTCTCTCCTGCTGGGGCATAGTTTCCCACCAGCCGCGTACTGTTTCCGTATCATGCGTGGAGGTGGTACACAAAGACACCGGCGGGAAATTGCGCGGTTCGCGGTAATAACCATTATCTTCCCGTTCCCAGCGAAGCACCTTATAACCAGGGATTTTCATTTCTACCAGCATACGCCTCACAAACGTCGGGATAACGCCTAAGTCTTCCCCTACCGGCATAGAACCGTGAGCACTGTCCAGCACCATGCTCAAAAATCCGTAGCCGCGGTCAATTTGTTCTTGTTCCACCAAGATATCAAATCCGCCTTGATTATCACCGGATTTAAAAATATATGTGCGGAAAAATCCAACCAAATGATCCAGCCGGAACACATCATATAGTTCCACGGCCCGTTTAATTTTCCGCCGCCATAAACCAAAATTATCAGCCTGTATGTGTTTCCAATCATAAGCAGGCAGCCCCCAGCACTGGCCGTCTTTAGAGAACTGGTCCGGCGGCGCACCCACGGAACATTCCAGACGGAAGTTTTCCCTCTCACTCCACACTTCCGCGCTGTCTAAGTTGGTGCCGAAAGGGATATCCCCAAACAAATGGACCCCCGCCGCCTGAGCCTGCACTTTAGCTGCGCGCAGCTGCAGGTCCGCCTGCCATTGCACATAAGAGAAAAAATCTACATATTCGCGGTATTGTGCTTCAAAACTATCCACCGCTTCTTTCTGAAATAAAGCCAGCTCCTGAGGCCATTGGGTCCAAGTTTGCCAGCGGTAAAACTCTTTGAGTGCCCGAAAAATACTATAAGGGCGCAGCCACTCTTTTTTAGCCGCGCGGTAGGCATCAAAAGCTTGGGCGGTGGGCGTATTTTGGCTCATTTCGTTTTCTAAAAAAAACTGGTAGGCCTGCCAAAGCACTTTCATTTTGGCTTGTTTGACCGCATTAAACGGTGCTTTGCGGCTTAAACGCCAAGCCGTGATATCTCCCTGCAAATTCTGTATTTCTTCACATGCACGGGCGGAAAGAGGCACTTCCCGCACGGCATTTACGTCAATATACACTGGGTCTATGGCAAAAGCACTCAGCGCAGAGTACGGACATGTTTGCCCGGGGGCTGTCTCCTGTAAAGGCAATATCTGCACGACAGACGCCCCCAATCCACCCAAAAAATGGACCCACTGGTTCAAGGAAGAAAAATCCCCCACGCCCCAGTCGTCTTCTGTTTTCATAGCCGCCAACGGCATCAGAATACCGTTTGTGCGGGCGGCTAAAAGTTCCTCATGTACACTGGCCATATAGTATCCATTACTTGCGCACAATGGCTTCTATCTCAATAGAACTCCCCTTGGGAAGAGCCGCCACTTGCACCGTAGTGCGGGCAGGTGGATTTTCTTTAAAAAAGGTGGCATATACTTCGTTCATCTCGGCAAAAGCAGTCAAATCCGTCATATAGACGGTAGTTTTAACTACATGCTTTAATTGGGCACCGGCAGCTTTAAGCACGTTTTCCAAATTTTTCAGCACCAGCTCTGTTTGACCTTTCACATCTCCGCCGAAAATTTCCCCCGTTACCGGATCTACGGGCAATACGCCAGAGGTAAAAATGAAGCCTCCTTCTTCCACTGCTTGGGAATATGGCCCAATGGCTTTGGGAGCTTGTGGAGAATTGATAATTTTTTTCATAAAAAGCCTCTCTTGTTCATCATGATAAAAACCCTTGTACTATATGGTATAAAACCCCGTTTGCCGTGTCAAACAAAAACCCTGCGCAATAAAAATTGCGCAGGGCGGAAAGTGAACTGCTCATCAGAGAACCTACTAGGTCCCGGTTGGGCGGTTATACCGCGGCAACCTTTCTTCTGCACGGCTTAAACCGGCAGACTTATTTTCCTTCAGTGGCAGCTTCAGCTTTGGTTTCGGCTTTGGCGTTGGGAATGGTAGGCTCCACTTCAGTCAAAGCCTCAATTTTCACTTTAATTTTGGCCGTGACAGTGGGTTTTAAATAAATGCCCACTTCGGTTTCACCCAAAGCTTTCACCGGCATATTCAGTTCAATATTGTCTTTGGTAATTTTGTGGCCCAAAGCAGTCAAAGCTTTAAAAATATCCGCTTTATTGACGGAACCGAAAACTACGCCGTCACTGTTAACGGTTTTGGTAAACGGAAGCACCACCCCTTCCAGCTTTTCAGCGATGGCGCGGGCTTCTTTCAATTCGGCTTCAATTTTTTTGGCACGGCGTTCAGCGCCCAGCTGCCAATTTTTTACGGCACCCGGAGTGGCTACTTCAGCCAAGTTCTGCGGCACCAAAAAGTTTCTGGCGTAGCCGTTTTTCACTTCCACGATATCGCCGGCCATACCCAAATTCTTTACGTTTTCTCTTAAAATAACTTTCATCTCAAATTCTCCCTAAACACTTATTTCTTCGGCAGCGAATACGGCAAAATAGCCAAATTGCGGTCGCGTTTAATCGCTTTGGTAATCTGGCGCTGGTGTTTGGCGCAGGTGCCGGTAATGCGGCGGGAGAGAATTTTCCCGCTTTCCATCGTGAAAGATTTAACGAATTGGAAATTTTTATAATCTACGTTGTCAATTTTTTCAGCGCAGACTTTGCACACCTTGCGGCGGCTTTCAAAGCGCTTTTTGGCAAACGGTCTGGCCGGTCTTTCCGGTCTGGCGGCCGCAGTGGCAGCGGCGGCGGGAACTTCATTGGTTTTAATTTCTTCGGACATTTTCACTTCCCTCTTAATTTGAAAATTTAAAATGGCACATCATCTTCCATGACGGGCTGATCCACATCTACAGAAGGCACATCATCTTTGGCGGCGGCTTGGCCGGCATAATCGGCTCCACCCGGGAAATTGCTTTCCAAAATTTGCAGGCGGCGGCAGGTAATCTGAAGCGATTTGCGGGTCTGGCCCGTGTTTTTGTCTGTATATTCGCTGGTGGTCAAGCGGCCTTCCACATAAACAGGTGTGCCTTTTTTAAGGCGGTCTTTGGCCCGTTCCGCAGCGTTGCCCCACACGACGACAGGCACGAATACGGTATCATCTTTCCATTCATTGCTCGTTTGGTCCATATAGCGGCGGTTGACAGCCACGTCAAAGCGGCATACGGCTTGCCCCTTTTGGGTAAAGGCCACATTGGCGTCTCTGGTTAAACGGCCTGCGATAAGAACTTGATTCTGTTCCGGAAGTCTGATTTGGCCTGCCATAAACGCCTCTTATTTAGCCACCGGAGCCGGCTTGGCTTTGATTTCGCTGGACAACATGACCATAGAGCGCAACACTTTTTCGTTGAGCTTCATCGCTTCTTCCCATACTTTAATGAAAGAAGGCTGGGCTTTAAATTTCAAATACAGATAAAAGCCATCGCGAACATGGTTAATGTCATGGGTGAATTTCCGTCTGCCCAGCTTTTCTTCACTGGTGACTTCGCCACCGTTCTTAGCGACCAATTCTTTTGCTTTGGTCACAAAATCCGCCACTTCCGAATCGGACAGCTGCGGTTTAACAATCGTTACAGTTTCGTAGGTTCTCATAAGTTTATTATACTATTTTATTTCTCTTATTTTCCAGACAAAAAACCTTACAAGGCGTATCCTACCGCCTCGCATAGGCTTATTGAATCTCTTTTGGGCACTGACTCACCTGCGGCCCGGGCGATTCTTTCCTTGAATTTATTATAACAATTTCCGAAAGACAAGGCAACTACAATTGATATAGTTTTACCATGCCTCCAACATCAGAAGAAATATCACTCACATATTTTCCGCCCAAGCTTTGACAAACGCCTTGGGCCGCTTCGTCAGATTGCGCAGCCATACAATAGAGCTCCGGATAAAATACATAAAAATAAAATCCGCTTTTGTTCTTCATATACACCGTAAACGATTTTCCTCTATGCTGAATGGAATAACCAGCCGTTTTAAATTGTTCCATTCCGTCTGAAGATGTAGAGAAATCTGACATTTCATAATCCCAGCCCATATCCTTCAGACTTTCGCAGTTTCCGCCGGCCATCAAATCCAAGGCGCACAAATCTTTAAAATGTTTGGCAAACGCATAAAGCTGAACGGCGCGGGATTTTAATACCGCTTTCTCATATTTAGGCAAAGCAATAGCGGCTAAAATGCCGATAATCAGCACCACCACCAGAAGTTCTATAAGGGTAAAACCACCCAATCTGCCTTTGGCGCGGGAGTTAAGAAGGAAAGTCTTTTTTTGATAAATTTTTCTCATAAGCAAAATTTATCAAAAAAAAAAAACAATGCAAGGCTTTTGCGAGACGACACAACTTATTTAATTTAATTTATACCTTCCAATTGTGCCGCTGAATGACCCATTGGCTCCGCTACTCGTGCTAGAAAGGGTGCCGCCTAAACTTTTACATACAGCAACGGCATTAGCAGAACTTTGAAAAGCTGAGCAATAGATATTGGGATACTTTACATGGAAATAAATATCGTCATGTTTTTTTGTATAAACAGAAAAAGTATCCTCTTTGTGCTGTATTTTAAAATCATTTGACTCAAAAGTTTCCATATTCTCATTTTCATAATCATTCTGATAATTATCCATAGGATAATCCCAACCCATGTCTTTCAGCTTTGTGCAGTTTCCGCCAGCCATTAAATCCACGGCGCATAAGTCCTTAAAATGCTTAGCAAAAGCATAGAGTTGGACCGTGCGGGATTTCATTACCGAACGCGTATATTGCGGTAAAGCAATAGCGGCTAAAATACCGATAATCAGTACCACCACCAGAAGTTCTATAAGCGTAAAACCACCCAATCTGCCTTTAGCGCGGGAATTAAGAAGGAAAGTCTTTTTTTGATAAATTTTTCTCATAAGCAAAATTTATCAAAAAAAAAAAACAATGCAAGGCCTTAGAAACTGCAGTTAAAAGAAAATAAAAGGAATATCCTATTCTCTCAGCAGGAAAATTTTAGCCGGCGAAGTGGCTCCTTTGATAAGTGAGAGTTTGTTTTCCGCCACGCCCAGATGTGCGCAAAGTGCTGCACGTACAGCGGCGTTGGCCTGTCCTCGCTCAGCGGGTGCTTTAACCCAAATTTCAAAACTGTCCGGCGTTTTTTGCAGGAGTTTTTCTTTTTTCTCCCCGGCATGCACTTTTACTTTTAGATAGTTTTCCATAGGCTTATTTTACTTTTTCCCGGCTTTATACACTACCTGCCCCTTTTGCAAGGTGCAGATTTTCCAGATATAAAAAGCGGGGACAAACTTTTGTTTGCCCCCGCCTCCTACATACCAGAACTATTTTTCAATCAAGCTCTTGGCGGTCATATCGGCCGGTTTTTGAATCCCCATCACCTGCAAGACTGTCACGGCTATATCGCCCAGGTTGCCCGTAGCGGCCATCTTAACTTTGGCGTCATCGGGATTTACATAAACGAAATCCACCAAGTTGGTAGTATGCGCCGTTTTAGGCATATTGATTTTTTCGTCCCACATTTCTTCCGCATTGCCATGGTCTGCCGTAATCATGACGGCATAGCCTTTAGCTAGGGCGGCTTCTGTCACTTTACCCACACATTCGTCTACCACTTCAATCGCTTTTACTACGGAATTGAAGTTGCCGGTGTGGCCCACCATATCGCCGTTGGCAAAGTTGATGACAATAAAGTCATACTTGCCGCCTTCCACTTGTTTAACGGCCTCATCAGCTACGCGGTAGGCTTCCATTTCCGGGTGTTCGGCAAAAGTGGCCGGGTCAAAGCGGCCCTTAATTTCAATGCGGTCTTCTCCTTCATACGGCTGGATTTGTTTGCCGTTAAAGAAAGATGTTACATGTTTAAACTTTTGCGTTTCCGCCAAGCGCAGCTGCTTAAGCCCCGCCGCAGAAATGACCTGCCCCAGCAAATTATTCATACCGCCGCCATCAGTCATAGAGGGCAAGGCATTGTACGGGAAAGAATCATAATATTTCGTCAACCCGCAGTATACACAGGGCACACGGGTAATTTTGCCCGGGTAGGCAGGGTCAATAAAAGCTTTAGTCAACTGAATGGCTCTGTCTTGGCGGAAGTTAAAGAAAATTACGCTATCCCCTTCCGCCATGCCTTTATAATCCCCCAACACGGTAGGCGGAATATATTCGTCTACCATCGGGCCGCCGTCGGGCGTTTTTAAGGTATCATAATCGGTTTGTACGGCCTCTTCTGCCGTTTTGGCATGGGCGCCCTGGGCGTGCACAATGAGGTTATAGGCTTTGTCGGTTAAATCCCAGTCTTCGCTGCGGTCCATGGCATAGTAGCGGCCTTGAATGGTGGCAATTTGTCCTACGCCGCATTGCTTTATAACATCTTCCAATTGGCGGATAAAGCCGATGGAAGATTTCGGCGGCGTATCACGCCCGTCAGAAAAGAAATGAATGTACACTTGTTTAATCCCTTTTTCGGCGGCGTATTTTAAAATAGCAAACAGATGATCTTGGTGGGCGTGCACGCCTTCATCTTGCACCAGCCCCATAACATGCAAGGCTTTCTTGTTATTCAGACAATTATCAATAGCGGCAGAAAACGCGGCCGATTTAAACAAAGATCCGTCTTCTATCGTATCTTTCAAACGTTTCAATTCTTGCACCACAATGCGGCCCGCCCCCATATTCAAGTGCCCCACTTCAGAAGACCCCATATATCCCGCCGGCAGCCCCACCTGTTCACCAGAAGCTTCAATCTGGGTATGCGGCCACTGAGAGAGATATTTGTCCATATTGGGTGTTTTGGCATTAGTAACGGCATTATATTTGCCAGGCTTGGCATCACCCCAGCCGTCACGTATAATCAAAACTACTTTTTTCATAAATTTTCTCCTTACCTTTTGGCCGCGCAAACGCGGCGCTTATCTCTTATATTATATGAAAGTATGCACCCGGCAGTCACGGCAGCGGGGTAAGCCCCAACACTACGGATTCATGCCGTTTTTGTTGATACTTCTGCAATTCTTCCAGTGTATTGACGCCGCCACGGACAAAGTCGTGCAAAAAGTTATACAATACTTTTTCCGTCATGCGGACATCGGCCATAGCCCGGTGGGCGCCGGCGCTGTTAATACCCAATGCCGCAGCAATAACGCCCAAATTATTACGCGGGAAACAGCCGTTTTTACGGGCCAGTTTCAGCGTATCCAGCACGGGATAAGCCGGCAAACGCAAACCGCAAGCGTGCACCTCCGAACGCAAGAAAGAAAGATCAAACTTGGCATTATGCATTACCAACACGCAGCCGTCTAATAAACTCAGCAATTGCGGCAAAACCGCTGCAAAATCCGGCGCATTTTTTACCATCTCATTGGTAATCCCATGGATAGCTATTACATCGGGGTGTATAGCAATACCCGGATTTAACAGAGTGGAAAATTCTTCCAATTTGTATCCGTTGCGGCTGACGGAAACGGCTATCTCACAGATTTTGCCCCCTTGCTTGGGGCTCAATCCTGTCGTCTCTGTATCTAAACAAGCAAATTTAACTTCTGTAAGCGGGGTCATGGTTGTAAATAAAAGCTCCATTTGGTCAAAAATCCGACTGCCGTCGCCCCAAAAGCGCTAAAATACAAGGCAAAACGGGAAAAATCCATCAACCGGTTGCGTCTGGCCATACGGCACGCCCACAGCCAAGCCACAAACCAGATCACCCATCTCCACCCGGGCAGCAGCACTATCAAATAAAAAATCAAGCGCATCAACATAGTCACAAAACTTTCATCAATCGTAGGATAATCCCGCCCATACATATCTTGTTCTACCATATAGATAAAGACATTAAACATTTTCGTCACGATTAAGACCCCTACAAAAAAGATAACCCACGGGTCCGCCACCAAATTGCCCGTCTCATAAAGCACCCGAGTAGGAGCACACAGAAAAATAAACAATAAAGCCAGCGTATCATGTGCAACAAACGTCAAAGCGTGATAATGTTGCTGTCCTTTGCGATAAACCAGTATTTTATTATTTAACGCTTCAAACACAGCAAACGCCGCCAAGCACGCAATAGACGGCACCTTCCATATTCCCAATAAAGGCCACGGCAAATGCAGATATGCCCAAGTCAACCCAGTCCCCAATATAAAATAAACAGACACTTGCACCAATGCCGCCAGTGCGGGTTTGCGGTCGCGCCATGCAAAAAAAGTACGGTTATAGAAAAAAACGGCTCCTATATAATAGGCCAATACTAAACGCCAGAAAACACTCATCTTTCCTCCTTAGGCAAACACAGTGCAAAAGTACTGCCTTGCCCGGGTGCGGATTGTACTGTCAAATCTCCGCCGTGTGCGCGGGCCAGCTGCCGGCTGATAAACAATCCCAGCCCATATCCTTCCGCGCCGTCATCTACTTGGCGGTATTTTTCAAAAATCTCTCCGCATTGTTTCTCTGTCAGCCCTACCCCGCTGTCATGCACTTCCACCCGGGTATGCTGCGGGGTATCCTCTACCCGAATAGCCACAAATCCTTCCCGCGTAAATTTAATCGCATTAGAAACCAAATTGGTGACAATCCGGCGCAATAACTTCACATCGGCCCAAGCGGCCGCCTGCGGAGGTACTTCCAATTCCAGGCGCAGCCCTTTTTCTTTTGCCACCGGTTCAGCGGTCTGCAAAATACCTCGCAGCAAAGGCTCCAGCTCCACTTGCTGGCGCTGAGGAAGGCTCATACCGGCTTCTATGCGTGACACGGATAACACATCTTCCAGCAAAGAAGATAAATTCTGCGTAGCTTCAGTCATGCGGCGCAAATATTCCTGCTGTTGCTGCTCTGTAATTTTACCGCTGGACAGAATATAAATATATCCCTGCAAGCCTAAAAGCGGAGCCCGCAAATCATGCGCCACGGAGCGGAAAATCTGCTCTTTCATTTCACTGATTTGTGTTTTGAGCTGCAAAGCCTGGTAATCTTTCAAATCGGCTGTCATTTTATTGAAAGCAACTATCAGCTGACGCAACTCCCCCCAAGCTACATCTTCACTGATGCGGTGGTCAAAATTTCCTCGGCTTACTTCTTCGGCCCCTTTCGCCAGCGCAGCAATAGGTTCTCCCAAACTGCGCGAAAACGTAAGCGCCCCGAAATAGGCCAAAGTGGCAATAGCCAACAGAAACAGAAAAATCACTATATTTGAAAAATATAAACTTCGGAATGCTTCTTCCTGCGGCTGAAGCACAGCCACATACACATTCCACGAAGGCGCGGAAGCGAATGCGCCGGCATAAGTTTCCGTATCACTCTGCAAGTTTTTAATAAAACGGCTCTGGGAGTTAAAAACCGCCTGCAAACGCTCCGCAGACAAATCCGGTTTCCATTGATAGGGCAAAGTAATCATTTCTCCCTGCGGATTAACCAAAAAGACCTGCCCCGTACGCCCGATGCGCATCTGCTGCAGCCGCTCCAGCCAATCATACATACCCCACACGCCATAAAGGAACGTGCCGTCTTGCAAAGGATAAAGAAATTCAGCGGTAGGCCAGCCGTCTGTCATTTCCAAACCGGTCAGATAAATGCGCGGATCCTGCGCCATATGGGCCAAGTTGTCGTCACCCGACAAATCAATTGGTTCCCCCTGTTCACTCTGTGGGTTTTGCGCGGCCCGGAAACGCTCCTTCCCGTCAGACCCCAATACCGCCAAAAAAGCCAAATCAGGATTAGATTGCAGCGCTTCGCGCAATACAGTCATCGGCTCTGCATGTTGTTGCGGGCTTGCCTCCAAGCGTCGGGCAAAAGACAACCGCCACCCCAAATCTTCCGTAAAGTGTTTAATATTATAAGAAATAATCTCCGCCAAATTGTAATGAGTTTCCAGGATATTGTCTTTTTGCCTGTTCTGATAATAGACAAGCAGCAGCGCCATGGGTATGAGCGGCATAAGCACCACGGTAATGAATAACTTGAAAAGTTTTGAAAATATAGACATATCCTTATTTATTATAGCAATTACAGCCCGCGCAAAGCCCTCTTGACTTAGAGCAAACTCCAGACTTTATAATAATTTATATCACGCCACTTACAAAAGGAGATATTTATGCAAAAAACAATGCAATTGCTGTTGCCATTCTGCCTGCTGGCATTACAAACCTTGCCGGCTTGGGCGCAGGAGCCCCATCAAACCCGCGCCCAAAAAGCTGACGAAACATTTAAGCGCCTCTTTGCCGCCGACAGACAGCCAGACCCCACAGACCCAGAACTGATGCAAATTTTGCAAGAATTTATCTTTGGAGAAGTGTTCTCTATTGGCGATTTAGATGATAAAACCCGCGAACTGATTACCGTCGTTTCACTCTCCAGCATACAAACCCTGCCCCAGTTAAAAGCCCATATAAATGCGGCCTTACACGTCGGCAATGAACCGCTGGCAGTGCGGGAAGCCATTTATTTATGCGCCCCGTTTATCGGGTTTCCCCGCACCTTGAACGCTATTGCCGTATTTAATGAAGTAGCCAAAGAAAGAGGCATTGCATTGCCTTTGCCACCCCAAGGCACTGTATCGGACAAAACCCGCTACGAAAAAGGATTGGAAATACAGACCTCTTTATACGGAGATGAAGTAAAAACCGCCATGAGCAGCCTGCCCGCCCCCTATGCACAAAAAATACCTTATATATTGACTTCTTTTGCCTTTGGAGATTTTTATTCCCGCCAAGGGTTAAGCGAAAAACAAAAAGAATTGCTGGTGCTGGTCATTTTGGCCGCCAGTCGGGCCGACAAGCAATTAAGTGCCCACATCATAGGCAATTTCAAAGCAGGCAACAGCAAAGAAACACTTTTGGCGGCTATGGTGCAAGCTATGCCTTATATCGGTATGCCGGATACATTAACAGCTATTAATCTAATTAAAAATACAGACGAAAGCACATATAAACCTATTTACGAATAAGAAAGCCTTATTTCCTTACACCCGCTCAACGGCGGGTTTTTGTGTGGGGCCAAAGGGCCCAAAATTCATGTACCCTAACAAGTTCCTGGCCCCAGGTCCAAAAAACCACATCAGCTAGGTCTAAGGTCTCTGGCGCAAAAAAACACCAAAACATATACTAAAAATATGAGGGAAACGTGGAAAGAATTAAAAAGGAATTTCTTAGTCTATACCTACCGCCGCCGCATGCAGGTGGTGCATTCTTACCTTGCTAAAGCCGCTGTGGTGGACTTAAATAGAGAAGAACAAGATTTTGTAGATTTTCAAACAAGCCGTATGTTAAAACGCAAGACCAAAAGACAACAGCGTAAAAATCCGGCTCAAGACTGGACTGCCTCTCTGCCGGCCATGCCTCGACGCGGCAGCGCTTACGCGGTTTATACGGCGCGCTAAAACCAATTACCAATTGTTATTCATCAACTCCTCCCCCCCGCACCTTACGGCGCGGGGTCCTTTTTTAAGATATGTAATATAACCCGTCACAGGCAAGGCATACCTTCCTTTACATATGGCTGACATAAAAAAAGAAAGAAACCCCGTTTTGATAAGCGGGGTTTCTTTCTTATGGCAACGTATAATAAGTAATTGCTCCACCAGAAACTGTATAACCATCAGCTCCGCCCAAACTTTTACATACCCTATGTCCCATCTCATTTCTGGCGCCGCAAAGTCTTTTGCTTGTACCATACACTGGATAATATGTAGCAAAACTCATACTACAATACAGTGTAGGCAGGTTTCCGTTGCCGGAGCCATCTTGTAATGTGCAATATGCGCCGTCAGCAGTCTGAATAGAACGACCATTATTTTTTAATTCCCAGCCGGCCGGAGGCATTATATCCAAATTAGAAAAATCAAATGAATATTCTCCGTTTTCCATCACATAACGTTCAAGCGATTTTTTATAAGATTCCGCTAAGCTCATCACCTGCACATATCGGCTGCGCATGACGGCGGTCTGATATTGGGGCAAAGCTACCGCCGCCAAAATGCCAATTATCAGCACTACCACCAATAGTTCAATGAGCGTAAAACCGCCTATTTCCCACGCTAATGAATTTTTTTTGTAAAGAAGGCTTTCTGATAAATTTTGCTCATATGCAAAATTTATCAAAAAAAAAAAAACGAGTCAAGGCTTTTAAAATCTGCTTGGCAAAACGCTCTATAAGATGAAAATTTCTATCAATTTCCCACTAAAAATAAATACTCAACTCCTATTTGGCTTTCATAAAAACCCCGCTCTTGCAAGCGGGGTTTTGCTAAAGTTTCGCTAAAGTAAAGATTTATTTACCTTTGGCTTTCTTTACAGCGTCTACCACTTTGGGCAAGAGCTGGCGCGCATCACCCACAAAACCGTATTTGCATACGTTAAAGATTGGCGCGTTGGCGTCTTTGTTCACAGCGATAATAACATCGCTGTGCTCCATGCCCACAATATGCTGTACCGCACCGGAAATACCACATGCCACATATAGCTTGGCCGCTACGGTAACCCCAGACTGGCCGACCTGTTTTTCTTTGGGTTTGAGCCCCAGATCAATAGCCGCACGGGAAGCACCCACGGCACCGCCCAGTTCGGCAGCCAATTGGTCCAGCACGGCAAACCCGGCGGCGTCTTTCATACCGCGGCCACCGGCTATGACCACTTCGGCCTCATCTAATTTATCCTGGGCAGAAGTTTCGTCAAAATGTTTGCTGATAATGCGCACCTTGCCGGCGGAGGCGGGAACGGCAATCATTTCGCTGACGATTTGAGCCATGCTCCCCGGGCGGGTGACTACTTTTTTAAACACATTCGGACGTACGGTGGACATTTGGGGCCGGTAATCCGGGCATTTAATGTCCGCCATAATATTTCCGCCGAAAGCGGGGCGGGTTTGAATAAGCAGCCCATCAGCAATAGACAAGTCCGTGCAGTCCGCCGTCAACCCTACAAATAACTCGGAAGAAATGCGCGGGGATAAATCGCGCCCGATATATGTAGAAGGAAACAACACGACGCTGGGGCTGTACTTCTTAATCAGCGTAACCATCGCGTTGGCATATGCAAGCGTGTTATAGTCATGATAAGCCGGGCTGTTTACGGCATAGATTTTATCTGCCCCGTAAGAAGACAGCTCCGCAAAATATTTATCCACGCCGTCGCCAATGACCACCGCGCAAAGTTCTTCGCCCAACTGGTCCGCCAATTCGCGGCCTTTGGACAAAAGTTCAAAGCCCACCGGGCGCACTTTTTGGGTTTTCCCGTCATCGGAAATTTCAATAAAAGCCCACACGCCTTTGTAGGCGGATAAGTCTTTTTTGACGTTTGCCGCCCCAGTGGCTGGCAACGACAACGCCTTAACCGGGCAGACGCTCACGCACGCGCCGCACATTGTGCAGCTGTTATTAGGTACCGCTTTGCGGTTGACCAAGGAGAGCGCCCCAAACGGACACGCGGCCACACATTTGCCGCAACCGACACAATTAGAAGCTACTTGAATCATTTGACAAAACTCTCCTTTTTCAAAATTTCCACAAATTTAGCCGCCATTTCTTCGGCGGAACCGGAAATCATTTCCCCTTTGGCTCTGGCTGGCGGCGGGAAAATGCGCGATACGCGCGTAGGGGAGCCTTCCAGCCCCACCTTATGCGTATCTGCGCCCACCTGGGCAGCAGTCCAAATAGAAATCTGTTTGTCCTGCGCTCTATGTGCCGCCAGGAAAGACGGGTATTTGGCCACATAATCCACCGGCATGGTCATGGTAATAAGCACAGGCAGCTCGGCCTGCATAATCTGATGTCCGCCTTCAATAAGCTTCTTGACTACGGCGTGCTGGCCGTCGCTGTCTACACTGTCGCAGAACGTAATCTGCGGGATACCCAAGTGATAAGCAATACCCGGCCCGGTTTGGGCGGTATCCCCGTCAATAGCCATCTGTCCGCAGAGGATTAAATCATACTGGCCGATTTTTTTAATAGCCGTAGCCAGCGCATAAGAGGTGGCCCAGGTGTCAGAGCCGGCAAAAGCGCGGTCCGCCAACAGCACCCCCTCGTCAGCGCCCAAAGCCAACGCCAAGCGCAGCACGGCTACTGCCTGGTTGGGGCCCATGGACAGTACGGTCACTTTGGCGCCCGTTTTGGCTTTAATAGCCAAGGCTTTTTCCAGCGCGTAATGGTCGTAAGGATTTAAAATGCTGGGCACACCGGCACGGATTAGGGTGCCGGTCTTCGGGTCCACCTTGACTTGGGTGGAATCGGGTACTTGTTTAATACATACGATAATATTCATAGTATGTCCTTATGCTTTAAAAATTTCTCTGAGTTTGGCAGACACCAAGTCTTCGTCTTCAATTAAGCCGGTCATCTTTTCTTCAATACCGACCAAATTGACTCCGGCGGACAAGTCCTGCGCAGAAGCCGCACCTACACCCAAGATAAGTTTCATACCTTCGGTGGCAATCTTAAACGCGCTCAAGCGCGCATTAACGCGTGACATAATTTTAAGCGTGTTCAAGTCAAAACGGCTGCCTTCGGTCACGCGGCCTTCGGCACATTCACGCGCAAAGACGGCGGCCACTTCAGCTTCGCTGATTAAATCCCCCAACATAAAGGTAATATATTGGTGACGGGTCAGTTTCTGCGCGCGGCAGTCTTCCAACACGCGGGCCAAGGCGCGGAAACCCAAGGCCACGCTGTCAGCCCCCACGTCGGGGTGCTGGGCGTGAATGGCTTCAAATTCTTCCGCTTGTTTAATGTAATACTGGCCGCGGGTCTTGAGGTGTTCCTGCCAGCGCCCGCGGAAGATGGTCATCTCCAATACTTCGCTGGTGCCTTCATAAATGCAGGTAATTTTGACGTCGCGTTTAATTTTTTCCACCGCAAATTCTTTTGTATACCCAAAACCGCCCATGGCCTGAATAGCGTCTTCGGCGGCTTTGTTGCCCGATTCGGTGGCGTAAAGTTTGGCGATAGCGCCTTCCGTGGCTAAGCCGTGGTTATTGACTTCCAGCTGTTTGGCGGTCCAGTCAATATAGGCGCGGGCCGCTTCAAAGCGCACATAGTGCGGGGTAATCAGCTTAAGCATAAACCCCTGCTTCTGTGCCAGCGGGCCGCCGGCCTGTATACGCTGCTGGGCATAGATTAAAGCGGTTTCTACTGCTTCTTCGCCGCCGCCCAAGCCAAAGGCCGCCACCATTAAGCGCGTATAGCCAAATACGGCCTGCGCCTGCAGGAAGCCTTTGCCTTCTTCCAAACCAATTAAATTTTCTGCCGGCACATACACTTCATCAAAGGCCAAACCGGCAGTATTGGACAAGCGTATGCCATGTTTGTCTTCGTGTGCATCTTGCGTAAAGCCGGGGGTGCCTTTTTCTACGATAAACCAGCTCGGGCCGCCCGGAGCCAGCGCCAGCACGGTGTAAATATCGGCTACGCCGCCGTTGGAAATCCACATTTTGCTGCCGGTAATTTTATAACCAACAATCTTTCCATCTTTCTCTACGCGGTCAGCGCGGGTGCGTAAAGACACCAAGTCAGATCCGGCATCTGCTTCCGTAGCGCCATAAGCGACCAGCTTGTTCTCGTGCGCAATTTTCTGGAACCATTTGGCTTTTTGCTCCGGGGTGCCGCCTACGTTAATGGGGTCGCTGCCCAAGAAGGTGGCAAATACGCCGGTGGCAATACCTAAATCAATGCGGGCCAACTGTTCGCACACGCGGTAAATTTCCGTAGTTTGACCGCCGAGGCCGCCATACTCTTCCGGAATAAGCAAAAGATGCACGCCCAGCACGTCATGGTCGTACATCTCTTTTAAAATGTCTAGGGGAATTTCGTTCTTCGCGTCATGTTCGCGAATGAACTCATGGGAAATCCTGTTCTTGGCATACTGCTTCAAACTGTCCAACATCAGGTTCCTGGTAGTCAGGTCATTTTTTGCCATGGGGTAATATCTCCATTACAATATATATATGTAAATGATACCAATTTTTGAGCCCCCGCGCATACACACGGGGGCTCTTGGCACTAAGGATATCCCTCTTTTTGTAAAGCTAAAAACTAAATTTGTTAATTGAGTTTATAATAATTATTACTGCCATTATTATGATGTATAACGGGAGAGCCGAAAGATTCACAAAGATTATTTCATCTGCTTGAGGTGCCACACAGCACTGTGCCCCTCCCCAAGCAATAGACTGCTGGCAAAACTCAAAGGCCAAATTCTTTTGAGGATGAGAGGCAATAAGGCCGCAGCCCTCCTTTTGCACAACGCCGCCAAATACGGCTGATATTTGCTAAAATGAATGTATGCTACTTCCCCGTATTTTGACCGCCATTATCGGCGTACCTGTTATTTTAGCCGCCATTCACTTCGGCGGCGTGGTTTACATGGCCTTTACGGCCTGTGTCATCTTGCTGTGTCTATATGAATACGGCTTGGTGCTGACCGCCGGCAAAAAGCCGATACATATGCTTTCGCTTATGCTCTTCGGGCTGCTGATGGCACTAGTGGCTATTTTAGGCAGAGTCCAGCTGCCTTCTGTAGAACTGCCCGATAATTTATATCCCTTTGCTATCAGCGTGGTCATTTTTGGCGTACTTTTTGTAGAAGTATTGACGCCGCACCGCAGTTGGGAGCGCGTGGCAAATACTTTTACCGGCATTTTTTTAATTCCCTGGTCCTTGGCACACCTTATTAATATACGCGATATAGCCCAATACGGCGAATACTTGACGCTGTTCATGATTATTACCGTATGGATATGCGACACGGGGGCTTATTTCACGGGGCGTTTGCTAGGCAAACACAAGCTCAACCAAGAAGTCAGCCCTAAAAAAACATGGGAAGGAGCTATCGGCGGCACGCTGCTGGCAATAGGCGGAGCACTGCTCATGAGACATCTGTTTTTGCCCACGTATTTGACGGTTATGCAAGCCGTTTGGCTGGGATTATTGGTAGCCGTAGTGGGACAAGTATCCGATTTGGCCGAATCGGTCATCAAACGCAGCACGGGAGTGAAAGATTCCTCTCATCTGTTGCCGGGACACGGCGGTTTTTTGGACCGGTTTGATTCTTACTTATTGCTGGCCCCCATTTTCTATTACGTGGTCTTGTACACCTTATGAAAAATATCATCATTCTAGGTTCTACCGGCTCTATAGGCACTTCCGCTCTAGATGTCATTGGAAGGCTGGGGCCCCAGTACCGCGTATTGGCGATGAGCGCCAACAAAAATACTGAACTTTTCATTAAACAAGTACATACGTTCAAGCCGCGTTTTGCCGCCGTATTAGACGCAGCCAGCTATGAAATTTTAAAAAGTCAAATGCCCAAGGGCACCCAGCTCTTGCCGCCGGATATGGACAGCCTGGTTTTCCTGGCTTCTTTGCCTTCGGCGCACTTGGTCATCAACGGCTTGGTGGGCGCCGCAGGCTTTCAGCCGCTGGTGGCAGCCATAAAGGCGGGAAAAACTATTGCCTTGGCCAACAAAGAGCCCATGGTTATGGCGGGCAAGACTATTATGCAGGAGTGCCGCCGTTGGAAAGCCACCATTATCCCAGTGGACAGCGAGCCTTCCGCCATTTTTCAATGTATGGAAGAAACCGACGCCACCAATTATGACCGCGCCAACGAATCCATCTCCCGCGTCTTTTTAACCGCTTCCGGCGGACCGTTTGCCCAACGTAAAAAATCCCTTTCTACCGTTACCCCGGCCGAAGCACTTAACCACCCGCGCTGGAAAATGGGCAAAAAAATTACCATAGATTCCGCCACACTGATGAACAAAGGCTTTGAAGCCATTGAAATCATGAATTTGTTTTCACTGCCGCAGGAAAAAGTGCAGATAGTAATTCACCCGCAGTCTTTCATTCACTCCGCCGTAGAATATATAGATGGCGCCATTTTGGCGGAAATGAGCGAACCGGACATGCGTATTCCCATTCAGTATGCCATTACTTATCCCAAGCGCATGCCCAGCCCGGTAAAACCGCTTAATTTATTCCAAGCGCAAAAGCTGGAGTTTTTTGAGCCGGACTTTGGCCGCTTCCCCTGTTTAGAGTTGGCTTTGGCGGCACAAGCCAAAGGCAGCATTTTCCCGGCCGTATTAAGCGCAGCAGACGAAGTGGCGGTAGATGCCTTCTTGAAAGAACGCATTAAATTTACCGATATTCCCAAATTAATTTACAGCGTACTTAAAGAAACGTATGGCCGCGTCGGCCATGTAACGCTTAATCAAGCCCTGGAAGCAGATGCTTGGGCCCATGAAAAAGCATTGGCCAATTTGGCAGAAAAAAAATATAAAAAAGTTATCTTATAAGGGGTATATATGTTGCTTTCCGTTATTTCCGTTATTGTCGTACTTAGCCCGATTGTGATTATTCACGAATTTGGACATTTTATCGCCTGCCGTTTGACTGGGATTGGAGTAAAAGAATTTTCGTTCGGTTTCGGTAAAATCCTATGGCACAAAAAGTCTTCTAAAGGGACTGACTTTCAAATCCGCGCCATTCCGTTCGGCGGGTTTGTAGAACCGGAAGGGCAAATGTTTCAAGACGACAACGCCAAAGAAGCCCCCAAACCCAGTGAATTTGCCGCTAAAAAATGGTATGCCAAGTTTTTTATGGTGGTAAACGGAGCATTGTTCAATTATGTTTTGGCGGCGGTCATCTTTACAGGACTTATCTATATCAAAGGTATGCCGGAAACAGACCCCACCCTGTTGCCTGCGCAAATTGGCGCCGTGGTAGAAGGATATCCGGCGGAAAAAGCAGATTTACAAGAACGGGATTTGATTTCCGCCGTGAACGGACAAGCCGTTGCCAACTGGCTGGAACTGACACAAGCCATACAGAACCGAAAAGGAGATCTCACGCTGGAAGTCAAACGCGGAGAAAAAGCTTTTTCTTTATTCATTCCGGAGACGGACTTTTTGGCCGATAAACCTACCGTGTTAGGCATTGCCGCCCCTGTACAAATGAAACGCGTGGGCTGGTGGTCTTCGGTCGGGTTGGGTTTGTACCAGTGCTGGTATTGGACCAAATTCTCTTTAGTATCTATTTGGCAAAGCATTTCCCATAAAAAAGCGCCGGAAGTGGCCGGACCAATAGGAATCGTCAATATTATCCACCAATCCGTACATCGCGGGTGGCTGGACTTTATTTTCTTAATTGGCATGCTCTCTTTGGCGGTGGGCATGTTCAATCTCTTTCCTATCCCCATATTAGATGGAGGATATGCTTTGGTCTATTTATGGGAAGGACTGACGGGGAAACTCCCCTCCACCAAAGCCATCATGCGTGCAGCCAATGTGGGATTTTACTTGTTAATGCTGCTGGTGGTGTACGCCTCTTACGCAGATATTAAGCGGATTTTCTTTAAACCCAAACCTGCCGCCGTGGCTACACAAACCGCCGCAGAGACAGAACAAGCACAGACAGAAAAACCTGCTGTGCAGGAAGGCAACTAATGTACAAAACCAGACAAGTTAAAGTAGGCCCCTATATTTTGGGAACCGGCAATCCGGTACGCGTGCAAAGCATGTGCAATACCGACACCCGCGACGCCGCCGCCACCGCCGCACAAATAAACGCACTGGAAAACGCCGGCTGCGAAATTAACCGCGTAGCCGTACCGGATATGCAGGCTGCGCTGGCGTTGGGCGAGATTAAAAAACGCATTCACAGCCCGCTGGTGGCAGACATTCATTTTGATTACAAATTGGCTTTGGAAGCCGTCAAACAGGGCGTGGACAAAGTGCGCATTAACCCCGGCAATATAGGTGCGATAGAAAATACCAAAGAAGTGGTCAAAGCTTGCGCTGACAAAGGCGTAGCCATACGCATTGGGGTCAATGCCGGCTCGGTCAAGTATTTAAAAAGCGTAGCCGGGCAGGTGGATTTATCTGATGAAAAATGGGCGCAAGTCATGGTGCAGGAAGCCTTGGAGCAAGCCAACATTTTAGAACAGCTGAATTTTAAAAATGTTGTCGTATCTCTAAAATCAGACGATTTCGCCCGCACCTTGAAAGCCAACGAACTTTTTGCCTCCCAAAGTGATATCCCGCTGCATATCGGCCTAACTGAAGCGGGCAGCTTTCTAAGCGGCACGGTCAAAAGCGCCATCGCGCTGGGTACGCTTTTGCAAAAAGGCATTGGGGCCACCATACGCGTTTCTCTGACTGAAGATCCTGCCCTGCAAGTGCGCGCGGCGTATGAGATTTTGAAAGCCCTGCATTTGCGCGAGTACGGGCCCAACTTAATTTCCTGCCCCACCTGCGGGCGCACCCAAGTAGATGTGGCAGGTACGGTGCGCACATTGGAAAAACGGATTTACTCAGACAAAGAGCTCTTGCGCAAAGCCACTGGGCTGAAAATAGCCGTTATGGGCTGCATTGTCAACGGCCCCGGCGAAGCGCGCGACGCCGACTTTGGCATAGCCGGCGGCAAAGGCGAAGGCCTGTATTTTGAAAAGGGCCAAACGATGTTTAAACTGCCCCAAGAAAAATGGGTAGATTTTTTAATTGAAAAAATAAACGAGTTCGGCCGCAAATAGCCCTTCTCTCGGCTCTATATTAGCCGCAGAGCAAGCGCCGCGCCGCTCAAAGGAATGAAAATGAAATTATCCAACTATTATGTACCCACATTAAAAGAAGCGCCCAAAGACGCCGATAATTTATCCGCCAAATTGATGATTCGCGCCGGACTAATCCGCAAGCTGGGCAGCGGACTGTATGAATGGCTGCCGCTGGGCTTAAAAGTGCTTAAAAAGGTGGAAAACATTGTGCGCGAAGAAATGGACCGCGCCGGTGCATGCGAAGTATGGCTGCCGGTGGTGCAGCCTAAAGAGCTGTGGCAGGAAACGGGCCGTTGGGAACACTTTGGAGACCAGCTGCTTAAAATAGAGGACCGAAAAAAAGCCGAATTTTGCGTTTCCCCCACCGCCGAAGAAGTCATCACCGACCTGGCCCGCAAAGATATTTCTTCTTATAAACAGTTGCCGGTATGCCTCTATCAGTTCGGCACCAAATTCCGCGATGAAATCCGCCCGCGCTTTGGCGTGATGCGCGCGCGCGAATTTTACATGAAAGACGCCTATTCTTTCTGCGCTACAGACGAACAAGCCACCGACTGGTACCAGCGCATGTATGACGCTTATACCCGCGTGTTTACGCGCTGCGGATTTAAATTTAAAGCCGTGGAAGCAGACACCGGCGCCATAGGCGGCAACTTCTCGCATGAATTTATGGTATTGGCAGACAATGGCGAAGACGCTATTGCCGACTGTCCTGCCTGCGGCTACGCCGCTAATACGGAAAAAGCCGCCATCAAAGCGCCAGAATTTACCATCAATGAAGCGGATTTTAAACCAATGGAAAAACGCCCCACCCCCAAAGCCTACACTGTAGAAGACGTAGCCAACATGTTGAACGTCGGTACGGACAAGCTGATTAAACTTTTGGTGTTTACCGCCGACGGAGAGCCCGTAGTGGCTTTGGTACGCGGCGACCATGAACTCAACGAACCCAAACTGCGCGCACTGCTTAAATGCACCGAGCTGGAAAAAGCCAGTGAAGAAGTGTACACGCAGGTGACAGGCTCCCCGGTGGGCTTTGCGGGGCCACAGGGCTTGAAAGCCAGAAACCCCAAAATCAAAATTTTGGCAGACAATTACGTCAAAGGCGTAGTCAACGGCGTAGCCGGAGGCAATGAAACTGACGTGCACGTCATTAACGTCAATCCGTCGCGCGATATAGAAGTGGATTCTTACTGCGATTTAAAAATCGCTTCTGAAGGCGATTGCTGCGCCAAATGCGGTGCCCAGTTTCACTTTACCCGCGGGATAGAAGTGGGACACATTTTTAAACTGGGTACTAAATATTCCGCAGCAATGAAAGCTGAATTTTTAGATGAGAAACAAAAGGCCAACCCGTTTATCATGGGCTGCTACGGCATCGGAATCAGCCGCGTAGTGGCGGCCGCCATAGAGCAAAGCCATGACGATAACGGCATTATCTGGCCCGAGCCGATTGCCCCCTTTGACATCTCATTGGTCGCTATTGACTACGACACTAACCTTGACGTCAAAAAAGCCACTGACGATATGAACTCCCGGCTGGAGGCGGCTGGCCTTACCGTACTGCTTGACGACCGAGACGAACGCCCGGGCGTCAAGTTTAAAGACGCCGATTTAATGGGTCTGCCGCACCGAGTGGTCATCAGCAGCCGTACGGTAAAAGACGGGCAGTTTGAATATAAACGCCGCGCAGACAAAGAGGCCGTACGCAAGGACCTCACGCAAGTGGATTCTTTTATAAAAACATTACAAAACAAACACTAAATAAAAGAAGCCTTTTGACAGAAGTTTACCTGTCTCAAAAACCCCGGCTTGACCGGGGTTTTATATATAAAAATCCTCTCTACTCGCAGACATAAGGATAGGGAACAAGCTATAATTCACACTGTCCCTGCCCGCACAACCTCTTACAAGTAGCGTCTCCGTCATCGTCTGCACAATGAAAAACTAAATTATCATCTCCCCAAGAAGGGCCAAATATATAATAAGGCCAACTTTCACTCAAACGAACTGCCCACGCATTTTCCCCATCTGTATTATACTCCCAATCCTTCGTACGAAACGCCGGGAAAGAGCTGGAGCTCTCAGCCCCCGAAGTAAGCGCTTTTCCACCTGTATCCAAATAATTTTCCAATAACCATTCCGAACACACCGTTCCTCCTGCTTCTACAGAAGAGTCCCCCGTCTCCATCACACATAGGCGGTGTAAATCATAAATATGACGCAACATGATTTTAGCTTCAGCCGTTCGGGATTTCTCTACCGCTTTCTCATAGCGAGGCAATGCCACCGCCGCCAATATGCCGATTATCAGCACCACTACCAATAGTTCAATAAGTGTAAAACCGCCTATTTTGCCCGTAGAATGATTTGCCATATCCAGACCTCTTTTTGATACATTTTATCTTCTGATAAAATGTATCAAAAAAAAAAAACAATGCAAGGCTTCTTAAACAACAGAGAAAACCCCCGCTCACAAAGCGGGGGTTTCTTTTTTACCAAACTAAAAATATCACTCAAAACCCATACTTTCACAAAGCCCTTCTATCTGACTGGAACAAGCCGTTTTGCCGGGTGAGTCGGAATGGTCTAACCAAATTTTGTAAGTTGTTTGAGATGATAATTCGGCACTATCTAAGCCTCTGCCATTATTTTCTAAACCATGGGTATCATAAAACAACAGATTTTTCGTACTACCTGCAAATATATCTACCGCAAAATTATCACACCACAACATATAATAACTAATGGAGGACTGATCACAGCCCGGATATTCTATATCCAGCTCATTCCAGAATTTAGGATATGTTCCGTTTGCCATATAGTAAACCTCCATAGCGTCTTTTAAAGATTTCCCCGCCATGATAAGATTTAGATAACGGGACTTTGCCACCGCTTTTTCATACTGAGGTAATGCCACCGCCGCCAATATGCCGATTATCAGCACCACTACCAATAGTTCAATAAGTGTAAAACCGCCTATTTTGCCCGTAGGACGATTTGCCATATCCAGACCTCTTTTTGATACATTTTATCTTCTGATAAAATGTATCAAAAAAAAAAAAACAATGCAAGGCTTTCTTGCTTCTGACGGCCCGCAAACCCCTCCTGCTGTCTTTCTTTGCGCAAGCCCTGCAAAACAGTATCACAAAAAGCGGAAAGTTTTATATAATATATGTACTGATTTTTTGCTGGTAACAGAAGGTGGTGAAAAAGTTAATGGTTTTTGTGAAAGTCAGAGACGCTGAACACCTGGAAGAAGCTCTCAAACGCTTCAAACGCGAATGTGAAAAAAATGGCATTCTCAAGGAAATTAAACGCCGCGAGACCTACATGCCGCCCAGCGTGAAGCGCAAAATCAAATCGCAGGAAGCGCAAAGACGCGCCCGCCGCACCAAACGCCGGCGCTATTAATACAAGCAGTTTTTGAGGCAATAGTCCAAGGGGAACCGAGGGCTATTGCCTTCTTTGCCCTGTGCGCGCGGGCGCATACGCGCGTACGACACATTGACGGAGAAATGGGATAAACTATGCAGGAAAATCTGGCTGAAAAAATTAAGCAGCGCATAGACATTGTAGAGTTTGTACGCCAGTATGTACCGCATTTAAAAAAAGCCGGGAAAACATGGAAATCCTGCTGTCCGTTTCATAAAGAAAAAACTCCCTCTTTTACCGTAGATGGAGAGAAGGGCCTGTATTATTGTTTTGGCTGTCAGGAAGGGGGTGATGTTTTTGACTTCCTGATGAAAATTGAAAATTTATCTTTTAATGAAGCCGTGCGAAAATTAGCGGAAATGACTGGGGTGGAATATAAACCGCGCGGCGGTTTTTCTGCGGCGGAACAACAGCGCATCACTGCCCGGAAAACCCTGGATTTCGCCAAAATGTTTTATCATAAAAATCTAATGGGAGCTGGCGGGGAATCCGTACGCGGCTATATCAAAAGCCGCGGCTTAACCAAAGAGACTGTACAAAAATTTGAGTTGGGCTTTGCAAAAAATGAGCCTACCTCCTTGTGCAAAGAAGCGCAAGCCTCCCATTTTTCTGCCCAACAGCTTAAAGAAGCCGGTTTATGCGTACAAACAGCTTATGGAGCGCGGGATTATTTCCGCGGCCGGCTGATGTTCCCCATTATTAACCAACGCGGGGAAACTATTGGTTTTGGCGGACGTATTTTGGAAGAAGGGGAGCCGAAATATTTAAATTCTCCTGAAACGTCAGTCTTTAGCAAAAGCCAAGTGCTCTACGGGCTGAATTTTGCCGGGCCGGCTATCCGCAAAGCGGGGCGCAGCATACTTTTGGAAGGGTACATGGACGTGATTGCCTGTCACCAGGCGGGCTTTGAAAACGCAGTTGCGCCGCTGGGCACCAGTTTGACGCCCGAACACGGAAAACTGTTAAAACGCTACAGTGATAATGTAGTGGTACTCTTTGACCCTGACGCAGCCGGAATCAAAGCCGCTTTACGGGGGGCTTTGATACTTATTGAGCAAGGATTGTTTGTCAAAGTGGCGTCTTTGTCAGAAGGGCTGGATCCAGACGAATATATTGCCCAATATGGAAAAGAAAAATTCGAAGCGGTATTGGACCATGCCCAGGATCTAATTGCGTTTCATACGCGGCTGCAAATGGATTTATATCCTCAGCCATTACAGCCGCAGGCTAAAACCGCCATTATTAATGAGCTGACGGAAACCTTACTCAAACAGCCGGATCCCATTGTTCGCCGGGAATGGGTAAAATATGTGGCGGAACAAACCGGCGTTGATGAGATACTTGTTTTGGAGCGGGTGCGTGAAAGGGAAAAAGCCGCCAGCCGCTTCCAGCAGCGTTTCCAAACGTTAAAAACAGCCTCTCAGCCTCATAAAACGGAAGAAGCGTTTCATGCGGCGGAGGAAAATTTAGTAGCTTGGCTGCTGCGTTTTCCAATGTATGCGCAACAGGGGCAGCCAGTAGCCGCCCAGTTTGACAGCCGTGCGTTGGCTCAATTGCTGCAAGCAGTGTGCCAAGCCGCAGCCGAAAATCCGGCCCCGGAAGGTTTTGTGGACCGGGTATGTGCATTGGCTCCCCAGCATGCTAAACTGGCCATACGGCTGTATATGAGCGAACTGCCTAAAGATTTTCAGGCGCAGCGGGATATCGCTTCCTGCTACAAAGCAGTGGAAAAGGAAGCTCTCCAGCGCCAACTGGCCGCCATACGCCAGCAAATTAAGACCGCCGGGACAGGAAATGTACCGGCCCAATTACTGCAACAAATGCTTCAATTGCAAAACAAATTAAAAAATTAGCGGAAAAGAGGTACAACCAAATGGCAAATCCGGGAAATAAAGCTTTGAAAGAATTGGTGGAAGCGGGGAAAGAAAGCGGCATGCTGTCGCTGGAAGAAATTAACCGTTCTTTAACTTCCAATTCCATGAGTGCCGAAGATATTGACGGCTTGATGGGCACATTGGAAGACATGGGAATCCAAGTAGTAGATGACAAAAAAATAAAAGCCGCCTCTCTGGCGGACAAAGAAGTATATACTGATGAATGGGCCTCCGCCAATCCGGACATCTCCAACTCCATACGCATGTACCTCTCGGAAATGGGCAAAGTGCCCCTGCTTACCAGAGACGAAGAGATCACGCTGGCCCGTAATATCCGCGAACGGGAAAAAGAGCTTCGCAAATTGGTATTGGAATCCCCCATTACCATGCGTGAAATTTGCAATTGGGAAGAACTGGTGGACCAAGAAGAAATGACCACCAAAGAGCTCATGCCCCGCGGCAAACGCACAACACGCGAACTGAACAATATGCGCAAAAAGCTTAAAGAGGCGGCGCAGTTTATCGGCAAACGTGAACAGGAAATTACCAAACTAATGAAAGAGCTGCGCGAAGGAAATTTATCCGACAAAAAACGCAATCACCATATTGAGCTGTTGGAAGAAAAACAGAAAGAAGTGGTAGCGCGCATTATTAAGCTTAATTTGAACCAAAACAAAATCAAACGTTTGACCAACAAAATCAAAAACCTTGCCGACCGCTTAAACGAAACCCGCAGCGACATAGAACGTTTTGACTCGTATTTTGGCCCGTATGCCGACGTAAAGAAACTGGTTAATGCGTTCAAAAACAAAAAAATAACCGAAAAGGAATTTAAAAAGAAAACCAAATTTACCTTAGAGGAACTGGAACGGGCATTGGCTAACATTGAATCGGTGCGGGCACGTCATGAGCGTATGGTGGAATCGCTGCCGATGACAGAAAAAGAGTTTCTCTCTTTTAATGACCGCATCGTCTTCTTTGAGGATATGATTTTGCAGGATAAATTAAAACTCATCAAGGCCAACCTGCGCTTGGTGGTGTCCATCGCTAAGAAACATGTCAATTCCAATTTAGAGCTTTCCGACTTGATTCAAGAAGGCGGCTTGGGATTGATGAAAGCCGTGGAAAAATTTGAGTATAAGCGCGGCTTTAAATTCTCCACCTATGCTACCTGGTGGATACGCCAAAGCATCAACCGCGCCATTGCCGACCAGGCCAATACCATTCGTATCCCTGTGCACATGAAAGAGTTGGTATCCAAGCTGACAAAAGTAACCAACAAATTCCGTCAAGAACATGGCCGGGAGCCGACGCTGGAAGATTATTCCAAAACGCTGCGCCTGTCTATGGAAAAAGTCAAAAGTGTACTAAAAATCATGCAGGATCCGATTTCCCTCTCTACTCCTATCGGTGAAGACGAGGATTCTAACCTGGAAGATTTTATAGAAGATAAGAATGGACCAAATCCCACCACTTCGGCCGTAGATTTCCTGAGAAAACAAGAAGTGGCTGACGTTTTGGCCACCTTATCAGAACGGGAGGCCAAAATTATCAGTTTGCGTTTTGGTATAGATTCCGGCTACCCGCGCACTTTGGAAGAAGTAGGCAAAATGTTTAACGTCACTCGGGAACGCGTGCGCCAGATTGAAGCCAAAGCTATCCGCAAATTACGCCACCCGACCCGCACCAAAATGTTGAAAGATTATCAAGAATAGTTTTCAGCCTTTGGAAACCCTTCTTTAAATGACAGAGCCCCAGCGTTTGCCTGGGGCTCTGTCATTTAGGAGCAATAAATCAAGAGTCTTTCAATAGACCGCAGCACGGGACAACGCGGTCCGGACAACTCTTTCCTACGGCATGGATAAATACCAGTTTTTTAATCGTTCTTCTTTTCTCCGATTCGTTTGCTGCAGCGCCTGCCAAGCTATCTCATCAGCCACAGAAGCTGCAAGTTCTTCGTTGCCGCCGTGGATACACAAAGAAACATGTTCCTTCAAATAACCTACCGTGCTGGAATTTTGCTTCTTTTGGACACTTGGGGGCAGGGCGGCTGTTTTTTCGCCTCCTTTCCGTTTTATTACCCGTCCCTGCTCATCAAATTCCATGTGTAGATTAAATGTCGGATTTGACAAATTCCAACCGGATATATAGTGAGCGATTCCCTTTTGACTTCCGTTTTTTACTGACCGGTATCTTTCAAACAAAGAAACATTGCCGTCTTCTCCCACAAACTGCAGCAAAATTTGTCTCTGGCCCTTTTGTTTCGGTTCCAAGTCACGCAATTCCGCCAGCAACACCTCATTATCTTTGGTTACTAAACGTATTCTTCTGTCATAAACATAAGAATAATAGACCAATTCTCCCCCCTTCCCCTGGCTTAATACCGGCCGGCCGGCTCCGTCTCGCTGCAATACCGTTTCCTGCAACGGAGCAGCCAGCAGCGCAGCAGAGTCTTGTTTCATAGGAAATAGCTGGGTATTTACCCGGAGTCCGTTCTGATAGGTTAACAGATGCCATAATTCAGACGAATCTGTGGAGAAAATAAAATAAGGGCCCTTCGTGTTGGGCTGACCATAGGAGTAAAATGTCTCTCTGTCAGCGCAAAGGCTGCGCCAGCCGGTTTCTCCGCCGCGGCTCATGCCGCGGGTCCAATCTATCAGATTAATTAAGCCGTCGGCATCATCACAGCTGATCTCGTGGCCCATATTCATCACGCTGCGCTCCGCTGTCTCGGAACTAAATACAGGATGGGAAGCTAGGGCGCGGACCAGAGGATACTGGTCACTCAATCCCAGGGAGTGTCCTATCTCGTGAAGCCCCACACCTTTTATATTCACTTTTTTGTCTTGAAATAATCGCGTCCAAAAACTGGTCTGCGGCAGAAATATACGAGGAACTCTTTCTTTTCTATACATTTGAGACATATAACAGCCAGCACTCCCTCCGCAGAGCTTTTCTATTTCTTTCAACGGAAGAATAAAAAACATAATATCCGCTTCTTCTTTACTGACAAACTGTATATCTATTCCCCGCTCCAACAGCGGCAATATATCCTCAAACTCTTTTTCCCGCTTAGCATGCCGGATAAATTGGGCGGTGTCGGAAAACCAGCGATTATAACTTTGGAAAATCAAGCGCTGATAATCTTTCTGCTGATTTTCCATTTCGTTGCCGTAAATATAAACGCGCACCGGCTCTCCGGCCAGAATTTGCGCCAGCAAATAATTCTCTCCTACGCCTTCGTCAGTTTGTTGCTCAGAACCCAAAAACCCCTGGTCGTAATCGCTCATAGCACCCCAAGGATCGGCATAAAGAAAAACAGACCAACAGCTCATAAATAAAAAAACGATTAGCTTTTTCATATTTAATATCCTTAATTTCACCTAACAGTCTATATCTTTAAGTATACCACGAAAACGAGAACTCTAAAAGGATAACCTCTTTTAGCCGGAGAATTTGTATATATAAAAAGGGCGCTTTTTCTTCCAAAGCGCCCCGAGTAACCTAAAGTTTATTTGTCTTTATGAGTAAGCTCTTGTTCAAATATACCGCGTAGAAATTCCTCCGCCAAGGGTTTGGCTCCCAGCCCCACCGCTATTGCAAACGCCAATCCTAACGAGGCCAAAATGACTACCGCCACATTATTGACCAATTGGCTGGCAAAACCCAAATTTTCCACTGCAATCAACGCACAGAAAAATACGACAAACACATAGACCGCGCGGGAAATAAGCACCCCGCCGCGCAAGCCATTGGCTTTGGCAGAGTTTTCAATAATATTCCCCAGCAGTTTACCCAGTAACAATCCCGCAAACAAAATCAACACCGACACAAATAACGTGGGGATAAACTCCAAAAAGCGGGTAAACAGATCCCGTATAATGGCTAAATGCAATACATCTGCCGCCAACACCACGGCATAAAAGATAACAGCCCAAGCCAAGACAAAAGAAATAATATAGGTAGGAGATTTTCCCAAGCCGAAACGCACGCACAATTCATTAATTCCCAGCTTAGAGGTTTTGTCATCAAAAGATATTTTCCCCAAAAACTTTTTTACATAAGACCCTACAAAACGGGATAAATATAACCCAATCACCAAAATCAAGATAGCAATCAGCAAGGCCCCCAATACCCGGCCCGTCTGTTCTGCCAAAGTCAAAAAATGTTCGCTTATGCGCGATGAGATGAGTTCTAGATTCATAGCGCCTCCTTTTTTTCATTGTAGCAAAATTTAAATTGCTAAAATAGACATATGAGCTCTATTCAGTACCTCAAAGGGATTGGTCCCGCACGCGCCAAAGCCTTGCAGCGGCTGGAAATTTTTTCAGTAGCGGACTTGTTGCATTATTATCCGCGCGCTTATCAAGACCGCCGCGAAAATCCGCCAAACAGCGGCCTAAATCCCCCCTCCTTGGTTATATTTAAAGGGCATGTTTTGCGCACCCAAACGATACCGGCCCGCTCGGTACTGATTTTTAAAGCTTTTTTGGCAGACGGGAAAAACAATCAGTTTGAATGCACCTGGTTTAAAAAACGTTCATTCCGTAATTTCCGCTTTGATCCATTTGCCCAATTGAAAAAAGACTTCAAGACAAATGCAGAAATATGGGTCATCGGCCGTAAGGAAAACCGCCAGCAATTTTTTGAACACAAAATCACGGTGGAAGAATATTACCCCGTTTCCGCCCCCGAGACGTTTTTGCACGCCGGTCGTATTACTCCCATTTACGGGCTGACTGAAGGCATCACCCATAAACAAATGCGCCAGTATATTCATCAAGCATTGAAAAGCGCAGAGCAGTCCCAACAGCCCGACATACTGCCTCCCGTTTTAGCAGAAAAACGCCGTTTCTTAAACAGCAGCCAGGCTTTGCAGGCGGTGCATTTCCCCGCCAGTCTGGCCGAACTGGAAAATGCCCGTTCCCGGCTGGCTTATGAAGAATTTTTACTGTTGGCTACCGCTTGGGGAATAAAACGCACCCAAACAAAAACCATTTCAAAAGATTACAGTTATCAAATTAAAAAAAATCTGCTCTCCCCTTTTCGGCAAGGGTTGGGATTTGAATTTACGAACAGCCAAAAAAAAGTTATTAATGAAATTTTTGCAGATCTGCAAAGTAATTTACCCATGAACCGTCTCCTGCAAGGAGATGTAGGGTCCGGCAAAACGCTGGTGGCCTTGTCTGCTATGTTGCTGGCGGCAGAAAACGGCTATCAAAGCGCTCTCATGGCTCCTACTGAAATTTTGGCGGAACAGCATTATTCAACATTTCAGAAAACACTCAAAAAACTCCATGTATCCGTGGGGATACTTACTTCCAGCACCAAAACAGCGGAACGGAAAAAGATACTGGCGGCTTTGGCAGACGGCTCTTTATCGGTCATCGTAGGCACTCATGCCTTGATACAAGATGACGTACAATTCCACAATCTGAAACTGGCAGTGATTGACGAACAGCACCGCTTTGGCGTACGCCAGCGCGGCAAACTGAAAGAAAAAACCGCCCATGTGGATTTGCTTACCATGACAGCCACCCCTATTCCGCGCACGCTGGCCCTTGCACTGTATGGGGATTTGGCCGTTTCTACACTTACCGAGCTTCCCCCCGGGCGCCAGCCTATAGCCACCCAAATGGCCAGCGACGCTCAGGCCCGCCATATTGTAGAGGAAGAAGTGCAAAAAGGGCGGCAGGCGTATATTGTCTACCCGCTGATTGAAGAAAGTGAAAATATTTCCGCCAAAGCAGTCAGTGAAGAATTTGAAAAACTAAAAACCATTTTCCCACAATATCGCCTGGCCATGTTGCACGGACAGATGAGCCGTGCGGAAAAAGAAAGCGTCATGAAAGATTTTGCCGCACACAAAAGCGATATTTTGGTAGCCACCCCAGTCATAGAGGTGGGCATTGATGTGCCCAATGCTACCGTCATGGTAATACAAAACGCCGAACGGTTTGGCTTAGCCAGCCTGCACCAGCTGCGCGGCCGCGTAGGCCGAGGCCGACACGAAAGCCGTTGTATTCTGGTGGCCGAACATGAAGGCTCCGTCTCACGCCAGCGGCTGCGTATTATCTGCGACACTTGCGACGGATTTAAAATAGGAGAGAAAGATATGCAGCTGCGCGGCCCGGGTGAAATCTTGGGCACACGCCAAAGCGGCGAGTTAGATTTCAAAGCAGCAGACCTCTTTAAAGATCGGAATATTTTACAATGGGCCATAGAAGACCGAGACGAATTGCTTCAAGCGGATCCTCTTTTGCAGAAACCCGAACATGCTGCTTTTAAAAAACGCCTGTTGGAGCTTTATCAGCAGAATTGGCATCTGATTGATTTGAATTAATCTTCAACGCCCTTTTCACTTTCCTGCATTAAAAATTTTCAAATTCGGCCGTTTTTACAATTCCAAACGGCCAGAATTATATACTCCACCAGATATCCCGCCATACCAAGAGGCGTCTGTTGCTTCTGCAGTTGAAACACAAGCCTAGGCCGTACAGAAAAGTGTTCTTCATTCGGCTTTCAGATTTTCCCGATTGCCGACAAACACGTCACAACAAAGCGCAAATACATACTCCAAAGGCAGAAACGATGGAAACCGCCTCCGGCTATGACAAAACCCAGCGGAACTCTTGCTTTCAAAGAAAGAGGAGCTGTTGGCTGTTGGCTGTTGGCTGTTGGCTGTTGGCTGTTGGCTGTTGGCTGTTGGCTGTTGGCTGTTGGCTGTTGGCTGTTGGCTGTTAAGCTATTATGCGGGAGTCCTTTTATAATCAAACCCCGGTTTATGAGCTAGGGTTTGATTCCTATAAGTTAAGCTATTTGGATTCTTCCAAGCGCGGGAACAAAGGTGGATATTTTTCAATCTTTCCAGGCGCCAGCCGCTTCTGCATTTCCTGTGCGATGCTGGGCATGAACGGAGCTATCCAACGCGCAATATAGCGCAAGCCGCATACCAGTTCCAACAGCACGGCACAAGCAGCCTGCTTGTCGGTCTTAGCCAATTCCCAAGGTTTCCTCTCATCAACCAATTTATTCATTTCCCCAGCAAATCCATAAATACTTTCCAGAACTTTATCAAAAGCCAACTCCTCATAAAAAGCCGCTATGACTTGCTCCGTTTCCAAAGCGCGCTTCTGGGTGGCGGATCCTTCGGCAGCCGTCTCTGGCAAATCCCCTATATTTTTAGCCGCCATATTCAATGTGCGGGAAAGCAAATTGCCGATATTATTGGCCAAATCGGAATTGTAACGATTCTTAAAACTGGTCATAGAGAAATCGCCGTCTTGGCCAAAGGGTACTTCTCGGAACAAGAAGGCCCGCACAGGATCCGTACCATATGTATGCGCCAATTCTACGGGATTGACCACATTCCCCAACGATTTAGACATTTTTTCCCCTTCCACAGTCCACCAGCCGTGCGCAAATACCTTCTGAGGCAGAGGCAATCCCAACGCCATCAACATCGCCGGCCAAATGACGGTATGGAAACGGAAAATTTCTTTGCCCACCATATGCAAATCTGCCGGCCAAAAATCTTCAAATTTTTCCGCGCCGATTTTATGCAAATGCGCTTCATGTTCCGTTTTATCTTCGCATAAAATCGTACCCGCTCCAGTGGCGGAAATATAGTTAATCAACGCATCAAACCACACATATACCGTATGGGCCGGGTCAGACACCACCGGTACACCCCATTTTACTTTGGTACGCGTCACCGACAAGTCCCTTAACCCGCCTTTTACAAAATTGATAATTTCGGTGGCGCGGTATTTAGGACTCAAAAATCCGGGGTGCTGTTCATAAAATTTCAGCAAAGCATCTTGGTATTTGGAAAGCTTGAAGAAATACGTTTCTTCGTTCACCTGCGTCAGCGGGCGTTTATGCACAGGGCAGAGGCCGCCTTCCAACATTTCGCTTTCGTCATAATACTGCTCACAGGAAAGACAATATTTACCCGAATAAGACCCTTTGTAAATATCCCCCTGTTTGAGTAATTTTTCAAAAACAGCCTGCACCACATGCTCATGTTTGGAGTCCGTAGTGCGGATAAAATCATCATAAGAAATATTTAATTCTTTCCACATCTGTCGGTATTGAGCCGACACATTGTCTGTCCACTCTTTAGGGCTGACCCCTTGTGCGGCGGCAGATTTTTCTATATTGGCGCCATGCTCATCTGTACCCGTAAGGAAATGAACATCTATTCCCTGCTGGCGTTTATAACGCGCCAATATATCCAGCGCAATGGTCGTATAAGCATGGCCGATATGCGGTACGGAATTTACATAATAAATAGGGGTGGTAATAAAATATTTCTTGCTCATAATTTCTCCATTAAATTCGAATATGCAATTTATCCAGCCCCATTAGGGCCGTTTCCACCGTCAGCGCAGGGGATACGTTGCGCAGAACGGCTATTTTATAATTTTCCATTTTTTTCAATGCCTGCTGGTATGCCAGCCGGGTTTTTTCATCAACCGCTTGGGTCCATGCGTCATGCAGGGCCAACATCACTACATCTAACACGGCTTGGGCGCTTTGTCGGGCAGCCACCATACCGCGCGGCAAGGCCGCCGCTGCGGCTGCAGGCCACGCCGGCCCCGGCTCAGCCGCGTGCAAAATATCCAACGCCTCCGCCGCGCGGACAGCGCGCGCCAGAGAACCTTGTGAATAGCGGGCCGCCAATGCAGGGTCCGTGATTTCCGGATTTGCTTGCCGCAGCAGCCGTTCCACCGTTTCTTCCGGCAAAGGAGCAAACTGCAGCGGCTGGCAGCGCGATAAAATGGTTTTCAGCATCGCCGCTTTTTTATCCGTCAACAAAACCCAAACCGTTTTTTGCGGCGGTTCCTCAATAAATTTAAGCAACGCATTCGCCGCTTCCGCCTGCATGCTTTGCGCCTCGTCTATAATAAATACTTTCCACCCGTTCACGGCGCTTTTTTGCTGGCTTTTTGCTGTAATATCGCGGATTGTATCTACTTTAATACGCTGTTGCTTGGCTAATTCTTTTTCCAATTCTTCTTCATAGCCTTTGTCGCCCGGGTCTTTTTTCACTTCCAAACGGGCTTGGTACAGAAAATCCGCCACCACTACATCTGGATATATGCCGCCGTCTATCGCTTTGCAATGGGCACACACGCCGCAGCAGTCTCCCGTTTGGCGGCAACGGGGATCAAGGCAATTAAGAGCCTTGGCAAAAGCCAAAGCGGCTTTCTTTTTGCCTACGCCGCACGGGCCGCAGAACAACAGCGCCTGCGGCACGCGGCCCAGAACGCTTTTCTGCAAATACGCCGTAGCGGCAGTTTGATTTAAGACTTCAGCAAAGGACATAAATCTGTAATATGATGTTCTTTGAGCAATTCCACCACCCGGGCGCGAATAGCATCTACATCAGCATCAGCATCTATCAAATAGGCATTCGGAGTACGTTCCACCAGGTTTTTATACCCTTGACGCATATTCTGTCTAAATTCACGGTCTTCCCGCTCCAACCGGTCCGAAAACAAATATTCCCCGCGGGAAGAAAAATATTTATCCGACATTAAGAATACCAACGTCAAATCCGGCTTGAGTCCGGTAGTGGCAATTTGGTTTACCGTCTCTATCATTTTCAAATCCAACCCGCGCGCATACCCTTGATAAGCGCAAGTAGACATAGTATAACGCTCACAAATCACCACTTTTCCTTCTTGTAAGGCTGGGATAATTTTTTCTTGGGTATGTTGGGCGCGGCTGGCTTCATACAAAAGCAATTCCGCCACAGGGCGCACATCTAACCCCGGCTCCAACACAATTTGGCGTATTTTCTCGGCTGTAGGTGTACCGCCCGGTTCCCGCGTAAGCACGGCATCGCAGCCATGTTCCAGCAAATAATTATAAAGCAGTTTGGCTTGGGTGGACTTGCCGCAGCGGTCCGGCCCTTCCAAAACGATAAATTTTCCTTTCATATCACGAGATTCCTTCTTGAGAAGTTACAATGCGCATTTGAGCAGCTTGAGGCCGTTTCCACCGGCTGGCCCGGATATCGGCCAAAATAGCGGGCATTTTGCCTTGCGCCGTAACAATAAGATCGGCCAGCTCGCGGTATGCGCCCGCGCCGCCGGCCCTTTGGGTAATATAGTGGGCTGACTTTTTTACTTCTTCTACGGCATTGGGCACCGTTACCCCCAAACCAACCTGCTCCAACAACGGAATATCCGTTAAATCATCACCAATATAGGCCACTTCTTCCGCGCGGACATTCTCCCTTTTCATAATATCCTGCAAAGGCCCCAATTTGGTTAAAAAACCTTGGTAAAAATAATCCATGCCCAAGTTGCGCGCGCGAGTAAGGGTGGTATCATGGCGGCGGCCTGTAATCACTCCGCTTTTGACGCCGACAGTACGCAGCAACATCACCGCTATGCCATCTAAAGCGTTAAACGTTTTCATTTCTTCCACCCGGCCATCAGCCGTCAGAAAAAAGCTCAGCTTGCCGTCAGTCCAAATACCATCAACATCATTCAAAACGATTTTAATCTTGCGTGCACGCGCCAACAATTCTTCGTTCATATACACCTATTATAGCAAAAAGCCCCGCCAGCAGGCGGGGCTTAGAAAGAGAGATTTATGGAAGCAAATAAATATCGCAGCCGGAACAAGAACCATGATTGGAGCTACCAAACTTTTGCCCGCCTAACCCCTTACATACGGCCTGGCCGTCTCTGTTGTCCGGCATGGTCCAGCATTCCCTGTGGTTTTCCCCCGGCCGGAACCATTGGGCATAAGCCACTACTTGAGGAGTGCCGATTTTAAGAAAGCAAACAATATTCTCATCTTCTCCCCCATACAAGTCACAAGACACTTTTGAACAATGCATATAACCGCGTTCTTCACTGTCGCTGGCCGCGCAGCCCGGCACATCTACCCGCAGGCCGGCCCAATAATTGGGCCCGGAACCATGCCGGATATAATATTGAGAGGCCGCTTTTGCATAATTTCCTGCCAGAATTTGCAGCTGTACAAAACGGGATTTAAGTACCGCCCGGTTGTAGATAGGCAACGCAATAGAAGCCAAAACGCCAATAATCAGCACCACCACCAGCAGTTCCCCCAGTGTAAAGCCGCCTTTATAAGAAGTGAAATGTTTTTTTATAAGAGAAGATATCATAAACCCTTTTACCTATAGGCAAAATGTACCATAAACAAAGCCTCTATTGCAAGGATTTCCACACAACAAAGCCTATTTCAAAACGTTTCACAAAGAAAGCAGCCTTTGTCATATGATTTTTATAAGACTTTTGACAAGACAAACTTTTGCCTTTGCCACCCGCTATAATAGAAACGTATTTTATACAAATGGATATATTCCATATATGAGATTTTTAAATAACACACAATTTACCAAGAATACGCAGAAACTTATTGCCATCGCACAAGGACTAGCCCAGCGGCCATATCGACGCAGAACGCCCGCTGCCGGCTTTATGCGTCTTACTCTGTTCTGCTGCCGACAAACTCTTTAATATAAGTGCATTTTGGGCCTACCTCCGCAACATTAGCATACCGCCGGCGGGATTTACGTTACAAACGAAAAGGAAGCGATACAATCATCTCCGGCAGAAACCATTTTATTAGGGCGCAGGCCCCTTGTCCCTCAACACATATGGCCTATAATAAAAAGCCCCGCCAGAAGCGGGGCAAAAATATCAACCAAATCCTCTAGGGCAATAGATAGCGGGCACAACCCCCATATGATTCGCAAGAATAACTTACCGGACTTCCCGCTTCTATTCCGCCCAAGCTTTTACACAAGCTTAGTGCGTCTTTATTATCATTCCTGGCCCAACATTCACGCGTATTATTATTAGGCCCAAAAAACTGCACATAAGCCGCAATATAAGGCACACCCCTCAGATGAATAAAACAGACGATATTTTCATCTCCATTATTCATTAAATCACATTCCACATCTCTACCGTACGCCCACCCCCTATAAGCACTACTGACAGTCCACCCCGTAGGCAAGGCCACATCCATATCAGTCCAATAACCCGGCGCTTCTCCATTTGCCCAATAATACCGGGCGGCGGCATCGGCAAAACTTTTTGCAATGGTTTGCGCTTGCACAAAACGTGAACGCAATACCGCCCGGTTATACTGCGGCAAAGCAATAGCCGCCAAAATACCAATTATCAGCACCACCACCAACAGCTCTATCAGCGTAAAACCACTGAATAACCCCTTATAACGATTTTTCATCGGAGGCCTCTTTTTGATAAATTTTATTTCCCGATAAAATTTATCAAAAAAAAAAAACAATGCAAGCCCTTTTATAACAACCCGTACAAAGGTGACGAGATTGCCACCCCTCACGGCAGACGCAGCTCACGCATGTTTTTTTGGCAGCAGGACAGACGGAGTCCGCACGGCGGGCACGGAGCGGCCCGCCCATGCAAGCAGACAAATCGCATCAGAAAAAAGGACCCTTTTATAAGAGTCCTTTTCTTGTTACATATGCGGAAAAATTTTCCATTATTTGTCTTTGAACAGACGGATAAGTTCTATATCACCTTTTGCTTTCGCCAAATCCAAAGCAGTTTCACCATTCTTATTTGCAATAGAGGTATCGGCTCCCCGCTCCAACAAAAGGGCAACGATTTCTTTTTCCTTACGGTTCACAGCCTCCATCAGCGGCGTATAACCAGAAGAGCTGACCTTATTAATATCGGCATGGTGTTCCAACAAAAGCAATACCATTTCTTTTTTATTCTCATTGGGAGAACAAATAGCCGCCTTCAGACCAACACTCTCGTCATTCGCGTCAGCGCCGACCTCTAGCAACTCTTTGGCCTCTTGTATTTTCCCGCCATTAACTGCTATATACAACTGATGTTCTAACTGTCCCATACTTTTCCTCTCCTATCCATTGTTTCTGTATAGTTTTCCTATATATTGCATTTGCTGTTCCAACAGCTCCCAATCTCTTTCACAAAAAATGACAAGCACATTATACTAAAAATGATACTTTATATAGCCTAGGCAATCGGCATACCAGCCCACTGTAGTTTTTATATAATATAGATACATTTCATTGAGGGGTTTTAAGATGGCCAAACGATTTACCGAAAACGCGCAAAAAATTATTCTTATTGCGCAGGAAGAAGCCAAACGTTTAAATCACGACTACGTCGGCACGGAACATATTTTACTGGGACTGAGCGCCTTAGACGGCACTGTCTCCAACAAAATTTTAGCCTCTTTGGGCATTACTTTTCGCAAGGTGCGCTTAGAAATTGAAAAAATGGTAGGAGTGGGAGACGCCATTATGCTGGTAGGAGAAATCCCCTTCACGCCGCGGGCCAAAAAAGTGTTGGAGTATGCGGTGGAAGAATCCCAATCCTTAGGCATGGACCATATCGGCACGGAACATATTTTGTTGGGATTGGTGCGCGAAGAAGAAGGCATGGCCAGTACTATTTTGCAAAATTTGGGGGCAGCTTTAAATACCGTGCGGGAAAGCACGCTCTCCTTTTTAGAAGGGGCCCAGCCCGGAGATTTAACCGAAACCTTTACCGCCTCCCAGTTGGACCCGGAAACAGAGGAAGAAGAATCCCCCCAGCCGGCGCCCCGCCTAAGTCACCCGGCTAAAAACAAAAAAAGCAAAACCCCAACCTTAGATGAATATACGCGGGATTTGACCGCCTTGGCCGCTCAAAATACATTAGACCCTGTTATCGGCCGTGATGAAGAAATTGAACGTCTGGTGCAAATATTAGCCCGGCGCACTAAAAATAATCCTGTACTGATTGGGGAGCCCGGCGTCGGCAAAACCGCCATCGTGGAAGGCTTAGCGCAAAAAATGGCCAAAGATGACATTTCCGACGTGTTGGCCGAAAAAAGACTGCTGGCTTTGGATTTGGCTTCCGTAGTGGCAGGCACCAAATACCGCGGGGAATTTGAACAACGCCTAAAAAACATTATTGATGAAGCCGCCGCGGATAAAAACAGCATTATCTTTATTGATGAGTTGCACACGCTTATCGGCGCCGGAGCGGCGGAAGGGTCTATAGACGCGTCTAACATGCTCAAACCGGCCTTAGCGCGCGGAGAGATACAGTGCATCGGCGCAACAACCTTTGACGAATACCGCAGATATATAGAAGAAGACACGGCTTTTGAACGCCGCTTCCAGCCGGTTACGGTGGAACCCCCCGATGTAGAGCAAACCTTTACCATTTTGCAAGGCATCGCCCCGAAATATGAAGAACACCACCATGTACATTATACGCCGGGGGCCCTGCGTGCCGCGGCCACGATTTCAGACCGCTATATTACGGACCGGGCTTTGCCGGATAAGGCCATAGACCTTTTTGACGAAGCAGGCGCACGGGCACGACTGAAAAACGCCGCCATTCCGCCGCAAATCCGTGAACAACAACAAAAATATCAAGCCGCCGTGGCTGAAAAAGAAGCCGCCATACATAATAAAGAATTTGAAAAAGCGGCCCAAATTAAAACCAACGAAGACCAGCTGAAAAAACAACTGGATAAGCTGAAAGAAAAATGGCACGCCCAACGCCAAGCCAATACAGTAGAAGTGACGGAAGAAGATATTGCATTGGTAGCTTCTAAATGGACCGGCATTCCGGTAACTCGTCTAACGCAAAGCGAAACGGATAAAATCCTGCATATGGAAGAACATCTGCACGAGCGTATTATCGGACAGGAAGAAGCGGTGCGGGTAGTATCTCAGTCTATACGCCGCAACCGAACAGGCCTGGGTAATCCGCATCGGCCGATAGGCGGCTTTTTGTTTTTAGGCCCTACCGGGGTAGGAAAAACGGAATTGGCAAAAAGCCTGGCCATGTTCCTATTCGGAGATGAAGAAGCCATGGTGCGTATTGATATGTCCGAATATATGGAAAAGTTCGCCGTTTCGCGCTTAATCGGAGCGCCGCCGGGCTATGTGGGCTATGAAGAAGGCGGCCAATTGACCGAAGCTGTACGCCGGCGGCCCTACAGCGTCGTGGTATTAGACGAGCTGGAAAAAGCCCACCCTGATATCTATAATATTCTGCTGCAAGTATTAGATGAGGGAGCCCTGTCGGATAATTTGGGGCACAAAGTCAGCTTCAAAAATTGCGTCATCATCATGACTTCCAACGTAGGCGCGCGGGAAATCACCAACAAAGGCTCCGGCCTGGGCTTTACCGCTTCCGCCACCGAAGAACAACAATATGACGAAATGCGCAAATCCGTGATGGAAGAAGTAAAAAAGACATTTAATCCGGAGTTTATCAACCGTATTGACGAGATTGTGGTATTCCATTCTTTGAATAAGGAAAATATCGGCGCCATCTTAGATTTGCAGCTTAAAAAAGTAGCTGCCAAATTGCAAGACCGCCAGCTGACCTTGGAGCTGACGGCGCAGGCACGGCAATTTTTAATTGACCGCGGCTTTGACGAAAAATACGGAGCCCGCCCGCTGCTGCGCACTTTACAGCGGCTGTTGGAAGACCCGTTGGCGGAAAACATTTTAGTAAACCGCTATGCTGCCGGCACTAAAATTATTGTAAACTTGAATGAAGAAACCCAAAAACTTAGTTTTTCAAATGCCGCCGCTTCACAGCCGGTGGCCGTTTAGATTTTACATGGAGGAAACATGGATTCAAACAAACAAAAAGCATTGGATTTGGCCTTAGGACAAATTGAAAAAGCTTTTGGCAAAGAAGCCATCACCACACTTGGCAGTGCCAATGTAAAAAAAGTAGATGCTATTCCCACAGGGGCGCTGTCTTTGGATTTGGCGCTGGGAGTGGGCGGCATTCCCCGTGGACGCGTGATTGAAATTTACGGACCGGAAGCCGGCGGAAAAACGACTCTTTCGCTGCATGTGGCCGCACAAGCACAAAAAAACGGCGGCGTGGTGGCGTTTATTGATGCCGAACACGCATTGGACCCAGTCTATGCTTCCTCTATTGGGGTAAATGTAGATGAGTTGCTTATTTCCCAGCCGGACTCCGGTGAACAAGCCTTAGAAATTGCTGAAAAACTGGTGCGCTCCGGCGCGATAGACCTAATTATTATAGACTCTGTAGCCGCCCTGGTGCCCAAAGCGGAAATTGAAGGCGAAATGGGCGATGCGCACGTTGGATTGCAAGCCCGGCTGATGAGCCAGGCTCTGCGCAAGCTGACCAGCATTCTGAATAAAACGAAAACAAGTATTATCTTTATCAACCAGTTACGCCAAAAAATCGGCGTTATGTTTGGCAATCCGGAAACGACACCGGGCGGGCTGGCCTTAAAATTTTACTCGTCTGTGCGTATTGACGTACGGCGCATTGAAAACCTCAAAAAAGGCGATGAAATTATCGGCACCCGTGTACGCGCTAAAGTAACCAAAAACAAAGTAGCGCCCCCGTACCGCCAGGCGGAATTTACGATGCTGCACGGGGAAGGCATTTCCCGCGAGGCGTGCCTGCTGGACAAAGGGGTAGAATCCGGCATTTTGGAAAAAAGCGGAAGCTGGTTCCTCTATGGTGATGAAAAACTGGGCCAAGGCGCGGAAAACGCCCGCCAGTATCTAAAGGATAATCCGCAATTGGCGGCTGAAATAGAAGATAAACTGTATGTCAAATATTTAGGCCACCATTACAACGGCGGCAAAGCCGAAGCCGATGAAAAACCGGCCGAAGCCAAAACAAAAGCTAAAAAATAAGGTTCTTATACAGACACAAAAATACCCCGCTCAAGGCGGGGTATTTTTCTGTTCATCGCTTTGGAAAGATTATTTGCAACAACAGCCGTCATATCCCACATCGGGCAGATTAAGCAGTTTAGCATAATCAAAACTCGGCGTATCTCCATTACCCACATCTTGAGCCAAGACCAATTCCCCATTTTCTCCGTAACAAATACACACGTCTTCTTTTTGATATTGCACACGGGCCAAATTTTTGTTGCCGTTGCAATCTTCGCCAAGTCCTATTATATAGATAAAATTATTCTGAGTCCGCGTCATCGTTTCCCAGCCCACCAATCCTGATGATTTGTCATCTGGGAAAGTAATACTCATATCTTCAAAAGAACACCAATCCCCTTTTTCCAGATGACAGACTTGAGCAGCTTGGGCCACAGCGCGCAAATTAAGCAACGCTTCCGCAAAGCGGCTCTTAGCCACCGCTTTCTGATATTGAGGCAAGGCCATTGCCGCCAAAATACCAAGGATCAGCACCACGACCAGCAGCTCTATCAGCGTAAAACCGCAGCGCATTGCGGCGGAAGGGGCGGTTTGAAAGAAGAAAGCTTTTGCATTTATGGCACAAGCCCGAACCCCGCCAATAAAGCCGTCAAACACGCGTTTTGCGGGATTTTTTTGAACAGACATATTCTTTGGTACTTTTTGCATACAAGCAAAATGTACCCCCCCCCAAAAAAAAAATGCAAGCCTCCGCTGCCGGCGCCACTGCCGCCATCTCTGCCGGAGCTTAAACATGTAAGCGGATAGGGGGCTGCCGGCGCCTTTCTTTCACCCACTGCTCTCCACCAAACAAAAATTAGTATCTTTTACATAACGCCACATACAGGCGGCCGCTCCAGGAAAACAGCCCCGACCGGTTCTTTTTATTTTGAAAAATCTATAATGTAATATTATGTAAACTAGCAGACACGGAGCCTTTTTTGTTTATGACGCAGGAAGCCTTATTGCAAGATTTTCAAAGTCATCTGTCCTTTGAACGCCAACTCAGCGCCAATACGTTGGCGGCGTACGTGGCAGATGTAGCGCACTATTTGGAATATTGCGCCGCTGCAGAAAAAGACCCCTTTTTAATAGAATCTGCTTTTTTAGACCAATACACCTACCAACTGCGCGTAATAGAGAAGCTATCGGCCGCCAGCGTATTTCGCAAGTTAGAGGCCGTCAAATGTTTTTATAAATTTCTGCTTTTAGAGGGGCAAATCAAAGAGGACCCCACCCGTTTCCTAAAATCCCCCAAGCTCCCCCAGCGCATGCCGGAGCAACTCTCCCGCCAGGAAATGGAGCGCTTGCTGTCATACCCAGCAGAAAAATTTGATGAGGTGCGCACCATAACCATCGTGGAATTACTATATGCCGCCGGATTACGCGTAAGCGAGCTTATCAATCTGCAATTAGAAAATGTAGACGTGAATGAAGGCTGGGTCCTGGCCTTTGGCAAAGGCGGCAAGCAACGTTTTGTTCCGCTGCACCCCACTTGTTGCCAGCGGCTGAAATACTATTTATCCGTAAGGGAAGCGCACTTCGCCAGCAAAACCAATGTAGGATCTGAACTGTTTTTAAACCGCGCCGGCAAAAAAATCAGCCGCCAAAGCGTTTGGAAAGACTTAGCTGCGCTGGGCCGCAAGGCAGGGATTTCCCAACCGTTGCACCCGCATTTGTTCCGTCACACCTTTGCCAGCCACCTGCTGCAGGGAGGGGCAGACCTGCGCAGCCTGCAGGAAATGCTGGGCCATGCCAATCTGACCACTACGCAAATTTATACGCACTTAGATGTAAGCGATTTAAAAGAAAAACATAAAAAATTCCACCCGCGCGGCTAAATCCACCCCACTCAGCCCAATGCGCCCCTCTGTATTTTCCCATTGAAAATTGTTAGAATAGACCTATGAGTACCGATAATATCCAAGACATTGATAAAAAACAACAAGCGCGCTGGGAAAAAGAAAACCTCTTTGCCAGCCCCCGCATGCCCAAAGGCAAAAAATTCTATTGCTTGGACATGTTTCCTTACCCGTCTGGAGCAGGCCTGCATGTAGGCCACCCCGAAGGATACACCGCTTCAGACATACTAACGCGCTTTAAACTAATGAATGGATTTGACGTACTCCACCCCATGGGTTGGGACGCTTTTGGTCTGCCGGCAGAAAACTATGCCATCGCCACCGGCATTCACCCGGCTATCACCACGCAAAAAAATGTGGACAATTTCCGCCGCCAAATTAAATCCTTAGGTTTGGCTTATGACTGGAACCGGGAAATTAATACGACCGACCCAGCCTATTACAAATGGACCCAGTGGATCTTTCTGCAGCTTTTCAAAAAGGGGCTGGCTTATGAATCCACCGTACCCATAAATTGGTGTCCTTCCTGCAAAACCGGTCTTGCTAACGAAGAAGTATTCAACGGCAAATGCGAACGCTGCGGCCACCCCATTGAACGCAAGAAACTGCGCCAATGGATTTTAAAAATCACCGCTTATGCAGAGCGCCTGCTGGAAGACTTAGACGGGCTGGATTGGCCTGAAAGCACCCTGTTGATGCAGAAAAATTGGATTGGCAAGAGCAAAGGGGCGGAAGTGATTTTCCAGGTAGACGGCACTAAAGACAAATTGACCGTATTTACCACTCGGCCGGATACGCTTTTCGGGGCGACGTATATGGTTGTCTCCCCCGAACACCCGATTTTGCAGCGCATTGTAACCCAAGAGCAAAAAGAAGCGGTGGCCGCTTACCAACAACAGGCCGCCTCTAAGAGTGATTTGGAACGTGCCGACCTCAACAAAGACAAAACCGGCGTATTTACCGGCGCCTATGCCATTAACCCGGTCAACGGCAAAAAAATCCCCATTTGGACCTCAGACTATGTATTGATGGGGTACGGAACGGGTGCTATTATGGCCGTACCTGCCCATGACGAGCGCGACTATGCCTTCGCCAAGAAATTCGGACTGGATATTATAGAAGTTATCAAGTCCGAACAGGGCGTCAAAGAGGCCGCTTTTACCGGAGACGGAGAGCTGATAAATTCCGGCTTTTTAGATGGTCTGCGCGTGCGTGAATCTAAAGCTAAAATGATTGAGTGGCTGAAAGAAAAAGGGGTTGGCCAAGGCAAAACCACCTATAAACTGCGCGACTGGGTATTTGCACGCCAGCGCTACTGGGGAGAACCCATTCCGCTGGTGCATTGTGAAAAATGCGGCGTGGTACCTTTGCCGGAGGACCAACTTCCGCTGAAATTACCCGATATGCAGAATTTTGAACCTTCCGGCACTGGAGAGTCCCCGCTGGCCAATGCCACCGAATGGCTTAATACCACCTGCCCAAAATGCGGCGGACCGGCTAAACGGGAAACGAACACCATGCCCCAATGGGCTGGCTCCTGCTGGTATTACCTGCGCTATATGGACCCGCACAACGACCAAGCGTTGGTGGACCCGGAAATTGAAAAAGCTTACGGCCCGGTGGACTGTTATATCGGCGGAGCCGAACACGCCGTATTGCACTTGCTGTATGCGCGCTTTTGGCACAAGGTGCTTTACGACTTGGGCGTAGTACATACCAAAGAGCCCTTTCAGAAACTGCGCCACCAAGGCATGATTTTGGCCTTCTCGTACCGAGACAAAATGGGCGCTTATCACGGGTACGAAGATATAGATTTCAAAGATGGCAAAGCCTTCTTAAAAACCACCGGGGAGGAGCTTTCCCCCATGGTGGAAAAAATGTCTAAATCCAAGAAAAACGTAATCAACCCTGATGATATCCTTTCCCAGTACGGGGCCGACGCATTCCGTATGTATGAAATGTTTATGGGTCCCTTTGAAGCCAGCAAACCCTGGGACATGAAAGGCATTGAAGGCATTGCCCGTTTTCTGCGGCGCATTATGGCATGGAATGAAACGGTCAAGCTGACCACCGCCAGCAACCCTAAGGAAATTGAAATTTTAAAGAACAAAACCGTAGCCAAAGTAACGGAAGATATTGAAACATTCCATTTCAATACGGCCATATCGGCCCTTATGGTGTTGTTCAATGAAATCAGCAAACTGGAAACTATAAGCCAAGACACCTTTGACACATTCCTCAAGTTGCTTCACCCGTTTGCACCACATATTACCGAAGAAATTTGGCAGACCAGCGGACACAGCGGTTTTCTGGTACAGCAGCCGTGGCCTAAAGCCGATGAAGGCCTGATTTCCCAGGAAACCGTAGAAGTGGCGGTGCAGGTCAACGGCAAAGTGCGTGACCGTATCAAAATATCCGCCAGCGCATCTAAAGAAGAAATGGAAAAAGCGGCCCTGGCCTCGGAAAAAATACAACGCAATTTGCAAGGTATGGAAATTAAGAAAATTATCGTCGTGCCGGCACGCATTATCAGCCTGATCGCCGCGCCGAAAAAGTAAGGAGACGCTATGAAAAAACTACTTCTGCCCGCTTTCTGCGCGCTGCTGACGCTGGCCTGCGGCACGGAAGGGGCTTATTATAAACCCCAAGCCCAAATCATGCCCCAACATATCAAAAAAATTGCGGTGCGGCCTATATTAAATAAAACCGAAATTTTTGCCATGGAAGACAAATTGTACTTAACTTTATATGACGAATTTTTGAAAAATGGAAGTTATCAAATCGTCAGTGAGGACAATGGGGCAGAAGGGGTTATCGTCACCACCATCACCCGCTATTTAAACGTACCTGTACAATATGACAGCCAGCTTATCCCTACCGTATACAAAATGGACGTATGGTTAGATGTCGTATTGATGGATAAATCCACCAATACCCCTGTTTGGCGCGAGCCGGCTTTTCTGGGTACGCAGACTTATTCCGCATCTACACTGCCCGGCGGGTTAACCGAACAACAAGCCCGTGAGCGCGTATGGCAAAAACTCTCCAAAGACATTGTAAAACGTACAGTAGATGGATTCGGCTCCGTCATGAGTGAAAATAAAAAGAAAGTGATGCAGAACCCCGAATACACCACTATTACCCAATAATGCCCAAAACTACTGCCGCCAAATTGGAACAAGCTCTTGCGAAACATACCATTTCCCCCGTCTATTTGCTGACGGGGGAAGATGTGTTCCGCAAACAAGAACTTATCAAAAAAATTATTCATGCCGTACAACCAGACGATTTTAATATTTATTCTTCCGCAGCAGATAAAGCGGATTTGGGAGAGGCCTTAGCACTGGCAAATACGGCCCCGGTATTTTCGGAGCGCCGCTTAATTATATTAACCGGCATAGACAAATTACGCAAGGACCCCAAAGAAGCGCTTATACAATACTTAGAGAATCCGCTAGACACTACCGTACTCGTTTTAACACACGATGATAATAAAAAATTAAAAACGGAAAAAGCCCTCGCAGCCGCCGCAGCCGAACACGGACAAAGCGCTAATTTTGACGAACTGAAACACGATGAATTATCCCTTTGGGTCACAAATCGCCTCAAAGAACAAGGCTTAAACGGCACTTTTGAAGCGATAGAAACCCTCTGTGAAGCCGTGGGAGGAGACTTAAATGCCCTATCCCAAGAGATAGAAAAATTGGCACTTTATACAGCAGACCGGGAAGACAAGACCATTTCCAAAGAAGACATCTTGGCCGGCATTGGTTTTTCAAAAGAAGAAAACCCGTTCGCTCTTTCTAATGCCGTACAGTATTTAAACAAAAACAAAGCCCTTATTTTGACAGACAAATTGCTCGACAGCGGAGAAGACCCCGTGGGCGTGCTGGGCAAAATATCCTATCCGATATTGAAAATGGCCCGTATTAAGCGCATGGTCAACGCGGGTATGGCTCCGGCAGAAATTACACGCGCGGCGGGGCTGATGTTTTGGGAAAGCAATCTAGTCAACAATGCCCGCAATTTTCCTTCGGAAGAAACATTCCTCAAAACGTTGGACCGTATTATAGAAACGGATAAAGCTTTTAAAACTTCATCTTCTTCAGACCCCAAAACAGCCATTAAAGGGATTCTGCTTACTTTATTTGCGGGAAAAAATTAATTAAAAAGCGTTCTAAAAGAACGGCACCAATTTTGCCCGGCAGCCGTACGCCCAATGCATGACTTTTGTCCTCCTTGGCTTTCATGGTGGGCATAGTATAAATCTAAAACGACATCTGCCGCCTGGGTACAGCCATTGCTGCCTAATTCATTTTGTCCAGGGCAATAAGCTACTCTCAAATGCCCAGTAGCAAGAACATTTCCGCTTACATTATCTAATAGCCAGTCCGTACCACAAAGAATTTCATTAGGAGCCCACCCCACCGCCCTCGGTCGACAATCAGCAGGAATTTGTATATCCAAATTTGCCATATCAAACGCATATTCTCCATTGCTCATATAATATCTTTCCTGTGCATCCATTAGCGAACGCACCAAAGGCATAAAACTCATCAAACGCGCCCTCAACACCGCAGCCTCATATTTAGGAAAGGCAATGGCTGCCAAGATGCCGATAATCAACACCACCACCAAAAGCTCAATCAGCGTAAAACCGCCTAAACGGCGTTTTGCGGATTTGTTAACAACGGAGAAGCTTTTTTGATACATTTTCTTCATATTCAAAATGTATCAAAAAAAAAAAACAATGCAAGGGAAATCCCCGTTGCCAGCCACCCCAACAGCCCTCTGTGTGCTTTTCCGTCAAGCTGGACCAGGTTCTGATTATTCCCGCGCACCCGCTGAAAAAAGAGAAATTCGCCTCAGGAGGTCCCGCCATTTCAAAATGAATTTACCAGAAGAATCGAAAGGACCGCCAGCCGATGATTAGGCCCTTCCAACCGTACGCCGGAACGTACCGCAAGAAGCTTCTGTAAATATTTCCCGGCCCCAGTAAATATAAAAACCCGCGCTCTGCAGAACGCGGGTTTAAATTTAAAACGACTGTTTTTATTTGGCTTTAGCGGCGGTTTTTTTGGCCGGAGCTTTTTTGCCTTTGTTTACAGCTTTAGCCAAGCGCGATTTTTTGCGCGCGGCAGTTTTCCAATGAATGGTTTTCTTCTTGGCAGCCTTATCAATGCTAGCAGCAGCGGCTTTCAAGTCTTCCGCCACGGTGGCGGCTTCAGCCTTGACGGCGGCGAGCACCTTTTTGGTAGCCGTGCGCACTTTTTTCATCAGGCCTTTGTTCTGGGAAGTTCTCTTCTCAGCTTGTCTTTGCGCTTTTAAAGCGCCGGTATGTCTTCCGGTTTTCAATTTTGCCATTGTAGTTTTCCTCGCGAGAAAATCTCTCTTGGTATATATTTTACCCTATTTAGAGGGCGGGGTCAAATTTTCCCGCCGGGCACCCCGGCTTTCGGCCCTCTTATTTTATAGTAAATCTTTTTTCCGGCTTTTGGTCCAGTAAAATTAAATGTTAGAATAAAGCATGGACCCCAGAATAGAATTGCTGCCCAAAAAGCCCGGCGTATATATCATGCGTTCCCGTGAGGGGGCGGTTATTTACGTCGGGAAAGCGAAAAACCTCTCCGACCGCGTTAAGCAATATTTTCAAGACAGCAACCTCTATTCGCGCGGCTGGAAACTGCCCAGTCTGCTGCCGCTGATTTGGAAAATAGATTATGTGACCACCGCCTCCGAGAGAGACGCCCTAGTGCTGGAAGAAAAACTGATTAAAAAATACCAGCCTTTTTTCAATTCGTTGGGGAAAGATGACAAACGCTATCCTTTTTTAAAACTCTCCATGTCGGAAGATTTTCCCCGTCTATCCGTCGTACGAAAACGCGCCTCCGGTAAAGATTTATATTTTGGTCCTTATCCCAAATCCAGCATGGTGCGCAGCTTAATGCGCTTTTTATGGAAAAGCAAATATGCTCCGCTGCGTCCGTGCAAATGGGCCTTTTCCCGTCAGAAGCCATTGGAAGAACGCAAAATAAACACCTGTTTATATTTTCACACGGGTTTGTGCCCAGCCCCGTGTGCCGGCAAAATATCTTATGAAGACTACCAGAAAATCGCTCAGCGAATGGCGTTGTTTTTAGAAGGAGATTTCAAGGAAATTTCCCAAAGCCTCACCGCCCATATGAAACAATGCTCCGACGCCATGCAATATGAAAAAGCCGCCGTGTACCGCAATTTCTTACACGCCTTAGATCATATGCGGGAGCGGGTGATTGTCAGCCAATACAAAGAAGAGAAAATCACCCATGCCATCGCCAATTCTGACAAGTTAAAACGCTTGGCGCATCTTGTGGGGCTTTCCCGCCTGCCGGCGCATATAGAAGCATTTGACAATTCCCATCTGTTTGGCAGAGAAGCCGTCGGCTGTATGGTATGCTATATTAACGGCGAGAAAAACCATGAACATTACCGCCGTTTTAAAATCAAATCCCCGTTGCCCGCCGCCGGAGGAAGCGACTTCACCATGATGCAGGAAAGTGTGTACCGCCGCCTGCGCCAAATCAAACGGGACCCGGCACAAAAACCAGACTTGTTTTTATTAGATGGAGGAAAAGCTCAAATTACAGCTGCCCTAAACGCTTGTGAAAAAGCGGGATTATATATACCCATGATTTCTTTGGCTGAAACACATGAAGGCATCTATGTGCCCGGAAAAGATAAAAGCATTAAATTGCCCCTGGGAGATCCTGCCTTAAATTTGCTCATGGAAATCCGTGACGAAGTACACCGCTTTGCAGTCACATATCACCGCAAATTAAGAGACAAAGCTTCCGTCTCAAATCAAGGGCATCTTTCCTAGCGGTGGGCTTTTTCCGTCATATTCAACTGCAGCCGCCAAACACACCTCAACAACAAGAACAAACACCGGAATCCTCCGGTATATTCAACAACTTGGCATAGTCAAAAGAGGCTTGCTGTTCCACACAACCGTTAGAAGATACGAAAAAGCCCTCTTGATTTAAACACAGACAGACATCTTCCTTTTTATATTGAGCCACTACGGTCCCGTCGCTGGCAACCCCAGAAGCATAATCACTGCCCATATACCAAAAATCTTTTGTCTCCATGGCGGCGCATTCGTCATTTGCCATAAAATTGCAATCCGCCGGCACACTGCCTACCGATACGTCTAATTCAGAAATATTACAGCTTTCTTTGCCGCTCAAGCGGCAAATTTGGTCTGCCTGCCACAGAGATTTTAAATTGCTAAAAGCCTCCGCAAAACGCGCTTTTGCTACGGATTTCTGATATTGCGGCAACGCTACCGCCGCCAAGATGCCTATAATTAAAACCACTACCAATAATTCTATCAACGTAAAACCACCTATAAGGCGTTTTGCGGGGCGCTGTTTAATGGAAATATTTTTCTGATATATTTTTTTCATAAGCAAAATTTATCAAAAAAAAAAAATGAGTCAAGCCTTTCCACAAGTACGGCTTTAAAGCAAAAAGTCCCGCCAAAAAGCGGGACTTTTAAACAACCGAAAAACTGCCTGTTACTTAAAGTTTGTCTCTCCTGTTTTCTGTTGCAGATATCCTTTTAAACCGGAAGGATCGCTGGAGTGCATAATCGCTTCTTGGAAAGTGATTTTCTTTTGAATGTACAAATCACCCAGCGTCTGGTTCATGGTAACCATGCCCAACCCGGCGCTGGTCTGCATCGTGCTCATAATTTGTTCCGCTTTTCCGTCGCGGATTAAGTTGCGCACGGCGGAATTGGCAATCAGCACCTCAGCCGCCATCACGCGTTTGCCGTCAACTCCCTGCAACAATTGCTGAGAAATAATAGCTTCCAACACGAAAGAAAGCTGCGTGCGCACCTGCGGCTGTTGATTGGCGGGGAACACGTCAATAATACGGTTGATAGACTGTATAGCATCGTTTGTGTGCAACGTAGCAAACACCAAGTGCCCGGTTTCCGCCAATGTTAAACACGCCTCAATCGTTTCAATATCGCGCAACTCGCCCACCAGAATGATATCTGGGTCTTCGCGCAAGAAATGCTTCAAGGCGGCTTGGAAGGATTTGGTGTCAGAACCTACTTCGCGCTGGTTTACAATACTGCGTTTATGAGGGTGCACGAACTCTATCGGGTCTTCCACTGTAATGATATGATTGCTTTCGTGCATATTTAAATAGTTAATCATGCTGGCCAAAGAGGTGGATTTACCCGAACCGGTAGCCCCTGTTACCAGTACCAAGCCTTTATTCAGCTTCATTAAGTTATACACCACAGCGGGAAGACCCAATTCTTCAAATGTTTTAAACTCATTAGGAATAGAACGCAATGCGGCGCCGACACAACCTTTCTGTTTATACACGTTTACACGCAGACGGCCCAAGCTCTTGAGCCCGAACGAAAAGTCCAGCTCCAAATTTTCTTCAAACTGTTGTTTTTGTTCATCGGTCATGATGGAGTATATCAAAGCTTGAGAAGTTTCCGGCGTCAGTGTTTCAAACTGCGTCGCATACAGTTTACCCTGGATACGCAACACGGGGGACACCCCTACCGTCAAATGAATATCCGAAGCATTTTTGGCTTTCATGAGTTTAAACAAATCATCCATGAGTATCATAATAAACCCTCACTAAACTATTTTATTTTTCCCACTAAATCCAGTGTAATATTATTTAGAGCGCCGGTCAATTTCTTTTTATTGGTATCCGCCTGGAAAATATAGACTATGGGCTCTTTTCTCGTTTTAGCCAGACGGTATTTCACCACATAAGAGTTGCGGTGCAGCGGCTCGGCGGACCAGACAGCCGCATAGCCTTCCTGCAATTGTTTACTATACAGACGATTCAAATATTCTTGCACTGTGCCGCGGCCTTTATCCAGTGGATAATTTTGCACGATTTCTTTAGCCAGCTCCAACGGATCTTGCGCCGGCTCGGGCGCAATGGCATGTATGGCCTCCCGTGCGGCCGGCACGGCTATCGCCTCCTCCGCACCAGCAGATGCAGTCTTTTCTTCCGCAGCTGCCACATCTTCCGCCGCAGCCGTCGGTTTTTCTTTTGTTTCTTGTGTCCAGTTCAGCCAGGCTCCCGCCAACAGAATAACAACCCCCAGCCCCAAAAACACATATTTTATCCGGCTGATCGGTTTAGATTTAATAATATGAGGTGGTTCTTCCTTCTCGGCAGCCGCCGGCTCTTCCTTTTTTTCTTTTGCCGGCACTTCTTTAATTGGCTCCGGGATTTCTTGCCGCAAAGTATCCACCTTCAGTTTCCCTTCCAAAATCGTCTTGACTGTTTTATCATTCGGGTCATCTTCTTGCAAAGGGACCAACATTTCTTGCACGGCGGGAGGGATTGTATCTTCCTCCATTTCCGTCTCTGTTTTTTCCTCTCCGGCCAACGGCAATGGGGAGGCTGTTTTTAAATCCGGCAAAGATTGTTTTAAATTTTCCTCTGTCTTTTTATCGGCTTGTTCCATCAAGCTGCCGCTAGGGGCCGTCTCTTGCGGGGCCATGGCTTTGTCTTGAGGAGTAAATTCGTCAAAAGGGTCCTCTTCCAGCGGCTGAGACAAGCCTGGATCCGTCTTTTCAAACTGATTCTCCAAGGCCCGCACTAAATTCATATCCGAATTTTCTTTTGGATCGGGAATACCCAAAATATTTCCCAAATCTCCACTTTTAATTGTATTGAAATATTCCTCTATGGGGCTCATTTGGGATACAGTACGCGCCTCCACCCGGGTCTGCGAAACGGAAAAAACAGACTGAGGCGCATTTTCCTGCACTTGTTCTGCTGTGGGAGCAGACTCTGAAGACTGTCGGTCTTGATGCGCACCAGATCGCTCTTCAGAGACGGCAGGAGTGGGGTCTTTAAGCAAAGCACTCTCCACTTGCTCTTTATGAGCCGAAACAGCATGGGAATGCGCCGCATGCGCTTGGGCCGATCGTTGTTGTTCTTCTGCCCGGCTGACGGCTTCCCGCCCAACCCGGCGCCGCTTCATTTCCTCAGAGGCCTGCAAAAGGATAGAAGAAATATTCTGCTCCGGCTTTTTTGTTTCGTTTGCCGGAAAATCCTGTTTAGCTAAAGCGGGCCCCGGAGTTTCTGTGCCGGTTTCTCCATTCCGGGAAGCCGCATGCTCTGGCGCCATATGAGGTTGGTCTGCTGAATCGGATCCGGAGGCTTTATTCTGAAAAGCTGGCTGTTTATCAAGCGAAATCCGCCCTTCTGCTTGGGCGGAAAGCTCTTCCCGGGCCGGTTGGGCGGAAACCGCAGCCGCACCCTCAGACGCTGAAATATCTTGGGCAGCAGGCAAAACGGTCTCTTTGGATTTTCTTTTCAGTTTTGTCTTTTGTCCAGCAGGCTCCGGCGCGTGCGCTTCCCCCGCCGATTCCGCCGGCTTGGAAGATGAAACAGCCGAACCGCTTGTTTCTGAAGAAGACGTTGAAGCAGAAACAGGTATGTTTTGGTTTTTTTCTACAACTTGTACAGAGGACAGCTCCGTCATGACGCTGTCCATTTCCTTCAAAAGCTGCTCTGATGGAGCAGGCGCCGCTGCTTCCGGAGCATTGACGGGAGCGTCTTCCTCCGGTGGAAAGCCGAATTCTTCATAGAAATGGGCTTCCTTCCAATAGGCTTCTTCATCACTGTACTCTTCCGGGCAGACCAAACTATGCGAGCCAAACCCCGGCCGGAGCAATAATTGCTTCGCCGTGAAAGGCCCCACCACATCGCCGCCGTCAAAGAGACAGTATTTCATCTGTTTTTATTTACAATACTGCAAGGCGTTTTTTAGCCGTTGCACCACCGTATCTTTACCCATATACTCCAACATTTTAAAAAGCGTGGGCCCATGCGTACGGCCGGAAACCGCCACGCGGACCGGGTGAAAAACTTGGCCGGCTTTATACCCGTTTGCTTTGGCAAAACCGCGGGCAGCGCTCTCCAGCGGGCCCTCGGTAAAATCAGCCAGCTCGCTGTAGGTTTGAATCATGCCTTCCAACACGGCTTTCGCTTCCGGTTTGGCAAAGACTTTATCCAAGGCGTCTTGTTCAAAAACCGGATCTTCAAAGAAAAAGCGGATTAAATCCGGGATTTCCGTTAAAAGCTTATATTTTTCCTGTTCCAACCCCACAATGCCTTCCAGCTGGGCGCGGGACACTTTGCTGATGTCTATGCCGGCCTTTTCAATAAAAGGCAAGGCATAATCAGTCAATTGGGAAATAGGTGTTTGGCGGATATATTCCCCGTTCATCCAATTCAGCTTTTCCGGGTCCATAACAGCCGGGCTGGGCTGGCAGCCGGAAATATCAAATTTTTCTTCCAGTTCTCCCGGCGCAAAAATCTGCTGGGAGTCAGAGGTGGCCCACCCCAATAAAGCCAAATAATTTTTCAGTGCTTCGGGCAAATAGCCCATATTTCTAAACTCTACCACGTTGGTGGCGCCATGACGTTTAGACAATTTCTTCCCGTCAGGGCCGTGAATCATGGACAGATGGGCAAACACCGGCTCTTTCCAGCCCAGCGCCCGGTAAATCTGTATTTGGGCGGGCGTATTGGAAATATGGTCATCTCCGCGAATAACATGCGTCATGCGCATAAGGTGGTCGTCTACCACAACGGCAAAATTATATGTGGGATAACCGCTGGTTTTCTGGATAACCAAGTCATACAAATCTTTGCTGGCAAATTTTACATGGCCGCGGATCATATCGTTCCACTCCACATCTCCTTCCTGCGGCATGCGGAAACGAATTACATATTTGCGCCCCTGCGCCTCCAGTTCTTGTTGCTGCTGCGGAGTCAAATCACGGCATTTGCCGCTGTATTTGGGCGGGCGGTGTTCAGCCAAACATTTCTGGCGGTTGGCTTCCAGTTCTTCTTCAGTGCAATAACATTTATAGGCCTTGCCTTGGGCAATTAACTGGTCAATATATTTTTTGTAGATTCCTTGATCGGCACGTATGGCCTGGTAATAGGGCGCGTCGGGGCCTTTATCGGTGCCGTCTGGCATGGGGCCTTCGTCCCAAGTAAGTTTCATCCATTGCATTCCTTCAAAAATAGCGTCAGTGGAAGCTTGGGTGCTGCGTTCTTCATCGGTGTCTTCTATGCGTAACAGAAAAGTACCTTTGTTTTTCTTGGCAAAAAGATAATTAAAAAGCGCGGTGCGCACGCCTCCAATATGCAAAAATCCCGTAGGAGACGGGGCAAATCGGACTCTGACTGTCATGATCGGTTTTCCTCTGTAATAATAATATTAATGCGTATAGATATATTATACTTATTATGCGAAATTTTTTAAAATATGGAGAGAAGGGTTTTCAGACACCTGGATTTTCAACAGAAGGCGGAAGCAACTATGTTTTTTATTATTGGCAGTTTGATTTTGCTCTGCATGCAGGCTGCAATAGGGTTGTGGTTTTATTTTTTATTTCCAAATATAGGCTGGAAAGGGCCTGTTTTACTTGCTCCGCTGTTGCTCAGCGTCGCCATGCATGGGATAATGTCTTACACCCGCACCCACTATGGCGCCTTGGACCATGTGCTTTATCTAGGCGCATATGGATACGCCGGGTTGGTGTTTTTGTTTTTTTTCATCGTATTAGCCTTTGCCTTATTGCAGGGACTGGGCGGCATATTTCATCTGCCTGCGAAACCCTTTTTGGGGCCGCTCAGTTTAGGCTGTATGGCTGCAGCGACCCTGCTTTGCTTGCACGGAGGGTGTGCCCAGCCTAAAATTAAGCATATAGATATTGTGATTGCCGGAGCGCCGGAAATGACAGCGGCAATCATATCCGACAGTCATTTGGGAATGGGGGTCTCTTTAAAACGCTGGCAAAAAGCGTTGCAGCGCATACAAGAGCAAAAACCAGATACTATTTGGGTCCTAGGAGATGTGTTTGAATATGGCGCCAACAGCGCCGCCTATGCCCAGGCTTTGGCAGAAACGGAAACCAAATACGGCACTTTTGGCGTATTTGGGAACCATGAATATTACACGGGTTATGAAAACTCTCTGGATTTTTACCGCCAGGCAGGCATATACCCCCTGCAAAATCAAGCGATCACCCTCTCCAACGGCATACAGTTGATTGGGCTTAACGATATACGCACCGCCAAGGTATCCTCCCAACAGCTGGATTACCTGCTCAGCCAAACCGACCCCGCACGACCGCGGATACTGCTTAGCCACCAACCGCTTTTGACTTTAACTGCAGCCCAGCATCATATACCGCTGATGCTAAGCGGACATACGCATAATGGGCAAATCGTTCCCTTTAATTTTTTTGTTAGAATGGTTTATCCCTATGTGTATGGATTATATCAAACGGGTCCCCAGTCGCAGCTTTATGTCACTTCCGGTATGTTTTACTGGGGAGTGCCGCTGCGTTTTTTGGCTCCGGCGGAAATTCCTTTGCTGCATATAAAAGGCCATGCGTAAACACTTACTATTACTCAGCCTGTTGGCTTTCTCCCTTTTGCCAGGGGCGGCCCAAACGCCGCAGCCGCAGCAGCCGGCTGAGATACAGTTTGAAGATCTTTCCCTAGCCGAAAAGTTGGGGCAGACCCTTGTAGTATTTGCCGATGTAGACAGTGCGGAAATTTTTCGCCCCCTCATAGAAAGCGGCAAAGTGGGCGGCGTGCTCATTCAATGGGGCAATTATTCTTTGGAACAGACGAAACAACTTATAGACACATTACAAAGCTGGGCCCAGAAAAGCCCACACCAAGTACCGCTGCTGATTGCCATAGATTATGAAGGCGGCACTGTATATACCCCCATTACGCTAGGGTTTGATTATTTGCCTACCAATATGATGTTGGCGGCAGCCGGAGATGAAGACGGCACTGCTTCTATTGCATATTTGGCGGGGTTGGAGTTGCGCCGGGCCGGCATACATATTAATTTTTCTCCGGTATTAGATGTAAACAGCAATCCGCACAATCCCATCATCGGGGTACGCTCTTTTGGGTCGGACCCGGCCAATGTAACTAAAATGGGTCTCTCCCTAATGAACGGCTTTAAAGCAGCCGGCATTATCAGTGTGGTTAAGCATTTTCCCGGACACGGAGACACGGCGGAAGATTCCCACTACCAAGTGCCGGTAGTAAAAGCTTCGGACAAAGAGTTACGCCAAACGCATATTGCTCCTTTCCAACAGGCCATAGAGAACGGGGTCCGGGGTGTTATGACGGGTCATGTACTCTATCCGGCATTGGATAACAAAAACATAGCCACTTTTTCCCGCCCCATTTTGCAGGATTTGCTGCGCACGCAATTGGGATTTCAAGGGCTTATTATTACAGACAGTTTAGACATGAAAGCGGCCACCCGTTTCTGTACGATTGCAGACTGTGCCGTACGGTCGCTGGCGGCGGGAGCGGATTGGGTGCTTTTAGGGCGCTATATCAAACCCCAAACTACTTTTAACCGGATTTACAAACAGGTGGAAGGCAGCGCGTCTGGCAGGGCGCGTGTGGAAGAATCCGCGCGAAAAATTTTTAATTTAAAAAAAGAATTGGGTTTACTCAATGGCCCCCGGCCTGAGCCGGCTCCCATAGATAAAGCATACCGCGCCGAGCTGGAAAAAATCAGCGACCAAGCCGTCACCCTCGTGCGGGACCGCAAGCAGTTGCTCCCGTTTAACCCGCAAGTGCAGCGCGGGCAAGCCCCTACCGTTTGCGCCGTATTCTTTGCTCCGGCGCGTTTTGCAGACCAGCTGATGAGTTTTTCCCGCCCTTTTTTAGAAAAAGGCTGGCAAGTGCGCAGCTATAACGCCGCTTTGACGCCGCGGGCCATAGACGCACGCCGCGCGCAGGAATGTGCCGACGGGGCTGATTTGTTGGTGGTTACCAGTCTCCAATGGGCAGACAAAACCAATATCAATCAGAAAAACACCATTCATTCTCTGTTCAAACAATACCCACGCAATGTATTCATCTCCACCATGAGCCCTTATGATATTCCCAATTATCCGGAAGCAGACACCGTTTTGGCCACTTATGGACTCAATAAATACGTGTTACAGACCGCAGCAAATATCATTTTGGGGAACTTGCAGCCCCAAGGCCAATTGCCAGTAGAGTTGCCGGAAGAAGACTAACAGCTTCCCTGCCTCAGCCGCATTTCTGCTTTAGATACCTCGTAGTGCTTTATTGGAAAATACGGAAAGAATTTTCTAACAAAAAAATATTTCTTTCCCTTCCTTGCGCGGCGGAGTCCGCCCTATCCGACACGCCGGCGGACACGCCGCGGCACCTGTTTGTTGTGAGCCAAGACGCCAAATGGAGCAGAAAAAACAAAACCCCGGCTGCCCGGGGTTTTGGTGTAAATTAACTCTTGCAACGCTTACGCCGCTCGGACCATACTTCATATACGGCCGGCAGCACAGATATAACAATAATCGCCACAATCACATAATGGAAATGATTTTGCACCAGCGGCAAATCCGCAAACCAATAGCCGCCCAGGCAAAAAAGCAGCACCCACACCGCCGCCCCGATAATGTTATAAGAAATAAAGTGAAAATAAGTCATCTTGCCAATGCCCGCCACAAACGGGGCAAAGGTACGGATAATAGGGATAAAACGGGCCAAGATAATAGTCTTTCCTCCATATTTTTCATAGAATGCATGGGCTTTATGCAAATGGTCTTGATTCAGAAGCCAGCTGTCTTTGCGGTTGAATACTTTAGGCCCCAGCCATTTGCCTATTTCATAGTTGGCGCTGTCTCCCAGCACGGCGGCGGCAAAAATAACTGGAATTAAAATCCACAAATTAATCGGGCTACCGGGGCGCGATGCCAAGGCACCCGCGGCAAACAGCAGGGAATCCCCTGGCAAGAAAGGCGTCACCACCAGTCCGGTTTCACAAAACACAACGGCAAACAATACCACATACAACCACGGCCCCAGCGTACCCGCCCAAGCATTCAGATGTACGTCTAAATGGAGAAAAATATCCCAAATTTGCGCTAAAAGTTCCATAGATATATTTTAGCAAAACAGCCGCTTATCCCCCAAGCTTCCGCTCCCTCTCTAGCCGTCAGACTAAACAGCGCAGATCCGGCGCCATACTTTTTTATCAAGGCAATCCAGCGCCACGCCCCCGCCGCTCCAGTTATTGCCCGCCGGCAAATCCCCATGATACTGGGGCTTCCTTCTCCGCTGCAGCCAATTTTCCACACACATAAAAAACCGCGCCTTTCACAGCGCGGCTTTTTGAAATCAAACAGTTTATTTCTCCAAACGAGAGAGCCGGCTCTGTGCACGGGAAGCGTATTTGTCCGTAGGATAATTGATAATTAAACGTTTATACGTCTCAATAGCCTGGGCGGTGCGGCCTAATTTCTCATAGGTTTCCCCCAAATCATAAAGCACCTGGGGGGCGGATTGCGTTTTGGGGTAGGAAAGCAAAATCTTCTCTAAGGCAGCTGCACGCAAGGCGGAATCTTTTAAACGACGCTGGGCAATCTCAGCCGCTTCAGACAAAGCCTCCACACAATTATTTTCATCAGAGGCAAACAGCTGCGCCGCTTTAAGCAGCGTGTCATAAGCGCCTTGATAGTCTTTGTTTTTTACCTGTACGTCGGCTTTGCCGCGCCAGGCTTCATAAGCGGCTGGGCGTGAACCCAAGTCTTTAATGGCTTTTTCATAATAAGCAGCCGCTGCGGCATAATCTTTGCGGTTTTCTTCCATCACGGCCAAGTGTTTATAGACCACGCCGACTTCAGTAGAATCGGGATATTGTTTGAGCACTTGATTATAAATGGCCGTAGCCGTATCGTAATCTTCCAAATCGCCTGAATAAACATCTGCGGTCATACGCAGGCTGGCCGCTTTATAAGCGGTCTGGGGGAACATTTCGTTGACGCGCTTATAATTGGCCACCGCCGCCAAATAATTCTCGTTTTGCCGATGCCAATCCCCCTGCAACAAAAGCATTTTATCCATTTGTGCATAGTTCGGATACATCGTAAAGAAGGACTCAAACAGCGCATTGACTGGCTGATAGGTTTGCGGCAGATTGGCCTTTACCAAAGCTTCCAATAAAGCCGCTTGCTGCTGGGCACGGCTCAGACCTTCCGTATTCACCGCCAGCACTTTTAACGCTTGCCCTTTTTGGGAACGTTTAATTTTGTCCATAGCCTGCTCCACATTAGAGGAAAGCAAAGTCAAATCCTGGGCGGAAGGAAAATAAAAACGCACTTGATATAAGGCCACCAAAGCCTGCGCATACTGCTCGGCACGCAAATAGTAATCCGCCTGCATCAATAAGGCTGTTTTCATTTCAGCGTTTTGTGGATTTTGTTTTATCCACGTTTCCGTCTGCTGCGCCAAAGCGGCTGCAAAAGCGCGGTCGGCGCGGTCATTTTCGCCTTTCATGAGGGCTTGGCGCTGATAAAAATTCAACGTAGCGTTTTGTGCCGCAAAAGCTGACCCACACAGCCCGGCCAGCACTACAGCAAGAAAAATTTTTTTCATGTTTACTCCTATCTGTAATTGGTAAATTGCAAGTCCAAGCCGAAATCTTTTTCGCGCAAAAGCGCCTGCGTAGCCTGCAATTCATCTTTAGATTTAGATGAGACGCGCAGCTGATCGCCTTGAATAGAAGCAGCCACTTTCAGCTTAGCGTCTTTAATACAGCGGGAAATTTCTTTTGCTTTTTCCGATGGAATACCCTGCTGGATTTTAATACTTTGCTTGGCATTGCCGCCCAACGCGGCCTCTACCTTGCCCTGGGTAAAATTCTTGAGGGCCACCCCGCGCTTGGCTAAGCGGGTAAACAATACATCGCGCAAAGCGCCCACCTTGTATTCATCGGCAGAAGTAAGCTTTAATTCGTTTTCCTTTTCATTGAGTTCAATATTGGAATTGGTTCCTTTAAAATCATATCGGTTGGAAATCTCTTTACCGGCAGCGCTGACCGCCTCGGCAATAACATTCATATCCACCTTGCTGACCACGTCAAAACTGTAATCGGCCATATAACCTCCCCCGCGCCAATTGATTGCCGCGCGGTACATACATATATTATATATTTTTTGTACAATAGGTTTTAGAAGCGGCTCCTTTCGGCCGCCTCAAGAAACATCAACTTCTATACGGAGAATGACACCCGACATTTGTCGTTCCACAAATGCTTATGAACATGAAATTGCGCCTAATCACCATGAATTTCCTCCAGTATGCCGTCTGGGGGGCTTACTTAACCTCCATGGGGGCTTTCCTAGCCAACGTGGGGCAAGCGCAGCATATCGGCTTGTTCTATGCCACGCAGGGATTTGTATCCTTATTTATGCCGGCCGTCATCGGCATCTTGGCCGACCGCTGGCTGCCCGCCCAAAAAATGCTGGGGCTGTGCCATCTGCTGGCAGGTTTGTTTATGATGGGAGCGGCTTATTTTGGCTCTCAGACACCAGTCAGTTTCGGATACATATATACGTTTTATTTGCTAAGTGTAGCCTTGTATATGCCCACAATCGCTCTTTCCAACTCAGTGGCTTATACGGCATTACATAAAGTGAATTTAGATCCGGTAAGCGCCTTCCCGCCCATTCGCATTTGGGGCACAATCGGCTTTATCTGCACCATGTTGGTCTCCAACTTTACCGGCTTTCAGAACACTTTTGCACAATGGTATCTCTCCGGTATTTTAGGTATGGTTTTGGGGTTTTACAGTTTTACCCTGCCGGACTGCCCGATATGCAAAAACGGAGAAAAGAAATCGTTTGCAGAAGCATTGGGCCTCAACGCCTTTAAACTGTTCAAAGAAAAGAAAATGGCCATTTTCTTTATTTTCTCTATGCTTTTGGGCAGCTGTCTGCAAATCACCAACGGGTATGCCAACCCGTTCATTCACAGCTACAACTCCTTAGCGGGTATGGCCGGCAGCTGGGGTGCCAGTAATGCCAATGCGCTGATTTCGCTTTCCCAACTTTCCGAAACGTTCTGTATTCTGCTCATTCCGTTCTTCTTAAAACACTTCGGTATCAAAAAAGTAATGCTGATCAGTATGTTTGCCTGGGTATTGCGCTTTGGGCTTTTTGGCGTAGGGAACCCAGTTACGTTTGTAGGCATTTCTTTGTTGGTTTTGTCCATGATTGTATATGGTGTGGCGTTTGATTTTTTCAACGTGTCCGGCTCCTTGTTTGTGGAGAAAGAAACCGACGTCTCTATCCGCTCCAGCGCGCAGGGCTTATTTATGTTAATGACTAACGGAGTAGGAGCCACGATTGGCATGCTGGGCGCCCAAAAGATTATTGACCATTTTGTCAACGCCCCCACCGACGCTTACACCGCCGTACACGGCATGTTAGCCTCCGGAGAAGTTTATCCAGTAGACGTATCTCAGGCCATTGCAACCGGCTGGTCCACCTCTTGGTTTATTTTCTCCGCCTATGCGCTGGTGGTAGCTGTGGTGTTTGCTTTTGTGTTTAAATATAAACACATACCGCAGGCTGATTAAGATTCAATTCTCCGCGCAGCAAATGCGGACATATCTTGCAAGCCCCCGGTAAACCCGGGGGCTATTATTATGTATTTTTCCAGAGCTTGCCCCGGAGCAGATTCTTCCTATTAACCGGATATATAAGAACCCCCCGGCTGGGCCGGAGGGTTATATACCATTGCCTGCGCGCTGGAACGCAGGGAATAAAAGCGCGGGAAGATTATTTCAATTTCTCTTCCATGATATCCACAATCATCGGGTCCACCGCACGCATACCTACAGAGGAAATATTGCCCAGGTTTTGTATCGTTTCTTCCGCACTTTTGCCCACAAAACCTTCCACCTCCGTAATGCCATAGTCGTGTATCCCCATAAAAGCGGCCCGTATGGCCGCATCGGTTGAACTCACCACTTTCAAAGCGCAGCCGCTCTTGGCTCCGTCACAAAGCATACCGCCGATATCACTGATAATATTATTAATGGCCAGCGTAATAGCCGGTATATGGGCGCCACGCTGCTGATACACAATAGCCGCCGCAGCCCCCACCCCGGCGGCAATTGCGCAGCCACAAATAGGGGCCAACTCTCCGGTAAACACCTTCACATAGCCGTTTAGCAGATGGGAAAGAGCAATGCTTTGGAGTATGGTTTCTTCCGGCACTTTCATTTCCCGGCCGACATTCCACGGCACCAAAATAGTAACTACTCCCTGATTGCCGGATTCCCCGCTGCTCATCACCGCCACGGGCTGTCCGTCCATACGGGCATCGGCGGCGCAGGCAGTTAATATTTTAGTGGAAGAGAGTAAATCCATTTCCAACAGATTTTTACGCACCAATTCTTTTATATAAAAACCGACTTTATGCAAAGATTGCCCCCACTGAGCCGCCTTTAAATTCATTTCCACGCCTTTTTTAATATACGCCAAATCCTGCGCATCAGCGGCCTGCGCCCACGCCACCAAATCCGCCAACCGGGCATTTTTCAATTGTTCCTTAAAAGCGCAATCCTGCGCCGTCTTTTCTTCTTTTTGGCGCAAATCTTTAGACACATGCCCGTCTTTTGCCAAAAACACCACATTAGTATGGCTACCCGCAATGACACATTGCACCTTGGAGCCGGCATTACCCCATACTTCAGCCTCTATATAAAATCCATGTTTTTCCACAGCCACTTCCAAGCGTACCGCTTTGGCAGCGACCATTTCTTTGGCCCGGGCTAACAGGGCACTGTCTGCACCGGACAGAATTTCCATCTGCAGTTCCGGCCGGGCAATCAGCAGCCCCAACGCCGCCGCCAGCAAATTTCCCTTCTCCCCGTCTGTATTAGGAATACGCACGCCACAGCCGTTTTTGTAGGTGCCCGGATCCAGGCGAAACACGGCCCGCGTCACCGGCTGGCCCAAAAGCTGCGCCGCATAAGCGCCGCACAGCGCCACGGACACAGGCTCTGTACAACCCATGGCCGGATAAACTTGGTTTTTCAACACTTCTTTGAGTACATTCATTATATTTTCCCGTTTGCTTTTAAACTATAATGCGCGCCTTTGCCAATAATAATATGGTCATGCACAGTAATACCCAGCAAAGCAGCCGCGCGGGCTACTTCCTTAGTAAGAACCACATCTTCCATAGAAGGGGTCGGATCGCCGGAAGGATGATTATGCACCAAAATCAAAGCAGCCGCCTTGGCCGCCAACGCCCGTTCCACAATAGTACGCGGAGAAACGCTGACGCGGTCCAAACTGCCTTTAGATACAATTTCCGTACCGATAATCGTATTGCGTACGGAAAGGAAAATCAGCTCCAGGCACTCATCGGCATTCCCGGCTAAAGAAGCTTTACAATACGACAGCACTTGCTCCGGTGTGCGGACAGTGATTTTATTTTTCATTTCATCTAACGAATATTTTTTAAATACCGCCCGGATTAACTTTAAGAAATGTGCGCTTTCTGTCCCTATCCCCTTTACGCTGCATAAATCTTCCACCGACGCATCTAGCACCGCCGACAAACTGCCAAAACGTTTCAGCAATGCCCAGGCCGTAGGTTTTGTGTCGCGCCGGGCGATGCAATAGGTCAGCAGCAGCTCCAGTGTTTCATGGTCCAAGAAATGGTCCAAACCGCCAACGGCAAATTTTTGGCGTATGCGTTGGCGATGGCCCAAATAGGAAGGTTTCTGATTTTGAGACATAATTTAATTATATGTTTTTTCCTGCTGTTTTTAATGCTAGAATACAAGAAAATATACCTTTTATTACGTTTATGGAGAATTTATGCCCCTAAAAATAGCCGTTATCGGAGCCGGTCCTGCCGGATATCCCGCCGCATTGGCGGCAGCCAAATTGGGCGCCGATGTGACTGTGATAGAAAAAGCGCTGGCAGGTGGCGTTTGTTTGCACAGCGGGTGCATTCCTTCTAAATCTCTCTTAGACGCCGCACACCGCTTTGATGCCGTGCGTGATATTTCCGTTCTATGCCAAGATTCCGCCCTACCCGCCGCACAAGAAATTTTACATGCATTGGCTTGGTCCAAAATACAACAACGCCAACAAACAGTCAGCCAAAAATTAGCGGCCGGTATTTTGGCCCTTTTTCGCCAAGCTAAAATTCATTTTATGGAAGCCCGCGCTTCCTTTCAAGATTCCCACACTTTATTATTGGCACAAAAAGACCAAAGTCAGCAACTCTCTTTTGACGCCATTATCATCGCCACCGGAAGCACGGCTTTTGTTCCCGTCTTGTTTGACAAAATAAAACAACACGTCTATGACAACAGTACTATTTTTCAGATTCCGCAGCTGCCTAAGCAACTAGTTATCGTGGGCGGAGGAGCCATCGGCTGTGAATTTGCCACCCTGATGTCTTCATTGGGCGTACAAGTACAGCTGGTGGAAATGCAGCCGCGCCTGCTGCCTAATTTAGATGAAAATATTTCCAGATTAGTTGCCCAAAGCCTGCAAAAACGGGGAGTTATTCTGCACCTGGGGCAAAGCGTGCGCGACGCCCGCACTGAGGCAGACAAACCGGTGCTGCTCTTAGATAAAGAAGTGGAATTAAAGGCAGATGCGGTGCTGGTCGCCATCGGCCGGCAATGTGATTTGACGGATTTGTGTCCGGAAAACGCCGGTTTAACATGGACCCGCAAAGGATTGACGGGCGTAAATCCGCATACCCTGCAGGTCAAACAACACATCTATGCCGCCGGAGACGTAACCGGCCTGGCATTGCTGGCTCATGCCGGCTCCCGTCAAGGAATAGTGGCGGCTCACAATATCTGCGGGCAGCCCCAGACTTATCATAACGAATGGGTGCCCAATGCCGTTTATACAATGCCGGAGGTGGCGTCTGTGGGGTTCACCCGAAGCCAAGCCCAGGCACAGGGGCTGGAAGTAAAAATACAAAAAGCTTTCATGGCGGCCAACGGCCGCGCACTAACAATGGCGGCGGCAGAAGGATTTGTGGAAATTGTCAGCGATAAAAATACGGGCCGTTTGCTGGGTGCTACGCTGGCCGGCCCTAGCGCCTCTGAAATTATCAGCGCTTTTACAGTCGCTTTGGAAGCGGGCTTTACCATCGCTCAGCTACAACAGGTTATTTTCCCGCATCCGACTGTAAGCGAAGCCATTGGAGATGCCTTAGCCCGATGACACGCCCCTTTACCGTTATCTTAGTCCGCCCGCGCGACCCCAACAATATCGGAGCTGCCGCGCGGGCTATGGCGAATTTCGGTTTGACGGAACTGCGCTTAGTGGACCCTTTTACCGTCGCTTTTCAAGATGCCGTCAGTGCGGTAGGCGCGCAGGATATTTTAAAAAAAGCACAACTCTTTGACACATTACCGCAGGCGCTGGCGGATTGTCCGCTCTCATTAGCCACTTCCGCCTTGCGCAACCGCCGGCTAAACCAAAGTTTTGTAACCTTACCGCATTTGCCAGATTGGCTGCAAACACAACCCGACGGCAAGACCGCCCTCGTGTTTGGCAATGAAAAAACGGGGCTGTCCAATGAAGATATAGAGCTTTGCACAGCCGTACTGCATATACCCACCACCGCAAAACAGCCTTCAGTAAATTTGGCCCAAGCGGTTATTTTAACCTGCTACGAGCTGGCCCGGCAAAGCCAGCCGCTGCCGCACAAAGAACCCCCAAATATAAAAGCCACTTTTGCCGAAACGGAACGCGTGGTGGAAGAGTTGGAAAGCTTAATGCAAGCCAGTGGGTTTAAATATGATTATACGCCCACCCAACGCAAAGAAATTATGCGCATCTTGCTGAGAAAAAGCAACTTATCAAAAAATGATTTGTTTTTCATTAAGAACTTCGCCTTTTACGTTCATGGCCATTTACAGGAGGAAACCCATAATGCCCATTGATCCGAAGGATATTCTAGTCAAAATTAAGAAAAAAGCCCGTGCCTTAGGCCCGGCAGGCGCAAGAGCGCGTAAAATGTTAGAATATAGAAAACAAAGCGGCGGAGTTTCTATGCAACCTAACATCTTGGTCATCAATCCGGGCTCTACTTCAGACGACATCGGTTACTACCGGGGCAACAAACCCGTCTTTGAAGTAACCGTACGCTATTCTTTGACCGACCTGGAGCCCTATGAAGGCAAAAATGTTACCGAACAGCTGCCGCTGCGCAAAAAACTGATTTTAGACTATCTTATTGACCACAAAGTACCGCTCAAAGAAATTGACGCAGTTATCGGCCGCGGCGGGTTTATCCGCTCCGTAGAAGGCGGTGTATATGAAGTGAACGATCAGATGGTCTCTGACTTGGAAACCGGCCGCTACGGCGGCATTCACCCGTGCAATTTGGGCGGCATTTTGGCGCGCGAGATTGCAAAATACGCCAAATGTCCCAGCTTTATAGCTAACCCGGTAGTCATTGATGAGCTGCAACCCTTGGCCCGCTACAGCGGCATGCCGGAAAATCCGCGCATTTCCATTTTTCACGCATTAAGCCAAAAACGCGTGGCCCGCTTGATTGCTGAAAAACAAGGCACTATATATGAAAAAGTAAACTGTATTGTCTGTCACGGGGGAGGCGGCATTTCCATAGGAGCGCACCGCAAAGGCAAAGTGGTAGACGTCAGCAACGGCTATGAAGGAGACGGCCCCATGACCCCGCAAAGAAGCGGCGCCGTACCGGGCGCGGGACTAGTAGAAATGTGTTTCTCGGGCAAATATACGCAAAAGGATATCCGCTTGAAAATGCGCGGCAAAGGCGGGCTGGCCGCTTATACCGGCACATATGACGCAAAAGAGTTGGAAGAATTTATACAAACCGGCAAAAAACGCCCAGGTTCTTTAATCCATTGTACCCGCGAAAAAGCCAAAGAAGCCTTAGATGCCATGATTTATCAAATGTCCAAAGAAATCGGCGCACAGGCCGTGGTATTGGAAGGAAAAGTAGATTTTATTGCACTGACAGGCGGGCTGATGCACAGCAAATATATTCCGCATGAAATCGGCCGGCAGGTGGGCTGGATTGCCCCGATTTATGTGTTTCCCGGAAGTGAAGAAAAAGACGCCTTGCGTGACGCAGCACGCCGCGCGCTGGAAAACCCCTCTATAGTTAAACATTATTCATAAGGAGTTGCATGTATGAAATTTAATAGCTTTGAAGACCTGATTAATCAGGTAAAAGGCAAATCAAATCGCGTCGTCGTGCCCGGCGCCAACAATGCCGAAGCGCTGGAGGCCATAAAAATGGCAGATGACAATGGTCTTATTTCGCACGGCATTTTAATTGGCCCTATTGCCCAAGTAAAAGAAATGGTCAAGGCGGCTGGTCTTAAAGAAGACAAATTTGAATTTATTGACTGTGAAGACGTACCCACCATGTGCAAACTGGCAGTGGACCAGATTTTGGCGGGCAAAGGGGATTTCTTGATTAAAGGTTTAGTGGACACCAAATATTATATGAAAGCCATCTTGAACAAAGAAGCCCACTTGGTGCCGGAAGGAGCGCTTTTGTCCCACTTCGTGTTGTTCAGCACGCCTAAATATAAAAAGCCTTTTGCCGTAACCGATTCCGCCGTCGTCATTGCGCCGACACTGGAACAAAAAGCCAAAATCATTCAGAACGCCGTCAACACCATGCACAAACTGGGCCTGGAACACCCCAAAGTGGCCTGCGTGTGCCCGGTGGAAAAAGTGAATGAAAAAATCCCCAGCACAGTGGAAGCCGCCGCGTTGGCCCAAATGAACGCCGAAGGCAAAATTACGGGCTGCGCCGTGGAGGGCCCATATGATTTGTATATTTCTTTATCCGAAAAGAAAGCCGCCGAAAAAGGCATTACCGGCAAGCAAGTAGCCGGAGATGCCGATATTCTGATGCTGCCGGATTTAGACGCAGCGAACCCGCTCTATAAAGCGTTGGCTTTCTTTGGAGACCATATGGAAGCGGCCGCCATCTTGGTAGGGCCGACCATTCCGGTCATCTTGCCTTCCCGCGCCGATGACCCGAAAGTCAAACTCAATGCAATTGCATTGTGCTCTTTCTTAAAAGATCAAAAATAATGAAAAAGGCGGCCGGAAAACCCTCCGGCCGCCTTTCATATGCCCATGTATCAAAAACTGATTGCTTTTTTTAACAAACATTATCGCCGAAACCACGATTTGATGTTTTATTCACTTACGTTGGCGGTTATTTTGCTCACTACGGTTTTGACGATATCCGTCACGCGCGACAAAAACCGGCAGGAGTTAATTAATTCCCGCGAAAAAGAAATCCAAGTAACTGATTTTACAGTCAAACAAAAGCCCATTTATGTGGCCTTACAAGAAGCCGGACTTAACAATGTGGAAGTATCGGAAATTGTAGATAAATTAAATTCAGTGGTGGATACCCGCAAACTGCAAAATGATGATGAATACTCCATTTCCACCACCACAGAAGGCAATTTTGCTCTATTGCTTTTAAACCAAGGCCTCACACACTATTTTGTGGCTAATGTGGGCGGCCAATTGATAGCCGGTCAATCCGACGTGGAAATATTAACCCGCATCAAAAGTACGGCAGGAGAAATAAAGAATTCTCTGTTTGAGTCTATGCTTAAAGATGATGTAACTATTCCGCTGATAGTAGATCTGACAGATGCTTTTTCTTGGAATATAGACTTCAATACGGAAACCCGCAACGGCGACCAATTTGCCGCCGTCTGGGAAGAGCATTACACCCGTGATGGCATGATTACCGGACAAGACCTGGTGGCGGCCATGTATCAAGGCCAAGTAACCGGGGAAAACTATGCGTTTTATTACAATGATGAATTTTTTGACAAGACGGGCAAAATTACCAAAAAGATGTTTTTAAAATCGCCCATCAGCTTCCGCGGCGTACGCATTTCCTCCCGTTTTAACCCTAACCGCATGCACCCCATTTTGCGTATTCGCCGCCCACACTTGGGTATAGACTATGCTGCGCCTACCGGAACACCGGTGCAAGTGGTAGCTGACGGCGTAGTTACTTTTGTCGGGAAAAAAGGCGGTTTCGGCAATTATGTAGAAGTGCGCCACGCCAACAATTATGTAACTACTTATGGTCATTTAAGCCGCTTTGCTAAAAAGACCAAAAAAGGCGCCAAAGTGACCCAAGGAGACACCATTGCCTATGTAGGCAGCACGGGGCTTTCCACCGGGCCGCATTTAGATTTCCGCATCAAACAAAATAATAAATTTATAGATTTCTTAAAGATGAAAAACCGCAACTCGGCGCTGCGCTCAGTGCCTAAAGAACAGAAGGAAGATTTTGAAGAAATAAAAGAGCTTTATATGGAAGCGTTGCAAGAAGCGCTGGCAAAGGCTTTGCCGCCGGCGCAAGAAGCCGAAAACAAGCAGGAGGCCCAATGACAAAACGTATTGCCATTACCGGAGGCCCTAACGGCGGAAAAACCACCGCCCTCTCGGTGCTTAAAGAGACGTTTGGCAGCAGGATAGAAGTCGTTCCGGAAGCAGCCACCATGATTTTCAGCGGCGGTTTCCCGCGCAAAGACGGCAGCGTGGAACATGTACACGCCGCCCAGCGTATTATTTTCTACGCTACCCAACAAATGGAAAGCCTAGCCATGCAAACCACCGCTGCCGACTTAATCGTATGCGACCGCGGCACCGTTGACGCCGCCGTCTATTGGCCGGAAGGGATAGATGATTTTTTCGCCCACATGGGCACCACCTTAGAGGAACAAATCGCCCGTTATGATGCGGTTATTCATCTTTCTCCTCCGCTCAAGGCAGAATTTTACCAGTCCACTCGCGTGCGTACGGAGACGTTGGAAGAAGCGTCACGCATTGACCGGAAAATTTTAAAAATTTGGGAAAAACACCCCAACCGCATGGTGCTGCCTTCTATGGACCACTTTTTTCAAAAAGCCGGCATCATTAAAGATTTTATAGAAACTCTTCTTCCCCAGGAGGAGAAAAAATGAATAAAAAGAAAATCGTTTTAACCGGCGGCCCCAGCGGCGGCAAAACTACGGCGTTGTCTATTTTAAAAGAAACCTTTGGCAACAAAATAGAACTGGTGCAGGAAGCGGCTACGCTGATTTATAGCGGCGGTTTCCCGCGCAAAGACAATAGCCCGCTGCATATTGAACATGCCCAGCGGATTATTTTTTACACGGTACACCAATTGGAACAATTGGCAGACGTCACTTCTAGCGCCCAGTTGATTGTGTGTGACCGCGGATCCATTGACGGGGCCGTGTACTGGCCCAAAGGCCCGGAGGACTTCTTTAAGGCCATGAACAGCAGTTTGGAGGCAGAGCTGGCCCGCTACGACGCGGTCATTCACCTCTCCCCCCCGCCGGAGAAAGATTTCTATCAGGCCACCAATGTTCGCACGGAAACATTACAGCAGGCGTTTGAAATTGACGACAAAATCCTTAAAATTTGGGAAAAGCACCCCAACCGCCTGGTAGTGCCGCGCAGTAAACATTATTTTGAAAAAGCCGAAATTATCAAAAATTTTGTGGAGAATTTACTTCACTAATTCATTTAAGGAGTTTTAAATTGTATGTGGAATCCGTTTAAGAAGAAATCCGCCGAAGAAGCCCAGCCTTCCGCCGCTGCGGAAACAGCCGGCGCGCCAAAAGCGGAAAAAAAAGCCCCCAAAGAAAGCATTGAACAGCGTATTGAACGCGAAATAGACGCTTTGCCGGGTATGATAAAAAACAAACTTAAAGACCCGCAAGTAAAACAACGCTTCATTGATATTGCCAAACGCATGGAAAAAGACGGCGTGGACTTTAAAAGTATCCGTCAGATGAAAAAATGGATGAAAGCCCACGAAGCCGAGTTAAAAGCCGAGCAAGCCGGCGGCGTGCCGAAAGTGGAAACAGTCGTACATGAAGGCCCGCGCATCGGCCGTAACGATCCCTGTCCGTGCGGCAGCGGAAAGAAATATAAAAAATGCTGCGGAAAAGATAAATAACAAGTAGAATACCCCCAGGCTAATGCCCGGGGGTATTCTAAAAAGCGTTCCTAATCACTTCGCCCAAAACTGAGAGATCTATTTCTATAGCAGGCTTTATCTATATCCCTCCACATAATTCCACCCGTTGCTCTGCAGTTGTTTACAAATTTTTCTCCCCGTTTCTGTATTCTGTGTCCAGCACTCTTTTCCCAAGTTCCCATTTTCTCCTTCAATAACGAAACGATATTCCTCATCGCTATCACGACTCACTTCAATTCCAATATATTGATTTCTTGCACTATAGCTACCTTCATATCTGAAATACTTCGTTTCATAATACCCGCTAACTTCATTCCAAGCCCCGCCCTGCAATTCTACGGAAGCAATATCAAAAAACGAGGCATCTTCAGCTGGATTAGCCAACATATGCAGCCGCAGGCTGTCCTCCATTACACGCATATTCTGTAAAGCTTCAGACACGCGGGCCTTTTCCACCGCTATCGTATACTGCGGCAACGCAACCGCCGCCAAGATGCCTATTATCAGCACCACCACCAACAGCTCAATGAGCGTAAAACCATTTGTAAGCCGTTTCAAGGCGTTTTTCTCGTTAGAAATATTTTTCTGATACATTTTGTTCATATATCAAAATGTATCAAAAAAAAAAAACAGCGCAAGGCCTTTAAAAATCCTTGCACCGAAATCATCTAAAAGCACCCAAGCCATAATACCAATATACGGAATTTTCAGTTTCAACAGGACTGCCATAAGTAGCACAAATGCTCTTGCCGAGCTCCACTTGTTCACTGTCTTTCCTCACACCGCACCGCTTATATCCATTTGGGGAAAAACTCCACAGTATCCAGCTAGGGGTGCGGGTGTCTTGCACTTGCACGCGCCCAGGACCACCAACGCCTTCTCCATAGAAGGTAATATCCAGGTTACCACAGGTATACCAATTCAGTTCTTCTTCAATAGTAACTGATAAATGGCAATTTCCAGGCAGACTTACATCCAATTCATCTTTATCCAACGTATATTTTCCATTCGCCATAAAATATAATTGCTCCGCCCGTGAAATAGAAGAAGCCAATGTAATAGCATTGCTTAACCGGCTGCGGGCCACGGCCTTTTCATACTGCGGCAACGCAACCGCCGCCAAGATGCCTATTATCAGTACCACCACCAACAGCTCAATGAGCGTAAAACCACTTGCAAGCCGTTTCAAGGCGTTTTTCTCGTTAGAAATATTTTTCTGATACATTTTGTTCATATATCAAAATGTATCAAAAAAAAAAAACAGCGCAAGGCCTTTAAACTTTACGCGTCAGATATATTTTCAGTTTATATATTCCGTTTTTTTCACGCTGAAAATTGGGAATTTATTTTATAAAAAAACACTTCCTTAATATTTATTGAACAGCGTCATCTTTGCCGCCCCATCTGGCGGGGCAAGCAAAGCACCCGCGGGGAACACTCCTGCACCCAGCCGACAGATAAACCGGGCGTTTATAAATAATCTTGAATATGTTTATACACTTTATCAGCCACCTTTTCATAGCCGGCGGCATTGGGGTGGACTTGGTCAGACATTAACGCTCTTTCTCCAAAGACCCCGTCTAATATCCCCGGCACGAACAGTGCTCCTTTTTCGCGGGCCAGTTTTTTATAGGCTTTGGTATATTTTTTCATACCATAATATCCTCCCGTATCCACAATGACGGCAATTGCCCCCATTTCCTGCACACGGTCTACCATCTGGGCCATAGCGCTGAGTGTTTGTTCAAAAGGCACTGACCGCATAAAATCATTCCCTCCAAACTCAATCAACACCATATACGGCGCCTGTTCCGTCACCTGTGCAAACCGACGGGGCGCAGCGGCGGCGGTATCTCCATTCAGTCCCGCATTAATTATATTTTTCCCAGTACGTTTCATTAAATACGCCGGATATGTTTGATCCCGCGCGGCCCCTTTTCCATAAGTCAAGCTATCTCCAAAAGCCACAATCGTATTACCGCGGGCATCGGCATTTTTAATTACCGTTTCCGCACGACCCCACACAAAATAGACTGCCGCACAAATTATTAAAAAGAATATTATTTTTTTCATGCCTCATTGTAGCAAATGGACCCCCTTGCCGAAAATACCACTTTTTCCGTCGGACAAGGGCTTGACTTTTCCTATAACAAAGTTAGAATAAAAGTATGAAGACAAAACTAGATAAAAAAACATTAGATTGCTTGGTGCAGGCTGCAATTGCAGTCAAAAAAAATTCTTATTCTCCGTATTCACATTTTAAGGTGGGTGCGGCTGTGCTGGCTCCTGACGGGCAAATATACGCCGGCACCAATATAGAAAACGCTTCCTATGGTCTGACAGTGTGTGCCGAACGCAATGCCATGTTCCGAGGAGTGTGCAACGGGCAACGCCAGTTTATTGCCTTGGCTGTCTGTACGGATCCGGTGGAAGGAGACGACTTCGGTTCTCCGTGCGGGGCCTGCCGCCAAGTCATGGCAGAATTTATGAAATTAGACGCTCCCATCTTGTTGGTCAGCGTCAACAAAAAAGACCAGACCAAAGTACTGAAGAAAAAATTAAAGGACCTTCTCCCTCTGCCGTTCCTAAAACCGGGAGAATAAACGCAGACGTGGGCTGAGAGCAAAGTTCACAAGCGCTTTTAGATCAGTGTGCTGGAGGAATTGTGAAAACTATTCAATACAAAGGCCTGCATGCACTATGTTTGGAAAATGAGTTTATTGCACTCACTTTCTTGCCCGAGTATGCCTGTAAAATAGCCAGCTTGATTAAAAAAGACACCCGGCGTGAATTTTTATTTCAGAGCGGGGCGGAGCGCCTCTCCCCGCCCACTTATGGGGCTTCTTTTGCGCAGTATGACAGCAGCGGATTTGACGAAGTACTGCCGTCAATAGACGCAGCCCCTTATCCGGCCGGGCCTTATCAAGGCACCCCTGTACCTGACCATGGCGAGGTATGGGCCCTGCCTTGGCAACACATTATTCACCCCACAAAAGACGGCTTGACGGCATGGGTTAAAAGCCCGGCCCTGCCCTATCAATTTTCGCGCGATTTAACCCTATGCGGCCCGGAAATCCGCATACATTATACATTGGAAAATTTTTCACAGACGCCCTTTCCATTCATCTGGACACCCCATTGTCTGCTTAATTGTTCACCACAGACGCGGTTGCTCATACCGGATAATTTGACTGAAATTATGACAGTGGAACACAGCTCCCCAAACTTAGGCCCTTGGGGAACCCGACACCATTATCCCCATACGGTATCAGCAAAAGGCAATCCGATAGATCTGTCTTGCACGCAGCCGGCTACAGACAATTCCTGTGAAAAATTTTATTTTACACAAAAAAACACCCAAGGCTGGTGCGGCATCATACACCAAGATAATGGAGATACGCTTACTTACCACTACGATGCGGATAAAGTGCCTTATTTGGCCGTATGGAAAACCCAGGGCGGCTACCGCGGGGACTATAACTTGGCCCTGGAGCCGTGCACCGGGGAATGGGACGATATTTATATAGCGCACAAAATCCGCCGCGTTGCAGTCTGCGAACCAAAAAGCAAATACGAATGGAATTTTAAGATAATTCTCAGCCAGGAGCCGCTATGAAGCATATGGAATTAAAAAATAAATTTGCCGAAATATTCGGCACGGACAAAACACCGCGCCTGTTCTGCGCCCCGGCGCGGGTCAACCTAATAGGAGAACACACCGATTATAACGGCGGGCATGTTTTCCCATGCGCCTTGTCTTTCAACACATATGTGGCCGCTGCCAAACGCGGCGATTCTAAGATACGCCTCTATTCTCTTAATTTTGAAAAAACGGGTCTTGTAGAGGCCGACTTAACACAATTAGCCTTTAATAAAAAACAAGACTGGGCCAATTATCCGCTGGGTGTTTTTTGGGCCATGCTGCAACGCGGGCTGCCACCTGCAGGAGCGGACTTGTTGTTTTGGGGAGATGTCCCGCTGGGGGCGGGGCTATCCTCTTCGGCCTCTATAGAGCTGGCTGCCGCCGTTACGCTTAATACTCTTTTCGCTTTGGGGCTGCCTCATACGGAGCTGGCCAAAATCGGACAAGAAGCGGAAAATCAATTTGTCGGCATGAACTGCGGGATTATGGACCAATTCGCCTCCGCCATGGGCAAAGCCAATCACGCCATTTTATTAAACTGCAACACCTTGGCTTATGAATATGCCCCGCTGGAACTCAAAGGAGTATCTATTTTAATATGTAATACCAACAAGCCGCACAATCTTATTGAGTCTAAATATAATGAACGCCGAAGCCAAAGCGAACATGCCTTGCGGCAGCTGCAAAGCCGTCTGCCCATCAAAGCACTGGGAGAGCTGAGCGAAGAGGCGTTTGAAGCAAATAAAGAACTCATTACAGACCCCGTAGAACGCAAACGCGCCAAACATGCGGTATATGAAAATCAACGCACTTTAAAAGCGGAACAGGCACTTAAAGCAGGAGATTTGGAAAAATTCGGACAACTGATGAACGCCTCCCACATCTCCTTGCGAGACGATTATGAAGTAACCGGAGCCGAATTAGACGCCATGGCCCAGGCTGCCTGGAAACAGCCCGGAGTGCTGGGGGCGCGCATGACTGGAGGAGGTTTTGGCGGCTGTGTGGTAGCCCTGGTAAAAGACGAAGCGGTAGAGGCGTTCAAACGAAACGTAGCCCAAGAATATGAAGCAAAAACAGGTTATAAACCGGACTTTTATATAGCAGCCGCCGGAGACGGCGCGCGCGAACTCAAAGACTAATGGAGCGTATATGGCAGATATTTATCGTTTAACAGATCAATTAATTGCATATGCCCTGCACCATGGACTCATTGAGCCGGAAGATACACGTTGGGCGCTTAATGAAATATTGGCCGTATTGGGGTTAACCGATTACAAACCAGCCAAAACAAAACCTAAAATTCCCCAAAACGCCGCTGCTATTTTGGGCCCCATATGCGATTGGGCCGCGGCGCGCGGGTTGATTACCCCCGACACAGTTACCCAGCGTGATTTATTTGACACACGCCTGATGAATGTGTTTGCCGCACGCCCCTGCGAAGTGATGAGCGAGTTCTCCGTTTTATACAAAACCCGGGGCCCGCAAGCCGCTACGGACAAATTTTATCATGACGCCCGCGCGCTTAATTATATCCGCACGGACCGCGTGGCCAAAAACCGCGTCTGGAAAGCAGACACCCCCTATGGCAAGCTGGACATTACCATCAATATGTCCAAACCGGAGAAAGACCCCAAAGACATCGCCGCAGCATTGAAAGTAAAGGCTTCCGGTTATCCCGAATGTCTGCTCTGTAAGGAAAATGAAGGATACGCCGGACACGCCGGACACCCGGCACGGCAAAATTTGCGCTTAATCGCCTTGGATTTGTTAAAAGACGGCAACCCTTGGTATCTGCAATATTCTCCGTATGTCTATTATAATGAACACTGTATCTGCCTTAGCAACAAACATGAACCGATGAAACTGACAAAAAACAGTTTTGTCCGATTGCTTAACTTTGTAGAGATATTGCCACATTATTTTATCGGCTCCAACGCAGACTTGCCTATTGTAGGCGGTTCTATTTTAACCCATGACCATTTCCAAGGTGGGCGCTATTGCTTTGCTATGGAACAAGCACCGGTGGAAAAGAAAATCAAAATCAAAAAATTCCCCCGCGTCAAAGCCGGTATCGTACGTTGGCCCATGAGTGTTATTCGCTTAAACGGCAGCAAAAAAGACCTCATAGAAGCCTCCGACTATATCCTTAAAAAATGGCGCACTTACAGCGACCCGCAGGCCGACATTTTGGCTTTCACGGGCAAAACCCCGCATAATACCATTACCCCTATTGCGCGCCGCCGCGGCAAAGCGTTTGAAATAGACCTCGTCTTGCGCAACAACCGCACCACCCAAGAGTTCCCACTGGGCATTTTCCACCCGCATGCGCAAGTGCATCATATTAAAAAAGAAAACATCGGACTGATTGAAGTGATGGGCCTGGCCGTACTTCCCGCCCGGCTGTCGGGAGAGCTGGACAGTTTGGGCAAGCTTTTAATCAAGAAAGACATAAAAACCATTGAAAAAGATCCCGCCCTTGCCAAACATGCCGCTTGGGCACAGGAACTGTTAGAAAAATACAAATTCACCCCCAAAAATGTAAAAAATATCTTGCAAAAAGAAGTGGGGCGCGTGTTTGCAAAAGTGCTGGAATACGCCGGCGTGTATAAGCGTACAACTGCGGGACAGGAAGCTTTTGAGCGGTTTTTGCAAAAGCTATAACAGCCCAAACCCCTACTTTTTCGTAGGGGTTTTTTACTATATTCGCCGATTATGCTGGGCCGCCCAGACAGAAAAGGCCCTTTAAAGACAACTGTAGTTTTAAAATGCGGAAATCCGCCGCCCCACTCAAATTCCGTTTTTAAATGACGCCTTATTCCACCCCAAAACCGCTGCTTGATATAGCAGCAAGGCCACCATTTTTCAAGCCCAGATTATCCTCTTGCCGCCAACAGCTCTGGCTGCGCAAAACTGCTTCTGTTGTTCTGGGGCGGTATTTATAAAAAAGGATTTTTTTCGCTTTATTGAGAAGAAACTGGAGCAAAAAGCTTTTCTGCTTTTAACAGCCGCCACAGGCTCTAACGGCATTTTTATTATAAAAAACCCCGGCTCAGCCGGGGATAAGGATTTATCTAGAAAAACAGCCCTTAGGGCTGGCTAGGGTAAAACATAATAATCTGCATTATTGATTGTTTGTTTATAAACGCCGCCCATACTCATACAAACTTTTTAAGCAGTGGCATCTCTTGAAATAGCCACACAGAAGCGTGTTGCACCCCAATAGGGAGAAACCTCATACCTTAATTTTCGCGAATTGCGCAAATCGCAATAAGCAGAGCCTTTGCTCTCTGCGTTCTCCCAGTTGTCGTTTATTGTACAATAAAACTCTTTGCACGAGACCATTGCCCCGTTTTCTCCCATAGTACACCCCGCGCTGACATTAACATCTAAATCTCTCATATCCAGAGCATATTTGCCGTTGGCCATATAATAGCGGTCCTGCGCTTGGCGCAACGCAGTTCCCATAACTACCGCCTGCATATAGCGCGCCTTCAGAACGGCAAGCTGATATTTTGGCAGCGCCACCGCCGCCAAAATACCAATTATCAACACTACTACCAACAGTTCTATAAGCGTAAAACCAACTGTAGAAAACTTCTTTTTACAAGAAATTCTATTTGTCATAAAAAAACTATAAAACCAAAATTTTACCAACAGATACTAAATAAAACGAAAAATACAAAGTCAATATTTCCATCTAATAAATTAGGGCTCATAATAATAAAATCCTCGTTTCACTGTGAATCCTATGGTTGCACAATGATGAACAGAATCTTCCTCTTTTTGTTGAGAACACCTTATATACGGATTTGAAGGATCTGATGAGATATATACAGCATATATGGTGCTTGTATTTGGCGCAAACACACGCCTAGCAGATATAGCACCTGGCTCAGATATATAACAAAAATTTTTATTATCACATCTGTAATTGCTCCCGTATTTATTAACTACTTCTAGTTCGGGAAAATCCCCATCTAACATATCAAACAAATTATCCTGTTTACAATCATAGTCAAAGGTTCCTGTCTTTCCCGTAGCAAGAAAACATAAATCTTGCGTCTTTTTCAAAGAATTCAAAACAATCTCTGCTTGCACCCATTTTGATTTCTCCACCGCTTTTTGATACTGCGGCAAAGCAATAGCCGCCAAGATGCCTATTATCAACACTACCACCAACAGTTCAATAAGCGTAAAACCGCCCATAATACCTTGTGCGGCATTTTCAGATAAATTATCTCTTTTTTGATACATTTTGCTCATAAGCAAAATGTATCAAAAAAAAAAAAAACAATTCAAGCCCTTTATATTTTATCAACCAACTCCTTAACCACAACACAAAAAAAGAAATCTTATAAATTTTCAAAAATAAAAAAAAAAAAAAAAAAATTTTTAAAAAAAAAAAAAAA
>CALUVB010000017.1 GCA_944324115.1 uncultured Elusimicrobiales bacterium
CACGCCGCCCAGCGCCACTACATATTTGGGGCTGATGGCGGCTATCTGGCGCTCTATATATTTGCGGCAGACGGCAATTTCTCCGGCGTTGGGTGCGCGGTCATTGCCGCGGGCTTCGGGGTCGGCGGGGTTGACCATCGGGTGGCATTTGGCAATATTGCCGATAAATACCTGTTCGCGTTTGAGTCCCATAGCGGCTATCATTTTGTCTAAAAGCTGTCCGGCCCGGCCGATAAACGGGCGGCCCTGGTGGTCTTCGTCAAAGCCGGGGCCCTCACCGATGAACATCAGTTCGGCCGCGGGGTTGCCTTCGCCGGGTACGGCGTGAAGGCGCGTTTGGCCCAGCGGGCAGCGGCGGCAGGCATTAATTTCTTGGGCGATTTGGTCTAAAAGGGCTTGTTTTTCCTGCGGGGTCACGGGGGCCTCCTGCGGGGAAGGTTGCTCAGACAACGGCGCAGACGGGCTTTGTGTGTCCGTTTGCGGCTGTGTTTGGGCCTCGTTTGGGGCGGTTTGTTTGTCCTGGCGCAGGAAGCTGATGGTTAAGTGGTCCTGCGCGGGTGCGTCGTGTGCGGCGGAAGACAGCGGTTGCAGTTCAGGCGCTTTAGCAGCAGAAGGCGTCGGCTGCGGCGCAGGGGAAACAGACACTGTTTGGCCCGCGGCAACGGCAGGCGCGGCGGCCTGAGGAAAGGCCGCCGGCGTCAAATCGTCTTCTTCCCGACTGGCTAAAAAGGCTTTAAAATCGGCCGCCAGCGCGCGCACGCTGTCTTTCATACTACAGTTTCATCGGTTCTTTGGCTTTACGTTCGGCTTCTTTGCGGGCTTCTTCCTGCGCTTTTAATTCAGCTTCCAAGTTCTGGCGGCTGATTTCCAGCACGGCGTCTTTGCTCATACGGCCCGAAAGAATGTCGTCCAAGGCCACTTTGATGACCACAGCGGTAGGCTGGTTTTTGTATTCGCTTTTCTTTTTAAGCTCTTTGGCCCAGATGGACGCAAGCACCACTGCGTCGTAGCGGTCTCCGTCAAAGTTCATCAGTTCGGACTCAAAGTTTTTATCGGTTTTGGTGTTGGACATTTCTTTCTCCTAAATAACTTTGGATACTTTTAAATCTTTCAAGTTGCGCAGCGTTTTGAGTTTTTCGGCACGGATGACGGCTGCCGTGTCGGATACGGCTTTTTTCAAATCGTCATTAAGCACCACATAATGGTAATTCTTAATTTCTTTTAGTTCTTTTTTGGCCGTTTTTAAGCGCAGGGCCACGTCCTGCGTATGGTCTTTGCGGGCGGCAATACGTTCTTTGAGCACTTGCAGGCTGGGCGGAACAATAAAAATTTTGACCGCCTGCGGATACTTGCCCGATACCGTGCGGGCCCCTTGCACGTCTATTACCAGCACGGGGCAAAGGCCTTGCTTGATTACGCCGTCCACCGATTTTTTAGGAATGCCGTAATAGTGCGCGTGCACTTTGGCCCATTCCAGCATATGACCCTTTTCAATGGCGGTTAAGAATTGTTTTTCCGTCCAAAAATGGTAGTCCCTGCCGTCTTTTTCGCCGGTGCGCGGGGCGCGTGTGGTGGCCGTAACCACGCGGCGGAGCGTTTTGTCTTTTTTAAGCAAATGCTGCACCACGGTGGTTTTGCCGCCGCCGGAAGGGGAAGAAATAATAATGGGAAAAGGTTTCATTTTCTTTATTTTAGTAAATCTGAACCGTCCGGTAAAGAGCGGCGGCGTAATTTTACTACACTTGTTTAAAGCCGGAGTTGGCCGCCGCGGCAAGAAAGTTTTCTATTTCTTTATGTTGGTATTTTTTGGCTACGTCTAAAGGGGGCAGGCCGGCCGAATCGCGCAAATGGGGGTTGGCCCCGTGGCGCAGCAAAAGACGGATGACCCTTGTTTTGCTTTGACAGGCGGCCGCGGCGTGCAAGGGCGAGCCGCCAAAATTGTCCAGCGCGTCTATTTCGGCCCCGTTCCGCAGCAGAAATAAACACATTGCCGGCTGATTGCATTCGGCCGCAATATGCAGGGGCGTTTGGCCGTCGTCTGTTTCGTGGGCTACGGTATAGTCTTGGTCCAACAGTTTGTCGGCGGTATAAAAATCGTTCCAGAAAACGGCCTGATGCAGCGGAAAGCGCTGCAATTCTTTCGTCAAAAATTCAATAATTTCCGCATTGACCCCGCGGTGCAGGCCCACACGCCACAGCATACGCATCAGTATCGGGCGGGTAAAATAAAACACTACCGCCAAAGCCATACACAGCAAGAGCCCGCCCCAAGTGGGGTTGAGCCAAAAAAAGCAAAACAAAAAAATAAAGAATAAAAGCCACGTCATAGGCCCTCTTGCCGTTTTTATTTATAAGTTTAATGCTTTGACGGAAAAGTGTCAATATTTTAAGGCAAAACCCCGCCTGTAAAAGCGAGGTTTGCAAACGGGGTTAAAATTATCGGGCTGGCGTTCATCCGGCATTTTTTGTGCCAGTTGCCCGCACAAAAAGAAGCCTGCCTGCGCGGCGGACGCACACGGCGGTTTTGGCTATTTGATGTTAACCTCTACGCCGTTGGCCCGTGCGTGTGTTTCAAGGGCTTGGGCAAAGGTCATCTTTTGGCTTTTGAGGGCAAGCGGCCAGTTAAAAACCCATTCCGTAATCGGTTGGCGGAAGAACCACAAGAGCCGTCTGTAGGCATAGGAGCCTTTTTTCAAAAATAAATGTATTTGAAAAAAGGACTGCCTTTTTATCTGCACCTGTTCTATGTTTATTTTGGCTATTTTTTCCCAGCCGATCGGTTCTATAAAAGCCAATAAAAAAGAGGTGCCGATGCCGCTTGCGCTTATTTTAATAGACGAAAAAATCAGCAGCAAAAAAGTAATGCCGCACACAAATAAAAGCAGTTTGAAAAGGAAGGGGGGAATATAAAATTCTGCCTGTACGCCGTTTGTTACAGCGTCAAGCAGCCCTCCTGAAGCCAGCAGGCCAAAACAGCCCAGACCCAATGTCAAAAAAAGAAGTTTGGATAAAAAAGAAGAACTAAAAACGATTTGCCGGTTTACTTTTTTATTCATTTAATGAACCTCTGTCAAAAGTTTGCTCGGCCGAATTAATGGCCGCGAACTGCCAAAAAGCGGTTTTTGTTATTTTACTACATATGTGCCGTGTTTTGGTTTTTGTTATAGTACGACTGTAAAAACTGAAAGGTTTCCTGGCGGTTAAAGAGCGCGGCATAGTCTGCAGGGGTTTTTCCGCCAGCGTCCTGCGTTTGTAAATCGGCCCCCAGTGCAAGCAGTTTGGCACAAAATTTTGTGCGCCCCAGTGCGGCGGCTATGTGCAGGGGGGTAATGCCGTTATGTATGGGGGCGTTAATGGCTTGAATACGGGTATCTTCCGGCAAAAAGCGCAGGTTGGCCATTTTGTCTTCTCTTTGTTCCACCACAGCTTTGGCCAATGGAGCTTTGTAAATAAAGTTCAGCAATTCCGGCGAGAAAACTTTAGCCGCTTGTTTATGTGTGATTTTATTGTTAAACACAAGCGCTATTTTAAAAAGCACCCATAAAACCACGCAAATAACCGCAAACAGACCTATTTTCAAATCTATTAAAGAAATGCCTGCAGATCCCTGTGCGTTTATCTTGTTTACCAAACTGCCAAAACCCAAAATACAACCCACAAAAACAGCACCGGCAAGAATACCCCAAAACAACAGCCACAAACGGTCTTTTATTTTGTGCATTATTTTTTCTCCAAGATGCAATGTTGTTTTACTGCGTCCAAAATTTTCTGCTGATTGTCGGCATTATACTGGCTAAGAACAATGGCAAAGGACTTTTGGTTGGCGGGGAACAGATAGCATATACGTACGCGCGCCAAGCACCCCTCTTTCATATGAAAAACCAAAATCTGTGTGTGGCGTATTTTATGGTATTCTACGCGTCTGATTTCGTGCCAAGGCACGGGAGCAAGGCAGATGGGGCCCTGAATGCCCGAAGGCGTCATTTTAACTTTATAAGGCGCCAAAAAAACAAGTAAGGCCACCACGCCCATTCCGCCAAAGAGCAGCTTGAGCAAAAAGAGGCTGCTCTCTATAGAAAAGAGCCCGAGGCTTTGGCTTTGGTCCTGTGCAATCTGCGGGAGAAAATCTGTTGCAAAAGCAAACCATAAACAAAAAAGCCCGAACAATAAAATCAATATTTTATTGAAAGGATAGGGTTTGATAATGATGTCGGAGGAATTAGGCATATAAAGTCCAAAAAATCCCGCCTTGTTTCGCACAAGGCGGGACAGTTGCCATATTTTTTATTTGCGTTTCTTGGCCAAGGCCTCTTTGGCGGCAGCCTGAGCGGCAGCCAAGCGGGCTATGGGCACGCGGAACGGCGAGCAGGAGACGTAGTTGAACCCTTCGCGGTGGCAGAATTCCACACTTTCGGGGTCGCCGCCGTGTTCGCCGCAGATACCGATTTTCAGGTTCGGTTTGGCGTCGCGTCCTTCGGCCACGGCGTGTTCAATCAGCATCCCTACGCCGCGCTGGTCCAAGGTTTGGAACGGGTCGGCGTCCAAAATACCCTGTTTGAGGTATTCGGGCAGGAAAGCCCCGATGTCGTCGCGGGAGAAGCCAAACGTCATCTGCGTCAGGTCGTTGGTACCGAAAGAGAAGAAGTCCGCTTCCTGCGCCACTTCGTAAGCCAACACGGCCGCGCGCGGAATTTCAATCATCGTACCGACGGAGAAGTTGAGCTTTTTCACTTTCGTTTTGGCTACCACTTCGTCGTAGACTTTGCGGATAATTTCTTTCTGTTTGATGATTTCGTTCACGTCGCAGGTCAGCGGAATCATCACTTCGGGCACGGCTTTGACGCCTTCTTTAATCAGTTCGGCGGCCGCTTCAAAAATAGCGCGGGACTGCATTTGCGTAATTTCCGGATAGGTCACCCCCAAGCGGATACCGCGGTGGCCCATCATCGGGTTCACTTCGTGCAGGCCGGCAGCGCGTTCCTGGAAGGTCTTCATATCAATATCCAGCGCCTGAGCCAATTCGTGCTGTTTAGCCAGCAGGGTGGGAACAAATTCGTGCAAGGGGGGGTCCATCAGGCGGATCGTAACGCTGTAGGGCGCCATAGCCTTGATGGTTTCCTTGATATTCTTCTTCATATACGGGAAGAGTTCTTCCACCGCGGCCTTGCGTTCAATTTCGTTGCCGGCTAAAATCATCTTGCGCAGAATGAACAACGGTTCATCGGAATTTTTGCCGTAGAACATATGTTCAATGCGGAACAGGCCGATGCCTTCTGCCCCGAATTTGCGCGCATTGACGGCGTCTTCGGGCGTGTCGGCATTGGCGCGCACCTTCATCGTGCGGATAGAGTCGGCCAATTTCAGGAAAGCGGCCAAGTTTTTGTTGCCTTCGCCGGCTTCCAACATTTTCAGGGCGCCTTCATACACCCAGCCTTTGGTGCCGTTAAGGGTGAGGTGGTCGCCTTCTTTAAAGGTTTTGCCGCCCATTTTGACGGTCTTTTTGGCACTGTCCAATTCCAGTTCACTGCAGCCTACGATGCAGCATTTGCCCCAGCCGCGGGCCACCAAAGCCGCGTGGGAGGTCATACCGCCGCGCTGCGTCAAAATACCGGCTGCGGCACGCATACCTTCAATGTCTTCGGGGTTGGTTTCCTCGCGGATTAAAATGGCGTTTTCGCCTTTGGCTTGTAATTTGATGGCATCTTCGGAGTTAAACACAATTTTGCCGCTGGCGCCGCCGGGGCCGGCAGGCAGACCCTGCGCAATGGGTTTGGCTTGCGCTTCGGCCTTGGGGTCAATGGCGGGCAGGAGCAGTTCGCCCAGCTGATGCGGGGTTACGCGCAGAACAGCCGTTTCTTTGTTAATCAGGCGTTCTTTAAGCATATCCAGCGCCATTTGCACGGCAGCGGTGCCGTTGCGTTTGCCTACGCGGCACTGCAGCATCCACAGCGTGCCGTGTTCAATGGTAAACTCAATATCCAGCATATCGTGGAAATGTTTTTCCAGCCGTTTTTGAATATTGTCCAATTCCTTATACACTTTGGGCATCACTTTCTCCAGCGTGGGCAAGTGAGCAGAGTGCGCATTGGCAGACCATTTGTTCATCGGGGAGGGGGTGCGGATACCGGCCACCACGTCTTCGCCCTGGGCGTTGATTAAATATTCGCCGTAGAAATGGCTGTCGCCGTTGCCCGGGTTGCGGGTAAAGGCCACGCCGGTGGCGGAAGTGTCGCCCATGTTGCCAAACACCATGGTTTGCACGTTGACGGCGGTGCCCCAATCGTGCGGAATGTTTTCAATGTTGCGGTAGGCGATGGCGCGTTTGCCGTTCCAAGAAGCAAACACCGCGCCAATGGCGCCCCAGAGCTGTTCGGTCGGGTCATCGGGAAATTCTTTGCCCAAAACTTTTTTGACCGTTTTCTTAAATTCAACGCACAGTTTTTTCAGTTCTTCAGCCGGAATGCCCGTATCGTCTTTGACGCCCAGCTTGGCTTTCACTTCGCCCATCATGCCGTCTAAGATTTTGCGGATACCTTCGCCGTCTTTGGGTTCAATGCCGGCGGCCTTTTCCATCACCACGTCGGAATACATCATAATCAAGCGGCGGTACGCGTCATATACAAAGCGTTCGTCGCCAGTTTTGGCAATCATGCCCGGAATGGTTTTTTCCGTCAAGCCAATGTTCAAAATTGTTTCCATCATGCCCGGCATGGAAGCGCGCGCGCCGGAGCGTACGGACACCAAGAGGGGGTTTTTGTCAGAACCGAATTCTTTTTTAGTCAATTTTTCAACTTTTTTAAGGTTGGCTTCTACATCAGCTTTTAAGGTTTTAGGGTAAGTTCTTTTATTGTTCCAATAATGGGTGCAGACTTCGGTGGTAATTGTAAATCCCGGAGGAACGGGCAGTTTTAGCTGGCCGGCCATTTCAGCCAAGTTGGCGCCTTTGCCGCCCAACAATTCTTTCATCTTGCCGTTTCCGTCGGCTTTTCCGCCGCCGAAAGCATATACCATTTTAACGGATTTCTTTGCCGCCGGTTTAACAGCTTTTTTGGCGGACTTTGTTACAGTTTTCTTTGCCATTTTCCATTTTTCTCCGTAAAGAATAGCGTGCGGGGCCTTACAACACCCCGTAAAACAGGTTTTGCACTTTCATATTGTATTATATTTCCTATTTAAAGGAAAGATTTTTTTTGAGGAGGGGAAAATGAATTTTGGAGAGGGTGGGTCCTAGGACCTAATTTGGGCTGGGTCTTTAGTTAAAGAAAAGAGGGTCTGCTCTTTGTAGTCCCGCTGGGTCCAAAAAATGCCTCTTTTTGGGTCCAACGACCCTGGTTGCTTTGCTCAGTAAAAGCTATTCTGTTATTAAGAAAGCAAGAATGCATGGAAACAAAAGAGGCTGTTATGACACAAAATACTATACTAATGACCCGCAAAGTACAACTAATGAAGAAACGCCGTTTGGAACGTGAAATCAGCTGGGTCAAACGTGAATTTAACGATTTCAAAACCCTCAGTGATATTGAAATATATAATACAGAACGCTATGCCAGCTTGCATTTAGGCGTCAGTTTTATCTGATTTTTTTCATACCTCCTCCTACAAAACCCTCACCCGCCGGGTTCATAACCCTCCCGGCGGGTGTTCCTTTTTTTCAAGTGGCGCTATTCCGTTCATCTTTTGGGGGGGAGAAAGGGGCTTTGGAATGAATGTTTGCAGGTGTATAAACGTCTCTTGTGGCAATTTGCGCCCTCATTTCGCTTGGTTTGGTTGCGTCTGCTCAGATTCAGCGGCGGCAGAGGCGGGTGGATATCGTTTTTCTTACCCAGACTGGGGGGAAGGTGATGTAAATTTAGCTTGTGGCAGAGCGTTTTTCCCATATTTAGGCGATAGCAAATACCTTACAGGGGAAAACGCGGCTGCGCCGTACAACTTTTTATACCGCTGTTTTTGCAAATCAACTTTTTGGAGAGGATAATTTGCTATACTATATTACAAAGGAAGAAGGGCAAAGGGCAAAGTCATGCCCTTTGCCCTTTTTTTTGCTATAATAAAGTGTACTCTGGTACAAAAAACTAAAAAGGAGAAGGTTGGACTCCGGCTCGGCGTCTCCTAAGGAGATGGAACGCTTGGTCGTTTCAGTTTTCAACCTAAGTGTAAAATAAAATGGTACTTTCCGTACAAGACAGAAAAGACATTATCGGTAAATTTCAGAGCAGCCCCAATGATACCGGCTCTGCCGCTGTGCAGATTGCTTTGATTACCGAACGCATCAGCTACATTTCCAATCACCTCAAAGCCAACCCGAAAGACTTTGCCGGCGAACGCGGCCTGAACAAACTGGTCGGCCAGCGCAAACGCTTGCTCGCTTATTTGAAGAAATCCGATTTCGCCAAATACCAGCAAGTGACCAAAGAACTCAAATTGAGGAAATAGTGTTCATGGAAAATTTTAATCATAAGTTTGACATCCACTCTCTAGATGTGGAAGTCGGCGGTCAGACGCTGAATTTGCAAACGGGTCTAATTGCCCGCCAGTCTGACGGCGCTGTCATGGTGACGTGGGGCGACACCAAGGTGCTTGCCACCGCTGTGTGCACCAAGGAACAAAAACCGGGCATTTCTGATTTTATGCCCTTGACCGTCAACTATAAAGAACGCACCTATGCCGCCGGCAAAATACCGGGCGGCTTTTTTAAGCGTGAAGGCCGCGCCAGCAAGAAAGAAACCCTTTCTTCTCGCATTATTGACCGCACCCTGCGCCCGATTTTCCCGGAAGGTTTCGCCTGCGAAACCAACGTAACGGCGATGGTGCTTTCTTCCGATGATTTGCACGGCTCTGATGTCATCAGCGTGTTGGCCTCTTCGGCTGCGTTGGTAATTTCTTCTATTCCGTTTAACGAGCCTGTCGCCGCAGTGCGTATCGGCCGCATTAACGGGCAGTATATCGTCAACCCCACCAAACCCCAGGAAGCAGAATGCGATATGGACCTGGTTATTGCCGGTTCCGCGCAGGGGCTTTTGATGGTGGAAGGCGGCGCCAAAGAAGTGGAAGAAGAAGCCATTATCAAAGCCATGGAAGTGGCCAAGCCGGAAATTGACAAAATGTGCGCCGTACAGCTTAAATTGCGCGAGCTTTGCGGCAAGCCCAAATTTCCGTATGTAGTAGAAAAACTGCCGCAGGAAGTGGCAGATTTGGCTAACGGCAAATTCCGCCAGGAAGCCCGCAACATTCTGCACGCTTTTTCTGACAAACAGACCCGCGACACCCAGGTAGCCCAGCTCAAAGCTTCTTTTACTGAAGAGCTGACTCCGACCTATGGTGATAATGCCGCCACCTATGCAGCCGTTGCGCTGGAAAACATCATGTATGAAGAATCCCGCAACATGGTGCTGCACGAAGGTGTGCGTGTTGACGGGCGCAAACCCGAAGAAATCCGCCCTTTGAGCTCCATGGTGGGGCTCTTGCCCCGCGCCCACGGCTCTGCCTTGTTTACGCGCGGGCAGACGCAGTCTTTGGCGGTTTGCACCTTGGGTACGCCTGATGATCAGCAAATGGTGGAAGGATTAGACGAAACCACCTACGAACGCTTTATGCTGCATTACAATTTCCCGGGTTTTGCCACGGGCGAATGCAAACCGGACCGCAGCCCCGGCCGCCGCGAAATCGGCCACGGGGAATTGGCGCGCCGCGCTTTGATGCCCCTCTTGCCCAGCGAAGCGGAATTCCCTTACACGATTCGCGTAGTATCTGATATTATGGAATCCAACGGCTCTTCTTCTATGGCCAGCGTCTGCGGCGGCAGCTTGTCGCTTTTTGACGCGGGCGTGCCGATGAAAGCGGCCTGCTCCGGTATTGCCATGGGCGCCATTTCGGGCGAGGGCAAATTCGTCGTTCTGTCCGATATTATGGGGCTGGAAGACCACTTGGGCGATATGGACTTTAAACTGACCGGTTCGCGCAAAGGTATTACGGCCTTCCAAATGGACGTAAAACTCAAAACCGGCATTCCTCTGGACATTTTGCGCCAGGCCATCGCGCAAGCGACCCGCGGCCGCATGCACATTATGGACCATATGGAAAAAACTATTGCCGCGCCGAAAGAAAATGTGTCCCGCTTTGCCCCGGTTATTTTCAAGATGAAAATTGCCGTGGACAAGATTGGCGCGCTGATTGGCCCCGGCGGTAAAAATATTAAACGCATTACCGAATCTACCGATACCAAGATTGATATTGAAGAAGACGGTACGGTGACTATTGCCGCCTCCAATGCAGACAAGCTGGACCAAGCCAAAGCCGAAATTGAAATGATGACGGCGGAAGCCGAAGTGGGCAAAATATACAAAGGCAAAGTGGTGTCTATACAGCCCTTTGGCGCGTTTGTAGAGATTCTGCCCGGAAAAGACGGACTGCTTCACATTTCCGAGATTGAAAAACACCGCATCAACAAAGTGGAAGACGTATTGCACTTGGGTGACGTGGTGGAAGTCAAATGTGTGGAAATTGACACCAACGGCAAAGTCCGCCTGTCCAGAAAAGTTCTGTTGAAATAGTTTCAATGAACCTCAAAGCCCCGGGAGCTAACTTCCGGGGCTTTTTATATTTGTAAAATCTTGAATAAAGCGGAACGCAAAATCAAACTTTTTCCAAAATGAAATACTTATTATGAAGGACATGTGCCGCCACAAAAGGCAGCCGTCGAACGCACCACTCTCCCGGAGGCGCTGAAAATAAATATTAAAAAGGAGTTGAAAGAAAAAAAGATTATTTCCTCTGGCGGTTTTACGCAAACAACCATTTATGCCTCTTTTGCAAGAGAGCGCCTTTCTTGAGCGGGTGTCGTTTCCCAGTTTAAATAAGGTAAAATAAACAATATGAAAATTCCTTCTTTTTTTTCTTTTTCGCTGTTGATTTGCTGTGCTGTTGTATTGATGAGCGGCTGCACTTACCATGGAAAAATACACCGCAGTATTTACCAGAAGCCGGACTATGAAGAAAAAATTAATGCCCGCGTGATGGTGGTGGCAGATAAATTTTTTCCGCAAACGCTGACATTGGAAGGGGATTCTACATATCATTTCCGCCTTTCTGACGGATTTCCAATAGCTGTGGCAGATGCACTGGGTACGCTTTTTACAGAGGTGGAAGTAAATGAATATAAATACCGCAAAAATTACGACTATATAGCAGAGCTTGATTATAAAGCCGCCCTGGGAGTCGGACCGGCGGAAGTGCACCTGCAACGTACTTTCTCCAGCCCGGTGGTGTTCCAACCTAAGCTGCGCACCTATTTGACAGTGACCATGCGAAACCCTCATACCGGGTACGCCGTGGCCCGTTATACGGAAAGCGCTGAAATATTTCTTAATGACGCTTCCAACAGTTCCCTTTTATGGCTGACGGGTTTTTTGCGTCTTATCACATTGGGCCTGTTGACTCCGTTGGATATACAAGCTTATGGCGGATATATGCGGGGCCTGCTGGAAGACGGCATAGTTAAAACGCTTTCGGAAGAAATCATGCCCCAAATGCAGGAAAACCGCGTCAATTTCACTCCGGATCATCTTACGGAACAAAGCAATGTCCGCATAGACGGCAAATTCATTCCTTTTCTGAAAGCTACTGTTTATATATATACGGATAATTCCGTAGGCTCCGGCTTTTTGATTAGTCCAAACGGCTATATTGTTACAAACAGACATGTGGTGGGTACTGCCCGAGACGTATCTGTGGTCCTTTATGACCAACGCCAACTAATGGATAAAACAATCCCCAGCCAAACAGCCGACCCCAAAGCCACCAACAACAAAGTTCGCTTTGCCAAAGTGCTAAAAATCAATAAAGCCCGGGATTTGGCTTTGCTGAAAATGGAAGGGGAAAACCTGCCTTATTTGGAACTGGAAACAGACCGCTCCGCTTATACTACCGGGCAGGAAGTTGTGGCGTTGGGCGCCCCCAGAGGGGTGGAATGGAGCGTCAGCCGCGGTATTTTAAGCGCCGCCCGCGATAATAACGGAGTGGATACTTTGCAGACCGATGCTGCTGTAAATAACGGCAACAGTGGCGGTCCTCTCATCAGCCTGCAAACCGGCCGCGTCATAGGGGTAAACAGCTGGGGGATACAGCCTTCCTCCGATATAGATGATTTGCGTCATGGAGTAGAAAATCTTAATTTTGCTATTTCTGCCTTTGAAGTGGAACGCACGCTGGGCGTTACACAGCCGGTAAATCCCGACGATTTTTTGCTCCCGGCGGATTAAAAAGATTTTGCGGAAGCCTTTTTGGCGCACCAAAGAGGCTAAAATTATGTAAAATATTAAAAAGATTGTTCGCGGGCCGATACCGGCCCAGACTATGTGCAAGAGGGCATTTTCTTTATGAAAAAAACAGTCAAGAAAGCCGCACCTAAAAAAGCCGTTGCCAAAAAAACGGCCATGAAAGAATCCCCCATTTTGAAAGAAGTTAAACAGCTCTATTCTTTCATGCAAGATAATTCTATTGATACTATTGAGTACGACCAAAATGGTCTGTATTTGCGTTTGGTAAAAGCCAAACCTGCTATGGTACCCGTACCGGTAAATGTAGGGGCCGCCGCCTCTGCAGGTCCGGCGGCAGCCGCTGCCCCGGTGCAGGAACAATATAAAGAAGTGATAAAATCCCCCTTGATGGGCATTTTCTTCCGTGGTTCCACGCCGTCTGCTCCTCCGTTTGTAAAAGAGGGCGCCCAAGTGAAAAAAGGCGACGTTATTTGTCTCATTGAAGCCATGAAAGTATTTAATGAAGTCCGCGCCGATTTTAACTGCATCGTGCAAAAGGTGTTGGTAGAAAATGGCAAGCCCATTAAACAGGGCGATGCGTTGTTTGCCATTGAACGGGTGTAATATATGACGCCGCTACAAGAAAGTATTCAAGCCGCTTGCGACCGTATGATGGAGTATTTGCAGGATAAAAAACAAGCTACTTCTTGGCAGTTAAAGTTGGCTTTACATTTATCCAGCTCTATGGTGTATTTGGCTTTGGGCGTTTTGCATGAACAAGGCAAGATTTGTTTAGATGCAGATGATATTAATTATAAAGTATCCCTGCCTGCGCCGGAAGTAAATACGCCTCAGACGTTTTAGTTTTTCAGCCTCCGCAAGGGGGCTTTTTTATAGATATATTGGAGCCGCCAGTTGTTTTTGCTCCGTTGTCTTTTTGCAAAGGCTTTTTGGGAAACCGCCAAGATCCATCCGCGGCAACCATGTGTTTTCTCAGTCTTGGCGCAAGACCCGTCAGCGCTAAATGTGCCGGTTTCCTATCTTTTTCGGGCTAGATTCCCCGGCACTGGAATATTTCCAATAAACGCAATAAAACTGGCACGGACACCGTCTCAAAAGTAGTTTTGAAGAGATGACCTGTTTCCCCTCAGACACCGCCGCGTGCGCTGTCTTAAAAGCAATTTCCCCGCCGTGTTCAGGCCAAGCGCAGACAGTGCTGACAATGATTATACAAGGGGGGGGGAACCCGCCGGATTATTCTGAAGGAAAATGCTGGGTCTTCTGGGCCTGCAAAAATGGGTCCAAAGGCCCTTTTTTTATTAATGTAAAAATGAAAAAATATAAGTAATATGAAAATGAGATTTTTGACGTCTTTTTTATCCGTCTGTCTGTTGTTTCAACAACTGCCATTATATGCTTTTTCCGGAGATTATACCCCCCGGAGCCATTCTGCGGCCGGAGTGTCTGAACCGGCTAAGACAGATTATTTGGGACGGCAAAATGTGCGCCGCCAGGAATTTGCCAAGGCTTCTCTGCCTCTTTACAAAGCGGCTGGTTTGCAGCAAGAAATGGAAAAAGCGTTAAAAAAGGGCGATGCTGCGACCTTTTATGTCACTTTAATCCAATTAAACGAATTATTGTTTTCTCAGCTTTCTGAGCCTTTTTTGCCGGTACGTCTCCAAGCGCTTGAGTTGCTGGCAAGTCATGTCAAAGAAGGCTTTGTTACAGACGAAGAAAAGAAAGAGTTGGCTTTCCGCTTGGAAAAGCTGCTCCGCTCCACCAAAAAATGCCAAGGGGATTTCTGTCGGTTCGTGGGGGTGGCTGCTTTAACTTTGGCCTTGACTGCCCAAACCCCGCAGCCTGAGGCAATCGCTATATCTTCGGAACTGGCGCTTCCTTCGCAACGTCAGCGGATTTTGGCCCTTTACGCTCACTTGTTGGCGCATGATTATGGGTCTGACGAAGCCAATCAAACAGTCTCAGAATATGTATTGCGCGCCAACGCGTGGCTGGGGGGATTGGAAATTGCACAAGCGCAGATTGACCAGTTAGTTTCCCAATCTGGCGCAGGCGGATATACCTACGACGCCAAAAACTATAAATTACAACGTTTCGCCGTTGAGTTGCTTTCTGCTTTTGGGACAGAATCTATTGTCCCGCTTAAAAAATTAGCCCAGCAATCCCCCAGTTTAACCGTACGGACCCATGCCGCCATAGAACTGGCCTATAAAAAACTTCCGTTCCAAGAAATGCAGCAGGTGCGCCAGCAATTGGAATATATCTATTGCGACATAAAATTACGCCTGCCGCATCAGCTGGATTTTGAGCTGCGCCAACAAATCGGCTATGCCTATGGAGAAGGCCGCAAGCCCCAATACATTACCGATGGACAGCCGCGTTGTCTAGTAGTCGTTCCAACGGCTCCTAACCCACATTTAATTTTAGATGAATGGGTGTTAAAAGCCGGCAAAGAAGCAGTCCTGTGGTTTGCGCCAGTAGGAATAATGAAGGCTGCCGGCACTGCTTGGAAAACCTTGGCCCATTTAAAAACGCTGCGTGCCTATGTAAATACTCACCACGGCATGAGCTTGCGCCAATTCTATGAATCGGGCCGCCGTCTGCCCATAATGGGTTTGAAATCAGACTTGGTTTCTTCTCTCAGCACTGTACAAAAAGCGCAAAGAACAACTTCTTTAACTGAACCCGTCTTAGCCCAAGCCTCACCAGCCCGAAAAGTCTCCAAGGTAGACCCGGAAATCCAAAAAATACGCAATATGTTTTTGACTGAAACCCGGGAGATGGTGTCCTCTACTAGAGCCCGGAGCAATTTGACCCCCATACAAGAGGCCCATGTGGAACGGTTGGCAACAAGAGTAGAAGAAAATGCTTCTTCTTCCTATGCGTTGGGCCAAGTAAAACGGGAGTTGATGGCTCTTCCTTCCCAGCAAAACAATGCTTTTGTGGTTTTTGGCAGTCGTATGGAAAAAATCGGGTCCGATGTATTAGATGAAACAAGCCATTCTTTTATGACGGACTACGTCGGGTGGAGATATCGGGGCTCCAAAAATATTTTAGGCACCACTAGAGCACATTTAAAATATAAACTGCAGCAATATGGTCCTACCAGCGATGAGCTGCTTTTGCGTTGGGATACCCATGGCGGAGTGGACAATTTTTACCGCTGGCAGGGGGAACTGAATTCAAATTCTCTTATTTCCATGCCGGAAATTATCCGTATCGTGTTGGATAATTTAAGGGGGGTGTCCCATAAAAGCATTACTATTTTCCTGGACAGCTGCTATCCGGGGGCCGCTTTTAAAGACTTTATGTCTTTGCCCCTTGAAATGAGAAAAAACTTCAATTTATTTGCTTTGGGCGGACATATGCAACTCAATTTTGTGCGTTATTTGCCCCGCTGGATGAGAAGCTACCTGCATACTCCGTTAGATTATGCCACTTACATATGGAAATATGGCGACAATATCAATACATTGACCGGACAGGCTTATGTAAGGGGACAGATTATCAATCCGCTGGGGCAGGCTATCAAAAATACACGTTATCTGCGTCCCACTATGTCTAGAGAATTGCAAAGACTGCAGCAAGTGGCGCTTGCCGATAATCCTTATTCCCTGTACCAAGCTATTAACCGCTTTGTAGACGAAGTTCCCGGTGTTGCATTAAAAAACATGCAGTGGCCTATGCCCTATTATGTAATTCCTTATAATCAAACTGCTCCGCTGAAAGAAATAAATCAGCTGCTGATTCCTAATCGTTTGTTAGAAGAAATCCAGGGTGAAATATCCAAAATTTCCTTCTAAACGGGCTTTCTCTGCGCCGCCTCTGTCTGCTATAGGGCAGAGGCGGCTTTATTTTTCATAAATCGCCGGCAAATTTCGTCTGGCAGCCCCGCTATATTTTGCTGTACAAAATTGCTAAAATATACACATATGGAAAAGTATTATTACGCGCGTAAGAAATCAAAGAAAAAAACAAAACAAGTTTCTTCTGTCCGTTGGCTGGCTTCCGCCTTGTATATTTTGGGTTTTGCATTGACCGCGTGGCTTTTTGCCATGTTGTGGTTCGGCTTTTCCCAAGGAAGCGTGAGCGAGTCTTCTTGCCGCATTCTCAAACAGTTGTTTGGGCAGAGTGCTTCTTTAATTCCTCTTTTATTGACTTATTGGCTGGTGCGCAGTTTGATTAAAAAAAGCGGCGCTTTTGTCTTTTTCTTATTTGGCGCATTACTCACGCTGACGGCTTTTTCATCTGTGCTTACGATGTTAAAGCTGATCTTTACCGGATCACAGATTACAGGCGGTTTGGCGGGGCAGAAACTGTTTTATTGGTTTGAAGGCATTGTGGGGCCGGTGGGGGCTTCTTTATTCTCATTGGCTTTATTCTTGGTCGGGTTGCATATTTTATTTGCAATACCATGGCAAGTGGTGGTAAGCAAATCCATTGAATTTATGAGAGAAGATTTCCAGGGGTGGATGCAGGCCCGGGCCGAATTAAAAGAAAAAGTAAAAGAAGGCAAAGAAGAAGTTAAACGGGAAGCTGCTCATGCAGCAGTGCAGTCTGCAGACGAAGAGCAAGATACAGAGCTACGCCCGGCCAAACCTAAAATTTACCGCCCGCACACCCAAATTAAAGCTCCCGTGGCGGAAATGGTCAAGGAGCTGCCCCGTTCAGCCGTGGCGCAGCCCGTCAACAAACAAGAAATAGCAGATGATGAAGAAAAACAGCAGCAGACCCAGCCTTTTAATCCGGCTACATTTCAGCTGCCTTCTTTAGAGCTGCTGGCAGATCCTGTTAATAACGGCGTTGTGGGGCCGACTGATGAGGAAATCGCCCAAGCCACTAAACGTCTGGAAGAAACGTTGAAAAACTTTGAAATTGGAGCCCATGTAACGGGGGTATCCCCCGGCCCGGTGGTGACTCGGTATGAAATTAAGCCCGATCCTGGTGTTAAAATAGCCTCTATCGTATCTATTTCCAATGATATTGCGTTGGCAATGAAAGCAAAATCTATCCGTGTAGAGGCGCCTATTCCGGGGAAAGACGCCATTGGCTTTGAAATTCCCAATGACCGCCCTGTTATGGTTACCATGAAGGAAATTCTGCAGGATCCCGTTTATACTCAGTCCAAAGCGCGCATACCGGTGGCTTTGGGCCGTTTTGCAGATGGCCGGCCCGCAGGCGCCACGCTGGAAAAATGGCCTCATATCCTAATAGCCGGCGCTACCAACAGCGGAAAATCAATCTGTTTGCATACCATTATTATGTCTGTTTTGTACCATGCCAAACCCAATGAGGTCAAATTCCTTATGATTGACCCCAAACGGCTGGAGCTGACGCTTTATGAAGGGATTCCGCACTTATATGACCCCAAAACCTCTTGCGATAACGTAAATGTGGTAACTGACGCACAAGGGGCGGTGAAGTCGTTGCAAATGCTGGTAAAAGTAATGGAAAAACGCCTTAAAATCATGGAATTGGCCAAAGTAAAGAATATTGAAGGATATAATGCTTGGGCAGAAAAGAAAGGCGAAGAAAAAATGTTTTATATTGTGGTCATTATTGATGAAATGGCCGACCTTATGCTGCAAACCCGCGCTGCAATTGAAGATTCCGTACAACGGTTGGCGCAAATGGCGCGCGCTGTAGGGATTCACTTAATTTTATGTACCCAGCGCCCTTCTGTCAACGTAATCACGGGCGTAATTAAAGCCAACTTGCCCTCCCGTATAGCGCTGCAAGTGGCCAGCAAGACGGACTCGCGGGTAATTTTAGACGGAGCCGGAGCGGAGCTGCTGTTGGGCAGGGGGGATATGCTCTACCAAGGAACTTCTGACCAAAAACCGCACCGTATCCAAGGCGCCTATGTCAGCGAAAACGAAATTACGGCCGTGGCTGACTTCTTGCGCAGCCAAGGCGCGCCGGATTACCCGGTGCAAATCATGGCCGACCATAGTATGCAGCGGCCGCAAGACGGGTTGGGGACCTCTCCGGAAGAACTGTTGCAGGCGCTGAAATTGGTGACGGAAAGGAAACGCGTCTCCCAGGATTTGCTTAAAGCACACTTTGGTTCTTCTGCCCGCGCCACCAATATTTTGAGCGTGTTGGAGATGAAAGGCTTTATTACCAAGCCGGAAGGCTCTAACCGCTGGGAAATACATTATGATTTAATTGAAGAACAAATAAACGCTTTGGAAAACAGAGATACGGATAAATATCGGGAACCAGAATATGAAACGGTCTATAAATAGTTTGCTGTGTGCGGTGTTTGTGTTTTGCGCGGCGGGAGCTGTTTATGCAGCGCAAGAATCCTCCGCTGCCACGGCGGTCCGGCAGCCGCAGGTACAAAAGGATTATGCGGCTTGTTTTGCTGCTTGGGATAAAAACATGCATACCTTGCGTACGGATTTTGTGCAAACCACAGAATATGACGGCATGCTTATCAGCCGTTCTGAGGGGCGTATTTATTATCAGCAGGAAGGCCGGAAACTGCGCTTGGATAATTTAGAATCCGGGAAAGTAACACAAAGCGCGTTGACTAACAAGAAAAATATTTGGATATTAGATGAAAAAGGAAAAGACGTTACGCAGGTAAATTGGCAGGACTGGCTTGCCGGACAGCCTAATCAAGCTTTGTTTGACTTCGGCAATTACACCGCCTTGTTAGAGCGGCACGAAACAACGGTGCTGGAGCACAAAGACGGGCTGGCCATTCTCCGTTTGCAGCCCAAAGATAAAAAACAGAATTATACGCTGTATGTGGCAGTGGGGGAGGAGGATTGTTTTCCTGCTTATATTACCATACAGTCCGATTTGATGAAAACAACCGCCCAATTAACAGATAAGCGGCTAAACACTGAGTTGAAAAAAGAAATATTTAAGAGGATAATCCAATGATGACGCTTGCTAATAAAATCACGCTTACGCGTGCTGCATTGTCTATAGTGATGTTTGTGTTTATTTTGTTGCCTTACGGTTGGGCGCGTATTATCGCTACGCTGATTTTCATTTTAGCAGCCAGTACGGACTGGGTAGACGGCAAAATTGCCCGTGAGACCAATACAATTACTCCTTTTGGCGCAATTGTGGACCCATTTGTGGACAAGATTTTGGTTGCTGCGGCGCTGTTTGCCTTTGTTGGAATACGGGAACTGGATATACCTATTTGGGCTGTATTTTTCATTTTGTTGCGCGAGTTGATGATTTCCACTTTACGCGTTATTGCCGCACTGGAAGGCAAGGTGATGGCAGCGGAACGGTGGGGAAAATTCAAAACGGTTATTCAAATGGTAGCCGTGGGGACTATATTTTTTGTGCTGGATTTGTATCATATCAATCAGTGGCTAAGCGGTGAAGCGAAAACAGTGTGTACGGTGGCTTTTTTGACGTTGCGAAAAATTCCTTATGCGATTACGGCAATCGCCGCCGTCATTACATGGATTAGTGCGATTTCGTACTTAAAAAACAATTGGGAGCTGCTGAAAAAATCGTGGAGTTTGCCCGTATGCAAACAATAATAAATGCATTGGCGTCTGGCTTTTATATCAGTTATTTGCCAGCATTTGTCATTTCGTTTAAAAAAAATACCGGAGCCGGATTTTTAGGTACATTGTTGGCCGTGCCGTTTGTTTTTCTGTTGCCGCAGGATTTTATACTATATTTAGTGTTTTTGTTGGCGTTTTGGGTGTTTGCTGTATGGATTTGCAAGCGGGCCCGCTTAGGCGGAACTTATAAAGGCCATGATAATCCGCGTATCGTTATAGATGAAGTGGCGGGTTACTTTACGGCAGTGATGTTTTTGCCGCGCACGTGGCCATATCTGTTGGCGGCGTTCGTATTATTCCGTACGTTTGATACGGTAAAGCCTTGGCCTGTGAAAAATTTTGATAGAATGCCCAACGCTTTTGGAGTGGTGTTTGATGATGTTTCTGCCGGATTAATAGCTAATATTTTAATACAGCTTTTTATGATTTTTACCCGGCAGGGGGCGTTTTGATTTGTTGTAGGACAGAAGCTGTTCTGATTTGTCAGATAAATTAGGTGCTTTAGGCACAATAAGGAGAATAAAACAATATGGACTTTTCCAATATGACCAACCTGCGTGAGTTATTAGCCGCCGGCGGACCGGTGCTGGTGCTGTTGATTTTGCTTTCCATTTATTCGCTTTCCATTATTTTGGAACGCTTTTTTAAGTTTAAAAAAAGCATCGGTATGTCTCGTAAACTGATGGCCTATTGCCGTCACCCCATTCGCTCCGACAATTATGAGAAAGTGACCGATGCCTGCACCCGCGAAGTGACCAAAAATACGCCGGCGTCTCATGTAATTATGGCCCTGCTGGAAAAACGGGACCGCTCTAAAGCGGAATTGAAGGAGATTGCCGATTCTGCTATAGACTGGGAAATAACCAAATTGCAGCGCAAGCTGACTATTTTGGGTACTTTGGGCAGTATTACTCCGTTTATCGGACTGTTTGGTACGGTAATCGGGGTTATACATGCGTTTAAGGATTTGGCAGGAGCCACAGCTTCTGCGGCTGGGGCTTCTGTGGTGGCGGCGGGTATTGCCGAAGCTTTGGTCAATACGGCGGCGGGGTTATTTGTAGCAATTCCTGCTGTTATTGCATATAACTATTTCCTCTCAAAAACAAACTATTTTGGAAAAGAACTGGAAAATATTGCCGATGAAATTATTTTCCAGCAAAACCGCGGGTAAAGTATGTCTCATAAAAAAAGAACTGTCATGGCGGAAATTAACATGGTGCCTTTTATAGACATCACGTTGATTTTGCTGATTATTTTTATGGTTATGAGTCCCATGCTGGTGCAAATGCAGATGAATGTGGATTTGCCTAAATCCAATGCGGTTAATACGACCGCTGAAGACGATGTAATTCGTATAGAAGTGCAAAAAAACGGTACTATCCGCATTGAAAACCGCCATTATACGGTGCAAAGTCTGGAAAAAGAGTTGATTTTGCGTATGGGAAAAGCCAGCAAGAAAACCATTTTGGTAGAGGCTGACAAAGACGTGCCTATACAAACAGTGGTAGACGTGTTTGATATAGCCAAGAAACTTGGCGCGGCAAAATTGGGCATAGGAGTGCTCTCTAAGAACTAATGAATCGGTATTTTTTTCTTTCTTGCGCACTGCATTTGGCGCTGGCCCTGCTGGTCATAGGCGTATTGAGTCCCGCTTCGGCAGATTCCAATACCACCTATACCATTGATTTTATCGGCAGCGGGCGCGTGATATCTATGCAAGCACAAGACAAACCCGCCTCAGCCCCCGCAGGAGAAGAAAAAGAAGCCAAAAAAGAAATTGCCCAAGCGCCCGCTCCGCAAAAAGCGGAGCCTGCACCTAAACCAGATAAAAAAGCATATCAGTCAAAAGAAGAGATCTCCGCTAAAAAGCAGCCTAAAAAGAAAAAACAAACCAAGGCTCCCGCCGCGGCCCCGTTGGCCGCTCCCAGCATCTTGGAAGAGGCTGAAGCAGAAAAAGCCCCAGCAGGCACTACGGGACCTGGCGGAGAAGGAGAATTTGAAGGAGGCAATATCCGTACGGACTTTGCCACATTTCCTTATCCTTGGTATATTACCCAAGTGCGCAACAGTTTGTGGAGTCAGTGGGAGAAACGCCGCCCGGCCGGAGTGGTGCGCGGCAGTTTGGTATCCTTTGCCATAGCGCGCGACGGCAAAATCAAAGATTTAAAAATACAGAAATCATCGGGAGATGACAGCTTTGACTTTGCTGCCACTTCTGCCGTAATTAACGCAGGGCCCTTTCCGCCGTTGCCCATGATGTATGAAAAAGATACACTTACCGTAACAGTAGAGTTTAAACAGGAGAGCTAATATGACGGGCTGGCAGCGTTTTTTTCTTCTTATTGCATGCTGTATTGTTACCATGATTCTTTGGCCGCAATATGATGAGGCAGGAGTAACATTTATGCTTATGGCGGGGCTTTTGTGGACTTGTGTGATTATTATGCTTTCGGTGTTAAGCGGTATTTTTGGTATTTATAAATTTGAATTCTTAAACCGTTTTGTCAGTATTTTATATTTAGGGGCTCTTATGGCCTGCTTACTATTTTACTTCCCACTTAGAAACGGCGAAACGCCTGCCAAACGAATGCAACAGGGCCAATGGCCTACCATGCAAGATGTGCGCAACGGGCTGGAACGAATGACGCTGGATTTTGATTTTGTGCACCGTACCCTGCGCCACGACCCTTCCCACCTTAACGAAAAAATGGAGAAAGCCGGGAAAACCGTTTCAGATATGGGAAAAGAATTAAAAGAAAAAAAGAAACAGTTTGATTCTTTTGTGGACCAATGGGAGGGGGAGAAATGAAAAAAACCGTTCTAATAACTGGCGGAAAAGGATTTATTGGCCATAAATTAACCGATGCACTGCTTAAAGAAGGATATAGAGTGCGGATTCTGTCGCGCCATGTCAGCCACAATAAACCATTAAACCCTGACGTAGATATCATTAAAGCAGATTATCAAGACTGCGCTTCCCTGCAAAAAGCGATGGAAGGCTGTAGTATTGTCTATCATTTGGCGGCGGCAATTTTTGGGTTTAACCAAGAAGATTTTGCAAAGGCCAACACCCGTACAACTCAAAATATGGTCTGCGCGGCCAATTTGACGCCCGGTTTGGAGCGATTTGTATACGTTTCCAGTTTGGCCGCCAGCGGTTACGCTTCCGACCCGCAGCAACCCCGCACAGAGGACATGTCCCCCGAACCGGTATCCGATTATGGTATTACCAAACTGGCTGGTGAAAAAGCCGTGCAAACACTAAAACCATCTATCCAGTGGACTATTGTTCGGCCGCCTATTGTATATGGAAAAAACGATTCGGGCGTGTCTAAAATTGCAGCGTGGGTAAAACGCGGGCTTATGGTAAATACTTCAGGGAAAGGATTGTTTAGCTTTGTGTATGTAGATGATTTGGTGCAAGCTTTGACAAATATTATTAAACTGCCGCAAACGGCCGGGCAGATTTTCTTTGTCTGTGAAGAACAAACCTATCCTTGGCCTGTTTTTATTGAAAAAATGGCCCGCGCCATGGGCGTTAAAAATCCTTTTATGCCTAATGCGCCCGTATGGCTGCTGAAGCTGGCTGCCCAGGTTTATTCTATGGCTGCCCGTTTAACAGGTGCCCAGCCGGCTCTCAATTATGATAAAGTGAAAGAGGCCGTAATCCCCGGACACTGGATTTGCAGCGGTAAGAAATGGGCCCAATTGAGCGGCCAAAAATTTACCTCATTAGACGAGGGATTAAAGAAAAGTTTTTAATTGCCTGCCCGTCTGCCGATAGGAAAGAACAGACAAGAGTTTTATTATTTGTTATAATAATAGTGTCAAGCCGTTTTAAGACGGCAAAAACCCTTTAGGAGAGGTGGCTGAGAGGCCGAAAGCGGCGGTTTGCTAAACCGTTATACGGGTTAATTCCCGTATCGAGGGTTCGAATCCCTCCCTCTCCGTTCTGCTATACAAACCCTTTCTAGCAATAGAAAGGGCTTTTTTATGCTCATTTCCCCTCTACAGAGAGGGAACGGCGCGGAAACATATTGAAACGTTGGGAATGCTTTTTTTTGTTCATAAAACGCTACCCCAAACGCTACCAGTAAGGCTTTAAGTTTTGGGGGAATACAGCTTTTGTGCAAATGCACCGGCTTCCCTACTATTCTATAGAAACTATTTCTATTTTTTATAAATGGTTTCTTAACTCGTTCTAGTAGAGAAAAAAAACACCTTGCCAAGTCATAACCAAATTTAACCCGATTGATATGCCCACCGAGAAAGAAAAAGCCGAGGTGGAAAGTATGCAATCTCAAACGGCGGCGCAGTATGTAGCGGCTGGTATTTTAAGCCCCGAAGAAGTACGCAAAGCTTTACGTTCCGAACGAGGCGGCAGATTTGCCGATATAGACGAGGGACTACCCGCCGAAGAAATCCCCGAGGACTTGGAACTGCCGGAAGATGAGCCGACCCTTGACGAATGGGAAGAAAGCAAGCACCCCCGCAAAGACAACGGACAATTTGGGCCGGGAATAGGCGGAAAGGAAACAAAAGAAGGGAAAGAAACAATAAAAACAAATGTTTGGGAAGACGAAACAAAAAAGAAAGAAGCAGAGGCCCTTCTAGAAAAGGAGAGCACACAAAAAAATATTGATGATGTCCCCTCTGTCAGTTACAGAGAAGTGGGAGAAAAAGAAGCTGATAGATTAAACTCTGCTATCGGATTAGACCTAACGGGATTTGTTCACCAGTTAACAGCTGGAGGCATTCGGCACATTTTTAAATCACACGACGATGAACAAACCGAGAAAGCCCGAGGGCAATTACCTGTAACAAAAGAAGATATTTTGCTCATTCCTCTTATTACGGGCGATTTTGACAAGGTGGCTCTGGCAAAAGAAAAATCAGAGGGGCGTAGTGTACTGATTTATAGCAAAAAGATAGGCAATATGTATTTTTATTACGAAACAGTTGGGGGCGGTAAAAATAAAACTTTGCAACCTAAAACAATGTACAAACGAAAAGCAAAGTGAACGGATTTGATGACTGGTATCCAGTCCCCGGTATCCCTAACGCCCGCAGCGATTCACTTTGCTTATTAATAGTATAGCGCAAAAACAGAGATTTTTCAAGTGGTATGAAAAAGAAAAGCAATTTTATTCTAGGAAAGCCATTAATCCCAAACGCAGGGGTGCGTTCTTGGTACACCAAAGAGCTGGACTCACTAGTTAAAAAAATGGATGAGCGGACACGTTTAAACTCGTTCCTTTGGTGGATAATCACACAATGATAGGCAAGGATTTCACACCCGCCGAAGAAAAGGGCGTACACGGCGTTTTGGGGGAAGAAATCAAGGAAAAAGACGGCGTGCTTTACGCCGATGTAAAGATATTCTCCGAGAGTTTAAAAAACCTCATTCAAAACGGGAAAAAGGAACTGTCTTTAGGTTACTTTTGCGAGTACGATTTGACCCCTGGAGAATACCACGGCGTGCATTATGACGCGGTGCAGCGAGGCTTGCGCGGAAACCATATTGCCCTAGTAGATAACGGGCGTATGGGCCACGACGTGCGCGTAATGGACTCTATGGCGTTTGACGCTATGGATTTGGACACCGAAAAAGCAATTAAAAAAGAAGATTTAAGCAGTAAAACCAACGGGGTTGGCGGTAAAGACGCCGCCCCCAAAAAGGAGAACGAAATGGACAAGAGAGAAGCTATCCGCGAGATTATGGCCATTTCCGCCAAACCCGTCAGCGAATTTGCGGGGGGAGAAGAAGAAAAGGTGGAAACTATCGCCAAATTAGCGGAAGAAATCGCACTTAATATAAGAATTTTATTCGTCTACGCCTTTAGCAAAGTGTTTTTAGTAAAATATACGCATAGTTAAGACAGTCATTGTTTCGGCTGTTTATGTTGGCGGGAGGAAAATTTATGGAAATTATTATCTTTGCAGGGGTTGTAATTATCGTGGGAGGATTAGCGTTTTTAGCCGGGCAAGGGCTTCGGAAACAATCTTCTCAAGACAATCAGCTGAAAGCTGATTTGCAACGCCTACAACAGGAAAAAATAGATTTAAATGCACGCTATGAGGGTGTTTTGGCAAAATGTGCCTCTTTCCAGGGAATAAATGAAACGTTAAATAAGCAAATTGCCGGTTTAGAGCAGGAGAAACTACGCCAGCAGAATGATATCCAACAACTGCAAGAAAGCTTAGCTACGGCTAAGATAGAACGGGCTACCTTTGAAACAGAGAAAAAAAACTTGGCTGAAGAGAAAGAAAAATTTAATGCTGAGAAAGAACAAATATTAGCCAATCATAAAAGCCAATTTGAAAGTTTGGCTACGGATATTTTTAATAAACAAACATTATTGTTTAAACAAAGCAACAAAGAAGAATTGGGCCATATGTTGGCTCCGATGAAAGAACAATTTGAAGAGCAATTACGTGATTTCAAAGCCAAAATAGACGTATACGCAAAAGACCAGCGGGAAGATAAAACCAATTTAAACAGCAAAATACAGCACATAGAGCAGCTCACGCGGGATTTTGTATCCAGCATTACCTACCAATCACAGGCAAGAGGATTGTGGGGGGAAGAATCCCTGCGGCAGTTGTTGGAAAACTCCGGGCTGCAAAAAGATTTAACCTATTTTGAACAAATCTCCCAAGAAGACAAACGCCCAGACTTCATTGTGCGTCTGCCTAATAACAAAATGATTGTTATAGACGCTAAAACCGTATTCAAACATTATGATGCTTATGTGCATGCCACTGACGAAAACACGAAAAAAGTGGAATTAAAAGCCCATATTGATTCGTTGTTTGATACGGTCAAAACATTGGGAAATAAAGCCTATCAACGTTCTATTGATAAAATTTGTAAAAAATTAAATATTGAAGAAAGCGGCGATCCGGTAGAAATGGTGCTTATGTATGTGCAGCCGGAAGGGGCATTAAGCTGTGCTTTGGCGGCTGATTCTTCTTTGTTAGATTATGCCAAAGAGAGAAACGTCATCTTGGTAGGCCAAAGCACCTTAATGGGAGCGTTGCAAATTGTAGATGCTTTATGGCTCAATTTCCGCGATGATGAAAAAAATAAAGAAATCCGCACTGCAGCAGAAAAATTTATTACGGCTTTTGGCAATTTCTTGGCTGCATGGGTTAAAGTAGGCAAACGCATAGAAGAAGCCCTCGCCGCCCATCAGGACACTATTGAAATTGTTGGGGAAGATACAGGGAAAGGATTGGTAAAATATGCGCAAGACTTGGCCAATCTGCAGCCCCACAAAATTAATGAAAAAACAGCCCAAAGCATTATCAAGGCCGGCTATGACTTTACGGGAGAACGAAAATAAATATCTTCTCCGTTTCAAATACAGATTCCCCGGCACAGAGGGAAGGATATATCAAAAAAGGGGGCTATTTACTCTCCTTTTGCGATGTAAATAAAAAAGCACCCGTTGAAGAGTGCTTTAAGATAAACGCCGCCAAGTCGGAAGGTTACTTATCTTGCAGATGGGAAAAATTGCTGTAAGTGACAAATTTTTCCTCATATGCAATAAAGGCCTCTTGCAAAATTTTAATGGCTGTCTTTTTATCAAATATTTTTTCCACGACCACCGTCTTATTTTCCAGCTTTTTATAGTCTTCAAAAAAGCTCATCGTTTCTGAGACCAAATGCTCCGGCAGCTGGGATACGTCTGTATAGTGGCTGACATTGGGGTCTCCTTGCGCCACTCCGATGATTTTGTCATCGGCTTCCCCATTGTCCAACATACGCATTACTCCAATAATGCGTGCCGGCACAATACACATAGGCACCACTTCAGCCTGGGAAAGGATTAAAATATCCAGCGGGTCTCTGTCCGCGCCCAGCGTACGCGGGATAAAGCCATAATTGGCCGGATAATATACCGACGAATACAATACGCGGTCTAACCGCAGCAACCCGCTGGCCTTGTCCAATTCATATTTAGCCCGGGTGCCTTTGGGGATTTCAATAATGCCGTTTACTACATAAGGTAAAGTTTCCTTGTCTCCAGGAGATACATGATGCCACGGATTAAAATTTGCAAACATTGTTTCCTCATTCAATAATTCATAGTATTTATTTTTTACAGACAAAAAACAGACACCGGCACAAAGACAAACGCTGTTGGCGCCGTCACTGGAATCCGTATCTTACAAATACTATACCCAAGAAAGCAAATCCCTGTCAACCCTGCCGGTTTCAAGTCTGTTTTCTGCTGTTTAGGAGCCACTGCTCAAGATACGGCTGGTTATTTGGGTTTCTATCCAATGGAGAGAAAAGAGCTGTTTGGTTGTTCTGTGTCCTCAGTTTCATTAATCAAACCCGCCTCTTTATGTTCATTTTACAAGCGTTTTTTATTTAAAAAAAATAATCAATAGTGGCCTCTTTGACTTTGTATTTAAAAATACTACAATAGATAGACATTTGATAACATATTTTCCTATTTTGTAATAATTTTTCTCTGCGAAAAAGCAAAAATGGGAGTTTTAGTTTATTGTTAAGGAGCGCTTTATGAAGGTATTGATATTGGCCGGGGGATTAGGCTCCCGGTTGAGCGAAGAAACCAACTTCAAACCCAAGCCAATGGTAGAAATAGGGGGATATCCTATTTTGTGGCATATTATGAAGATTTATTCCTATTATGGGTTCAATGATTTTGTTATTTTAACCGGGTATAAATCTCATATCATCAAAGAATATTTCGTGAACTATTATCAACGCTATTCCGATATTACTGTAGATATGGTAACCAATAGCGTTTCCGTACATAAAACCCGCCAGGAACCTTGGAAAGTGACAATGCTTTATACCGGGCAAAACACAATGACGGGCAGCCGTATAAAAAAAGCCGCCGATTATATTGGGCAAGAGCCTTTTCTTCTTACCTATGGAGACGGAGTATGCGACGTCAATATACGGCAATTAATAGACGAACACCAAAAATCTGGAAAATTAATGACAATGACCGCGGTGAAACCTTCCGGCCGCTTTGGAGCCTTAGTCATTGACTCGGAAAATACAATCACCTCATTTATGGAAAAACCCCAAGGAGACGGCGCTTGGATTAACGGCGGTTTTTTTGTTTGTCAACCCCAAGTGCTTGACTATATCGGGCCGGGAAATGAGGTGATTTTTGAACGGGATCCGCTGGAACAGCTGGCGGAGGAAGGCCAGTTGCATGCCTTTAAACATGAAGGTTTTTGGCAGCCTATGGATACACTTAAAGACAAAATCCAGCTGACTCACATGTGGGAAAACGGCACCGCCCCATGGAAGAAATGGGAGGATTAGTTCTGTGTGGAAAAATACATATAAAGGCAAACGCGTATTGGTCAGCGGCCATACAGGCTTTAAAGGCGGCTGGCTGACGCTGTGGCTCCAAAAACTAGGAGCGGAAGTGTGCGGCTATTCGCTGGCTCCTAACACCACGCCTTCTCTGTTTGAGGCGGCGCAGGTGGCGCAGGGAATTGCGCATGTGGAAGGAGACATTTTGGACCGCCGAAGACTGGAGCAAACATTTGCGGATTTTAAGCCGGAAATTGTTTTCCATCTTGCGGCACAGCCTCTAGTGCGTCTTTCATATACGGAGCCTCTTTTGACCTATCAGACAAATGTGATTGGTACGCTTAATATGCTGGAAGCGGCCCTAAAAACATCTTCCGTGAAAGCTTTTGTCAACATAACAACGGACAAATGCTATGAAAATATGGAAGTAAACCGCGGCTATAAAGAAGATGAACCTATGGGCGGATATGATATGTATTCTTCTTCTAAAGGCTGTGTGGAAATCCTTTCTTCTTCCTATCGTCGTTCTTTCCTGCTTCCAGACGGATATGCTTTAGCTACGGCACGGGCCGGAAATGTAATTGGCGGGGGAGATTGGGCCGCAGACCGCCTTATTCCCGACTGTGTCCGCGCGATTGAAGCCGGCAAAGAAATAGAAATACGCAACCCGCTGGCTACCCGCCCGTGGCAGCATGTTTTGGAACCGCTGGGCGGATATTTGTTGCTGGGGCATTTGCTTTACACCCACAAACAACAATATGCCCAAAGCTTTAACTTGGGCCCGGAGCCTTGCGGCGTATTGACTGTGGCCGAAGTAGCCCGGCAGGTTGTAAAAGAGTATGGCCGGGGACAAGTAAAGGTGCACAAACGAGACAATTTACACGAAGCCAATTTACTGATGTTGGATATTACCAAAGCCAAAACCTTATTGGGCTGGGCTCCGGTTTACAACGCCGTGCAGGCCATTGCTCATACCGTACAATGGTATAAACGTTTTTACCAAGGGCAAGCCATGCGGGCGTTTACCTTGGAACAAATTCATCAATACGAAGAGAAAATACTATGGAAAAAGAATTAAGACAAGCCGTCAAAGAAGCGGCTGCGCGTTATTACCGCAGCATATACGGACAAAAAAAAGAATTTAAATATATTCCTCCTTCCGGAAAATTGTTAGACGAACAAGATTTGCTCCATATGATAGACGCTACGCTGGACATGTGGCTGACGGCGGGCCGCTTTAATGATCAGTTTGAGCAAGATTTCGCCACTTTTTTAGGCGTCAAATATGCTCTCTCCACCAATTCCGGCTCCTCTGCCAATTTGCTGGCCCTATCGGCATTGACTTCCTACAAATTAGGAGAAAAACGTGTAAAAAAGGGAGATGAGGTTATTACTATTGCGGCAGGATTTCCCACCACGGTAAATCCTATTATCCAGCAAGGACTGGTGCCGGTGTTTGTGGATTGTGAGATAGGCACTTATAATATCAATGCGGGGCAAATTGAAGCCGCATTAAGCTCCAAAACAAAAGCCATTTTTGTGGCCCATACATTAGGCAATATGTTTGATATGGGGGCCATTTTGGATATCTGCAAAAAACACAATCTGTGGCTTATTGAAGACTCCTGCGACGCATTGGGTGCGGAGTGGAACGGCCAAAAGGCCGGCACTATTGGACATATCGGCACTTACAGCTTTTATCCGGCCCACCATTTGACGATGGGGGAAGGAGGCGCGGTAGTAACCAATGACCCTTTGCTGCACCGCATTATTCTCTCTTTTCGGGATTGGGGGCGTGACTGCTGGTGCAAACCCGGCGTAGACAATACCTGCAAAAACCGCTTTCATATGCAGCTTGGGCATTTGCCTTTTGGCTATGACCACAAATATACCTATTCCCACGTAGGGTTTAATTTAAAAATTACCGATTGGCAGGCCGCGCTTGGAGTGAGCCAAATCAAAAAATTGCCTTTTTTTATTCAGAAACGCACGGAAAATGCCGCTTATTTGATGAAAGCGCTGGCAGACTTAACCCAGTGGCTCATTTTACCCACCATCGCATCCGATGTAAAGCCTTCATGGTTTGGTTTCTTGATATCGGTAAAACCACAAGCGCCTTTTACCAAACAGCAACTGGTGGAATATTTGGAGCAGAATGGGGTGGGAACTCGGCAGCTGTTTGCAGGCAACCTGCTGCGTCAACCGATGATGGTGGAAAATGAAATTCCGCTGCGTATTGGTAACTCCGGGCTATTAAAATCATGTGATTTAACGGAAAAAGAATATGCTCTTTTACCCAATACGGATTTCATTATGAACAATACTTTTTGGGTGGGCACTTTTCCTGCTTTGTCGGAAAAAGAATTGAATAAAACAAGCGAGGTTATTCACCGCTTTGTAAAGGAACATACAAAATGAGTTTGGCAGATATTAAAAAAAGTATTCTTTCTATGGCTGCTTACTCCAAGGCCTCACATGTCGGTTCGGCTTTGTCTGTAGCGGATATTTTGTATGTCATTTACGGTAAAGTGGCGCATATCACTCCCCAAAATGTATCTTCATTGGACAGAGACAAGGTCATTTTATCCAAAGGTCATGCCAGCACCGCCTTGTACGCCACGTTGGCGGAGTTTGGTTTGCTTCCTAGGGAATATTTAGACGCATATTATATAGACGGCGGGAAATTGCCGGGACACTTGGATAAAGAAGCCTCTTGCGCCATAGATGCTTCCAGCGGTTCGCTGGGGCATGGCCTTTCATTAGGATTAGGTATGGCTTTGGCAAAACCCCAGTATCAGGTTTTTGTTGTGTTGGGCGATGGGGAATGTGAAGAAGGCAGCGTGTGGGAAGGCGTCATGCTGGCCTCTGCACTGAAGGTAAAAAATTTGACGGCTGTGGTAGATGCCAACAACCTGCAAGGATTTTGTCATACCAATGACATCATGCCTCTTTCCCATTTGGCAGACAAATTTAAAGCGTTTGGCTGGGAAACATACACGGCAGACGGCCATAATTTATCCCAGCTGGAAACCCTTCTTAAACAACCTGCCCAAGGGCCCAAAGCCATTATTGCCCGAACGATAAAAGGCCATGGAGTATCTTTCATGGAGAATCAATTAAAATGGCACTATAAATCGCCTAATCCGGAAGAATTAACACAAGCATGTGCAGAAATTGACATCAAGGAGTAAGAAATATGAGATCCACTTTTTTAGAAACACTTTTGGAAGAAGCGCGTAAAGATGAGCGGATCTATTTAATTACACCGGATTTGGGGTATGGCGTGCTGGAGTCCTTTGGCCAAGAATTTCCCAATCGTTTTATTAATGCGGGCATTGCCGAACAAAATGCCATCGGTATGGCGGCGGGACTGGCATTAAACGGAAAAGTGCCTTATGTGTACAGTATTATTCCTTTTGTGGTTTCCCGCCCTTATGAACAAATAAAAGTAGATGTGGCTTATATGAACACCAATGTGCGTCTTGTAGGGGTAGGGGCGGGCTTCTCTTATGGACCGGCCGGAGCGACGCACCATTCATTAGATGATTTGGCTCTTATGCGTGCCTTGCCCAATATGACGGTGACGGCGCCCGGCTCTCTGAATGAAACAGAAGATTTGGTCAGATACAGCGTGCATCACAAAGGCCCCATGTATATTCGTTTGGCAAAACGGGGGGAACCTAGATACGATTACAAAATTGAAATCGGCAAAATGGCCAAGGTGTTAGAAGGGAAAGATTTTGCTCTTATAGCCACCAGCAACATGTTGGAAGACGCTTATCAAACAGCTAAAATGTACCAGGAGGAAGGGAAAAGCCCCCTTCTGTTAAGTGCGCATACATTGAAGCCTTTTGATAAAGAAACTATTTTGCAATTGCTGCGGCGCAACATGCCTATCATTACTTTGGAAGAACATAATATCATCGGCGGGTTGGCGTCTGCTGTCAGTGAAGCGATTGCTCTTAGCTCGCTGGGAGCCCACTTCTTTCCCATAGCGGTGGCTGATGTCTTTTCCCATGTTGTCGGGAGCCAAAAACATATAAAAGAACACTTGGGATTGGGAAATTTGAAACAAAGAATAGATGGGTTTTTAAAGACTATATGAAAAAAATTCTGCTTACCGGATCGGGTGGTTTTATAGGCCAAGCCCTAAAAACCCATCTATCAAAAGATTTTGACTTGCTGACTCCCAGAAGCAAAGAATTAAATTTGCTTGACGAGACAAGCGTAAGGCAATATCTAAAAACTCACCCTGTGGATTTAATTATTCATTCTGCAGCCGTAGGCGTTAGAATTACGCCTAATGCTACCATGCAAGAGGTGGCTTTGCCGAATATATTGATGTTTGAAAATTTGGCCAAACAGGGGATTGCGCTTATTACTTTTGGTTCGGGGGCGGAATATGACAAAAGCCGCTCTATCTGCCACATAAAAGAAAAAGATTTTGGTTCTTCTGTTCCGCAAGACCCCTATGGATATGCAAAATATCAAATTTCCAAACAAATACAGCATTTGGAGCATGTGATTAATTTGAGAATTTTCGGTATTTACGGCCCGAGGGAGAATCCCTCCCGGGTAACCAGTTATATGCTAAACCAAATACTCCATGACCGGAATATTGAGCTGAGCCAAGACGTCAAATTTAGTTTTATTTTTATAGACGACTTCTGCCAAATAGTGAAGCATTTCGCCCATAAATTCCCCAATGAAAAGTTTATTAATATATCTTGCGGGGAAGATATAGAAATATCCCGCTTGGCGGAGATTTCCAAACAAATTTCCCGTTCTTCCGTGCGCATTATATTTAAAAAATCCGGATTAAACAAGGAATACACCTGCGATACGCAAATTTTACGCCAGCTGATTCCGACTTTACGGTTTACCTCTTATCTAGACGGGTTACATAAACAATACGCGTATTTGCGCAGCGAAATGGAAAAGGAAAGACTAAATGCTTAAAAACAACTTAGAAATAATTTTAATTACTTTTAACAGAAAAAACTTTTTACAGAAGACGCTATCTTCTTTGCTGGGGGAGCATTCTCCCGTGCGGGAAATACAGCTTACCATTCTAGATAACGCTTCTACAGACGGGACTGGGGAGTTGCTGAGGCAATACGCGGCGCGATATCCCAATATCAAACATATTCGAAATCCCAAAAATATAGGTCCTAATGCCAATATTGTCCATGCTTTTGAGTTGGCCCAAAAACCCTATGTGTGGGTACTGTGTGATGACGATGAATATGACTTTAGCGCCTTTGAAGAAGTAGTGGCCGCTATGGAAGAAAAGGCCGACTTAATTGTGGTCAATACAGAGTTTACGCAGGGAGATGCCACATTCCCGGCCTTATATAGATTGCTGACTTTTTTACCCGCCGCCATATATAAAACATCTCATATTACATCGGAAGTGCTGATAAACATGTACAACAATCTGCCCAATTGGTTTCCTCATTTGGCTTACACAGCGGACATGATAAACCACAACAATCGGCATATTGTATCCGTTTCTTCCAATATTGTAAAAAGAGGCGGGGAAGAAAATAATGAATGGAACGACAAGACGGAAGATTTGTCATCTAAGACACTGCCTCTTACTGCCAAATATTCTCCTTTTTTGCCCCCAAGCCAGAAGTATAAATTTATTGAAGTCGGCTATTTGGCCTCTTGTGAACTGATTCAAGATAAGCACTTACGGGCCCAAGCCGTAAGAGTGTGCCAGCCCAACAAATCTTTATGCCGTATTTTTAGAAATATTATCAAACAGAATATACGTTACTGCCAAAGTTTTAAAGGGAACTATGCGATTGTTGGCTCCGTGTTAAACACGAAACAAAAACTTCTGTTTTTTTTACAGAAAACATTTTCTTTTTATAGGATTCGATTTTTTTTCAAACATCTCTTTGCAAGCATACAAAAGTTTGAGGAAAATAAATGATACTGAGCGAACAATTAGAGCTTTTTCTTCCTACATATAACCGCCGAGAACACCTAGAGCGGACCTTATCGCAATTAACCGCCCCTGAAAGCCCGGTGCGTTCTTGTATGCTCACTATTTTGGATAATGCTTCCTCCGATGGATCTTCAGAGCTTATAGAAGATTTTGCTGTCCGTTTTCCCACGATCAAACATATCCGCCATGCCAAAAATATCGGAGCAAACGCTAATATTACCCGCGCTTTTGAATTGGCCCGCGCTCCCTATGTGTGGGTAATTTGCGATGATGATTCTTTCCGATGGGAAGCCTGGGAAGAAATAGAAAGAGCTCTGGGAACACAACGATATGACATCTTGCTCACCCGCAAAAACGACTTAAAAGGCACCAGCGACATCGCTAAAATTATCCGCCAACTCTCTTTCTTGCCGGCGGGCATATATCGTACAAGTAATATTTCTACCGGCGTGTTGATGAATATGCAGGCAAACATCATCAATATGTTCCCTCATTTAGCATTGAGCTGCGAAGTGCTGAATAAAAAAGGCAATATTTTCCTTCCACAAGGGGAAATTATGGATAAATGCACTTTTGATCATACACCCGCAAAAATTTGCTACACAAAAGGCTATGATGTGGTGCCCCACCCGTTTGTACAAAATATGTCCTGGACAGTGGGGTTTTTAAATTCTATAAGAATGATTAACGACCCAGCTTTGTACGTCTATATTTTGGAACACTTAGGCCGGCATGGTTTTTTTGGCTATATTTTTTCTTCATTCCGCGCAAATTATACCGTATACGCAGGAAATGCGCTAAACAAGCATTTTATAGCTGACGCACTCCCCTTAAAACAGAAAATAAAATTTTATTTGGCTTGTTTCTGTTTACGCATTACAACGTTTTTTTCATCTAGAAAAAACAAATCGTTTTAGGCGGAACAAGTATTTTCTCTCTGCTGCCGCCCCGGCAACAGCTGCCCGCTCCGAGGGATATTTCAGCTAAAATCTGCATCTTCCGCACCCCAAAACCGCCGCCACACATACGACTTGTGAAAAACTGCAAATTTTTAAGAAAACGCCTGCTCCCTGTCAGCTAAGCAGGTGGAAAAAAGCTTGCCGTTTAAAGAAGTTTACTTTTTGCATATGATACGCCGTGCGGGGCAATATGCCAAACACCAACGAATCCCCCGCTTTGCAGGCGGGGGATTAGCTAAAGGAAAACACCATTTTATTTTTCTGCATTACGGACAGCAGATACAGCCTGCACTACATCGCGGCGGAGCCCTTCTTTTTCTTTATCCTGGGCTGTTTTCTTAATGCGCAGATAACGTGCGGCTTTGTCCAGCGCGGCGGCAATTTCCTCTTGTAAAGGAGCTACTCCCTGCCGCTGCTGCATCACAAACTGCATATGCGCTTGTGCTTGCTGCGCCGTCACGGGGACACTTACTCCTTGGGAATATACTGCCTGCTGAGAAGGCCCAAACCCAAGCCAACCGCCTTGGACCCGCAGGGAAGGAATTTTGGAAAAATAATCCGCCAAATTAATCAATCCTTCCGCATCATCATAAGTTAGTTCTTTTCCTCCCTTCATCACGGAAGGGGCATGCTGGGTTGGGCTGGCATATACCGGGCTCATTTCCCCGTAAGAGTCTGTTTTTTCTGAGCTGGCCAATCCCAACGTATGCCCCGCTTCATGCAACGCCACCGCCAAGGAAGAAATATCGTTTCCGTCGGTTTGAGGCACCAAGCCGGTATAATCGGGATTTAATGGAAAAGCAAATACATTCTGCGCCCGGCCATATTGGGGCAAAGGCGCATTAGGAGCATGCAATACGGCGCGGATATGCAAATCTATGGCTTGCTGGGGATAAGAAGCACAGGCTTGATAAGGAGTCTCAACCGCCGGGCCTATATTAACAAATTGGAAAGAAACTTTCTTAGGCCAGGTAGCCAGCAAATCTTTAAATTCTTTTTTGCGTTTGGAAATACGAATCTGCTCGCGCACATTATCAAACCAGCTTTGATAAGCGCTGTAAACAATTTGCGCGCTCATTGCATAATATGCCTCGCGCCGGGGACCTTGGTATAACTCCAGCTGCGGTGTTAATGAAGAATCTTTTTCCTCCAAAACATCTATACAAACGCGCACAGGTTGGCCGGAAAGCATTTTAGGCAACAGCCAACCGCTGCCGTCCTTTTCCACGCTGTCCAAAAAGACCCATGCGCTCAGTGGAAAAGCGGCACATAAAAAGACCAGCAAAAAAAGTATCTTTTTCATAAGCCGCCTCCTGTTACTAATAGTCTAATCCGAAATGTCTTGAAATCAAGAGAGATAAGTCTCCCGCTACTGCGCACAACCCCTTGACCCGGGCCCCACTCCAGCAGGTATACTATAAGAAGGAGGAACATATGATTATCCAACGAAAAACTTTATTGTTAGTCATGGCTGTCTGCCTGTTAACAGCCTGTGCAAAGGCTGTTTCCCAGCCGGCCGCAACAAACGTTGCCCAACGCGTACAAGCTCTTTCTGCTCATCATGCTTTGGTAATTGCATCTCCAGACGGACAAATACGCACCTATGACGGACGGGGCTTGCAACCTTTATTTGACGCCTTGGCTGATAACGGCGTACAAGATGCGTATGTATATGATAAAGTCACAGGGAGGGCTTCCTCATTATTGCTGGCTTATGGTGGAGCCAAAGAGCTGCATACGGGGCTTCTATCAGAGGAAGCGGTTCCTATTTTGCAAAAATATGGAATTAAATATACCGCAACCCAAACAGTCCCGTATATCTTAAACCGCAGCAAAACAGGCAGCTGCCCCATGGAAAACGTGGCGCGCAATTTAGACGATGCGCAAAGCGCCTATTCTAAAATAAAAGAAGGTTTTGAGCAATTAATCGCCCCGGCAGCTTCCGTCTCAAAACAATAGACTTCATGCGGGAAGAAACGCCTTTTCTGTCTCCGATGTGCCGCCATACCGCCGCCGCTTTAAAGCCCCGGCGGTAATTTGTCTTTCATCAAACGGCGGCAATTACTCTTTTTGCCGTCTAGCGTGAATGTACCGTCTCCCACTGCATGCCACAGCCGGCCGAGGGCCTTGTTTTTATCGCGCACAAGACGTTTGGCTTGCAGCACCACAAAACCGTAGCGGCTGATAACATCGGTTACTTTGCATTCCAGACAAGCCTGGCAACCCGCTATCAGCGGCGCTTTAACTGTTTTGGCGGGAAGCGGCTGAAGAGCAAAACGGCTAAATTTATCACAATCTGCTCCGCTGACATCGCCTATTCGGACAGTAGTCTGCAACATATCTTGCGCCGGAATACAAACAACGCATTCTTTTGTTTTTAACAGGGTTTTAAAGGAATAATTCCATGGGCCGCTGGCTATAACGAAATGCCCGTCAAAATCTATCGGCATAATCCAAGAAATAGTCATTACATTGTTCTTTTTTCCGTCAAAAGTAGTAATCAACACCACCGGTCCTGGCTCTATAAACGTCAAGGCCTTCTCTAAGGCAATTTCTCTGTATCCCATAAGCGCCTCCTTCTTTTTTTATTATATCACCACAAAACCGCTTTATTATGCTACAGTGTAAAAAATAAGGAGGGAATATGCCGCATACAATTATTGGAATTTGTTTAAAAAACCGTACCCAACAGGCTGCCCGTCTGCAGGAAATATTAACCCGCTACGGCTGCAGCATTAAAACCCGTATCGGGTTGCATGACGTGGCGGAAGGACAATGCGCGGCGGGGGGAGTTATTTTGCTTGAAGTAATCAACAAAGAAGAGGAAATAATTCAAGAGCTTTCCGCCCATTTTGATGTACAAACCATGCGCTTTATTTGAAGATCTGCCATGCGGAAAGCAATAGCCTCTATTTAATTGCCTTAAAACAAAATGGATAGAAAAACGGCGGGCCGGCCTGTCTACCGGTCCGCCGTATTGGCAAACAGAATAGGCTACTTATCCAAATCCACCAATTCGTATTCTCCATTTCCCATACCCAGCTCTTTCATATATGAAAGCTGGCGCAGCCCTTTGCGCGATTCAATGCGTTCTTTCAAATCATGCCCTTCTTCTTCCGGCAGCGCCCAGACCATATCAATAGAGGCTTGGTCCACGGCGGCCAAATCGGTAGAAGCCAAAATACCAATGTCTCCGGCCTTGACTGGAGCAGCCGCCGTGCCGGCGCAATCACAATCTACCGACATATTGCGCAACACATTAATATAAGCGATGTGGGGGGCAAAATGATCTACTGTAGCTTTGGCTGATTCCACCATATTTTCTTGAAAGCGTTCCCCGCTGGTAGCCCATGTATTTTCAGGCACACTGCCATGAATAAGCGCCTTGCCCACCTTGCCGTCAGCACAACCGATTGCTATATTTTTTAAAGAACCGCCATATCCGCCCATTGTGTGTCCTTTAAAATGTGTTAAAACCAGCATGGAATCATAATTCAAAATATTCTTACCCATAGACATTTGCGTAAAGTGTTTGCCGCCTTTGATGGGAAGCATAACCGCTCCGTCTTCGTCCATAATATCCACCGGGCAAAAATCCCAACCGTTTATCTTCAAGGTTTCGCGGTGGCCTTGTGTAGTTTGGCGGGGGCTTTCGTAAAGCACATTTGTTTCCACGATATTGCTGTTTGGAATTTGCGCCTGCAAGGCTTTGACCCAATCACGCGGAATAATATTGGGGCCGTGCGGCTCCCCGGTGTGAAGCTTAATGGCCACTTTACCAGTGATGTTTTGATTAATTTTGTTATATACTTTCTGCAGTCCTTGCGCAGACAAATCCCGCGTAAAATAAACAACGGCTTTTTTCGGGCGGGATTGCTCCGCCGCGGCAGTATTTTTTTCCGCTTCGGAGGCACAAGCGCACATACAAGCGCATATGCCGGCTAAACCCAACATCGTATATCCTTGTTTTCTTACTTGCATATCATTCTCCTTGTAAAAAGATGTGCGGCAAACGCACAAAACCAAAATACCGCCGCCAGCTGCACTGCCAAATAAACGCCGTTACCTCCATTGGCAGCAAAAGGCGCAGAAAATAAAAGTACTGGCCCGATAGACAACTGCCAGGCCGCCCAAATACCGGTGGCAGCAGCAATCCATGCCAAAGACAATAAAAATTTGCGTGTTTTACGAAGCAATGAATAGGAGCGCAAAGGAGCGCTTAAAGCTTCTATGTGAAGCCCGGCATGTAATCCGCCGATCACCAACAGCCAATACGCACCCCCTATATGAATCCGCCGTAAAACTAAAACGCAATCTATCTCTTGGCTAAAGTGAGCAAGCCCTATAGCCGAGAGGATTACTCCCGCAGTGCACACCCACAAAAGCCCTGCCAGTACGGAGGATATACTTCGCAGCCAAGTATATTTTCCGCGCAAGAGATTGGCATACCAGCCCCGGTTCCATATACTATGCAACACGACCGCCAAAAGCCAGCCATATCCCGCTATGCTGTGCAGCTCATGACCAGTCCAACGATATAACAAGGTAGTGAAAAGACAAACTATCAGTAAAATATCCGTACTTATTTTTACCCAACGCACTGTTACCACTCCAGCTTTCCAAGCCATACACTTAATTCATTCTGGTCTGCGCCGCCGGCATTTCCACGGAAAGCAGCTGCTTGGGCCACTTCAGCGCCGGATAACTGCTGCTGTATATCCCGCGCGCAATTTTGCATACCGCCTCCACCATGCGTGAAGAACGCAACAACCTTTTTTCCTTTCCAATCGTACTGAGCTAAAAAAGCCCCCACGGCCGGCGTATAAGTACCCCACCAATTGGGAGAACCTACAAATACTATATCATAACTGGATAAATCCGGCAGCGGCTGCTGCAGTGGGGGGTGGAAACCGGAGCGGATTTCATTTTTAGCCTGCTCCAACAGCTGATTATAAGCCGTTGGATAAGGCTTTTGAGGGATAATTTCATACAAATCGCCGCCCGTCTTGTTGGCAATTTGCCGTGCGACGGCAGCCGTATTGCCGGTATGAGAAAAATAAGCCACTAATATATTCTTTTGCATAAACTTCTCCTCTTTAGACTGAACGGAAGCATTGCTCTGTTGCGTTAGTTTGCTAGAGCTGCTCTCTGCTTGTGATGCATCAGAACAAGCCCATATAAATGTCAAGCCCACGATAACCAACCATATTTTGAAGTGATGTTTCATGTTTTTCCTTTTTCATCTTTCATACTACCGTCAAAACAGCCGCCTCCATTTGCTGCGCCCACAAGCCAGCTAGCGGTATTCTTCATCTGTAACGGGTTCCAGCCAGGTGGCGGGTCCTTTTTGCGGGTTTGTCTCCACCGATATATGCACGAACCAGCTATCCGGAGCCGCGCCGTGCCAATGTTCCACTCCCGGTTTAATACGCACCACATCTCCTTTGCGTAAAATTTGCACAGGCTCTGCACGCTGTTGGTAGCGGCCTTCTCCAGTAAGCACCAGCAAAATTTGCCCTCCGGCATGTTTGTGCCAATGTGTCCGCGCACCCGGCTCAAAGGTTACATTTCCGATAGGAGCATTCCATTCATCTCCGGCGCCGCTAAGCATAGTTAAATATGTAGTGCCTGTAAAAAACTTGCTGTACGGGTTGGGCTCCCCTTGAGCAAATACCGTATCTATAGGGGCTTTTTTGGTCATAGTTTTTATCTCTCCTTGTTTTTGCTGTGTGCAAAGGGAACACCGGCAAATAAAACGCTTCTTGCCCATATTCCCGCCACAAAAGCAATTCTCGGCAAACGAATGAATGTTATATTGGTGTCATTTTGAATATTCATATTTCACCATATCCCATTTTTAGACGCACACCCGCCCCACGCCTTTAAAGGGGCGCTGCTAAAATAACCTTTGGAAATGAACTCTCTTTAACAGTTCCTACCGGCTTGATAGGCTTGTTCGTAAGCGGGCAAATCTTTTACATCACCGGTTTGTTCCGCGCCAGTACCATAGATGACTTCCTTCTCTTGGGTACCTTCCAGGCAGTCCTCCGTAAATCCGCGCAGGGCTTCCAAGGTGCGGCGCATCATTTTTTTGTCGGTATCTGCCGCTGTGATAATAAAATAAAACTCTTTGTTGTTGATTTCCGTATAACGGGGCAGACATCGGTCAATAAACGCCTTAAGCTGGGCGTTGCAAGAATAAAAATATACGGGAGTGGAGAAAACAATCACGTCTGCCTCCACCATTTTATCCAGCAAGCCGGACATATCGTCATTCTGCAGACATTTATGGCTGTTATTGCAAAGGCCGCAGCCCATGCAATAGTTAATCTTGTAATCACGCAGAAAGATTTTTTCCACTTGGTGCCCGGCTTCTTGGGCACCGGCAAGAAAACGGTCGCACAACGTATCCGAATTACCCCGTTTGCGCGGGCTGGCAGAAACAATTAATACCTTTTTGCTCATTTGCTTTTCCTCTTTTTTAACAATTCTTTTTCACAAGCCACAATACGCCCTTCATACATCTCTATTTTATAATCTAATCGCGCCAATGTGCTTTGCATTTCATCAATGCGGGCTTTTAATTTTTCTCGTTCAACAACTAGCAAATTTTTACGCTTTTGTAGTGTACGGTTGCCTTTAAAATAGAGCGTAATATATTGGCGCAAAGTGTCTATAGAAAGACCCGCCGCACGCATACATTTAATAAACTCCACCCACCCGCAGTCCTGCTCGCTGTAATCACGCAGTCCGCTTTCACTGCGGCGCACGGGGGGAATAAGCCCTTCTTTTTCATAGTATCGCAGCGTATCTATGGAAAGGCCGTATTTTTTGCTGACTTCCGAAATATTCATAACCCCTCCTTATATAAATTGTAAACCCTGGAGCTGGCTTTACGTCAAGCTTTTTTTTGATTTATCTTATTTTTTCTATATAAAATTATATTTTGTACTCTTGTGTCTGCAGTTAACTCCAGCGCTATTTTTGCCATTTCTCCCACCCGTACCTGCGACGCAATATTTCAACCCATTTTCCACCAGCAGGAAATCCAAACGGCAAATGTCCCATGCGGCGGGATTAATTGCCGGCAAAAAAAGAAATTGTTATAGTATGAGTATGCAATTACCCACTCCCTTTCACTCCCGGCATAATATTGCAGTAGTTTTTGCCTGCGACAACCGCTTTCTGCCTTATTGTGCAGTGGCTGTGGCCAGCCTGTTGACACAGGCCCAACAACCCAATTATTATGATATTTTGATTTTGCACGAAGAAACGCTTTCCCAGACAACAACTGCCAAATTCCAACAACTGTGCCAAGGAAAAACAAACGCCAGTCTCCGTTTCGTCAATGTAACCACCATGGCGGAAAGCTGGATAAAACAAATGTCCCTGCGGGAAAATACGTCTCTTAGCGCATATTACCGATTGCTGATTCCGGATTTGCTGGCGCATTACGATAAAATCATCTATTTGGACTGTGACGTATTGCTGTTAAAAGACATAGCGCTTCTTTACCAGCTTCCTTTGCCGGAAGGGAAACTTATGGCCGCCGTACCTGATGCGCTGGCTTACAGTTCCAATCCGGCCAGGCAGGATTTTTTTACCCGGCATACCCGGCGGTTGGGGCTTGATTCGCCGTTTGAATATTTTAATTCCGGCGTATTGCTGTGGGATTTAAAAAGACACCGCCAGCAAAATATGCAGCCCATATTACAACAATGCCGGGAAAAATTTCGCCATGCTCCACATATGGACCAAGATATTTTAAATGCCGCTTTCTACGGCAAAATCTATTTTTTGCCCTTAGCGTTTAATTTTTTTCCGCGACCGCCGGCAGAAAATGCGCCATCTTTGCCTTCTTCTTGGCAGAAATATTTGCAAAGTCGCACCCAAGCCTCGCAAGCTCCTGTCATTATCCATTATGCCGGGATAGAAAAACCCTGGTTCTATCCGAATATGCCTTACGGAAAATCCTGGTGGGAATCTGCCGTTCAAACGCCGTTCCTGCCAGAGCTAACCGCCGCAAGGAGGTGCCATGAACAGACCATGCGCCGGCATTTCCGCAGACGATGGTGGTATTGGCTTATCCAATGGGGATACCGAATTAAAAACAAATTACAAGCAGGCCGCGGAACTGCAGGCCGTCAGGCTTTTGCTCTGCAGGAACGCATACGCATATGTACATTTTGGAGAGAACAACATGAGAAAAAACAATAAATTTATTTGGACAAAAATGCTCTGCTGGACGTTGTTGGCTGGCGGCCTCATCGCTTGCAGCGCCAGTATTCACTCCCAGTTAACAGGTAACTGGATACAGCCTATCCCCGGCCAAGAAAACCAAGTGCAAGGATTTTCATTATATTCTGACGGAACCGCCCGAAGCATTAACAGCGCTACGCTGTTATATGAAAGCTGGAGCCTCAGCGGCGACACTCTTAGCTTAAACGGATTAAGCAGCGGAAATGGACAGACGATTGCTTTCACAAAAAAATACACCTTTTCTTTTCTAAATCCAGGCCGTTTAGTGTTAACTGACGAAAATGGTGCTGTCTTCACTTTTAACAGAGAAAAATAAAGGGCATTTTAAACCAATAAAAAAGGTTGCAAGCCCGCTTGAAAAGTATTAAAGTAAAAGGGAAGGAGGGACTCTGTCCCGCCACAACTTACAGGAGGGTTTTATGTGGGAGAAAGATATTGATATTAATGCCGTACGTGAAATACGCAGCAAAACATTAGTTTATTTTGGCGTAGGCGCCATTACGAAAATAGACGATATTGCCAAAGACTTAAAAGCCCGCGGTATCAGCAAAATTCTAGCTGTGACGGGACATGGTTCCTATAAAAAAACAGGCGCCTGGGACTATGTTACCCAAGCATTTGAAAAATATGGTATCGCTTATACCCTATATGACGGCGTAACCCCCAACCCCAACACCCATCAAGTTAATGCCGCCGCCAAACAAGCGGCCGAATTTGGCGCACAAGCCGTAATCGCCATTGGCGGAGGATCCGCTATTGACGCCGGGAAAAGCACTGCTATTTTGATGAAAAACCCCGGCAAAACGGCCGAAGAACTCTATGAGTTTAAATTCACACCGACTCAAGCTGCCCCGATTGTAGCCATTAACCTCACCCACGGCACTGGTTCAGAAGCAAACCGCTTTGCCGTAGTTACCATTGAGGAGAAAAATTTCAAACCGGCCATTGCCTATGACTGCATTTATCCGCTCTATTCCATTGATGATCCAAAACTGATGACCGGATTAAGTGACAAACAAACACGCTATGTATCCATTGACGCGGTAAACCATGTGGTGGAGGCCTCTACCACGGTATTAACCAGCCCGTACGCAGTGGATTTGGCTGTTTCCACTGTAGAATTAGTGGCGGAATATTTGCCCAAAGCCTTACAAAATCCGGCCGACTTGGAAGCGCGTTATTTCTTGGCTTATGCCGCATTAATTGCCGGTATCAGCTTTGACAACGGCTTGCTGCACTATACGCATGCGTTGGAACACCCGCTTTCCGGCGTCAATCCGAATTTAACACACGGGTTGGGATTGGCCATGCTGTTGCCCGCTGTGATAAAAAATATTTATACAGTCAAAGGCGCCACCTTGGCCGCCGTACTGAAACCGATTGCTCCGGGCTTAAGCGGAGATCCCGCTGAGGCGCAGAAGGCAGCCCAAGCGGTAGAAAAATGGCTCTTTAGCGTGGGAGCAGACCACAAACTGGAAGACGAAGGCTTTAAAGCGCAAGATGTGGATAAAATGGTAGACCTTGCTTTTACCACTCCTTCGTTAGACGGATTATTAGCTATTGCGCCCACCAAAGCCACCAAAGAAGCCGTGCGTGAAATTTATGCCGCTTCTTTAAAACCCTGCCATAAATAAATATGTACTTGCAAAACCGCGCCCCTTGTCGGGCGCGGTTTTTATATATAAAACCGCAGGCTAGGGAAGATTTTTGTGGTAGACGGCGTGAGTTTGAGACAGATAAAAAACCCCAGCTGGGCGGAAAGATAATGGGATAGTTCATTTATGAATAAATTAGTTGTTTCTACTCCGCTAGGCAAGCTGGCACTCATACAAGAGGGGGGAAAAATTACCCGCCTTTTCCTGCAGGCAGCCCAAGCACCTACAGACATAATAGAAAAAGAAACGCCCTTGCTCAAACAAGCCAGACAACAACTAAACGAGTATTTCTCCGCCCAACGCCGTCTGTTTGATATCCCGTTAGAGGCAGCAGGCAGTACTTTTGAAAAACAAGTGTGGCATCTTTTGCAAACAATACCATACGGGAAAACCTGCTCTTACGCAGACATCGCACGTCTATTGGGAAAACCTGGAGCTGCCCGCGCGGTGGGCGGCGCCTGCCACAGAAACCCTTTACCCATTTTTATCCCCTGCCACCGCGTGATAGGCAGCCGCGGCAAGCTGACCGGTTACGCCGGCGGATTACAAAATAAGCAGCAACTGCTGGATTTGGAAAGAAAAGCCCGCTCTAATAAAATGATCGGCTGACACCTGGGCCCAATCTTCCTACTTGCACATGCCAGCCACAAGGATCTGCTGTTTGCCCACACTCTCCGACTGACGGGTATGCAGGCGAAAACACGCAATTGCCACAAGAATTTGAGTTTGCCTGCTCTCTCCGGCCCTCTACAGCTATCAACGAAATTTCCCCAAAAAAATCCCCGGGCTTACAGCCGGGGGGAAATAGGTCTTTATAAAAACAGAGTCTGTTAGTTCTATTTTTATGATTGTATTTTCTGGGCTTCTATAAAAGTATGGCTAAAACTTAACGAAACACCAATATAAAAATTTTGCCCGCGCGGACCAAAGGCCCGTGCCTGGGCTGTATAGTATTCTATAAACGGAGATACCGCCAATTCGCCCCAAACATTGACGTCTAAACGGGCTTGTGCCGAAAACACATAATCTAAATCCGTCGGCTCTTTGCGCGTTTCATACAAATAATCGCGGAACATTACAGAATATACCGCCTTCACGCCTTCACGCAAAGGCTGTTGTATTTCCAGGCCGGCCTCCCAACCATATTTGATAGAAGAAGGATTATAGGTAAAATCGTCTTCACTAAACCCCGCCAAATGAAATTTTTTGATGTAAGTGCCTTCATAAATCTTAATACCCGCCGCACCCCGCAATACTTTTTTCAGAGGAGTATTGTCAGAAGAATTAAATTCCGTCTGATAAGAAAGCGAAGCGTAAGGCCCTGCTTCAAAACCGCCCAAAAATGAATTATTTTTCCACAAACGCTGCGTATAAGAAGAAGTAAACTGCACAGTATCGGCGCTTTCATTTGTCGTTTGTTCCCCGTCATAAGGCTTCAAAGTGGTTTTGCCATAATCGAGCAACAATTCATTACCCCACACAAAATGACGGGCAAAATAATCGGCATTTACATCTAAATGCCCTTTTACCACCCGCTGGGAATCCGAGTTTAACTTAGACTCCGGGAAATCTGCATATTCGGCGGCATTTTTAACATCGGTAGAAGACAAATCCAGCGAGGCCCGGCTTAATATCAGCTGCCAGCCGCGTTTGGTATTTACTTCTTGGGCTGAAGCCGGAAGATACAACAAAAAGCACAATAAACAAACAACAAACTCTTTCTTCATAAAAGATTATTCTCCTCAGAAGGAGATTGCAATTTAAAACGCAGGCGCAGCCGACCGTCATTATATTCCCAGCTGGAAATAATAAATTTCCCTACTTGAGCTGTATTGTCCACATGGGCTCCAATACAAGGGCAAGCATCATACTCTCCCACAAACACAATGCGCAGCCTGTCCCCGGCGTCTGGCGGAAGCTTGGACATATCTAAACCGGGTATCTCAGCCGCTTCTGCACGGGAAAGTGTTCGGGCGGTTACCGGCAAATGCTGCCGCAAAATCTCATTCACTTGTTGCTCCACTTGGGCTATTTGTTGGGCGGTAGGAGCTGTGGGAAGAAAATAATCGCATTTAGATTTATTTTTCTCTATATGGGCATTGCGGCTGCGCGCACAGCCAAACAAGCGCACCATGGTTTGATTAAGCACATGTTCGGCTGTATGCATAGGGGAAAAATAATCTTTTTTGGGGGAAAATTCTGTGTTCATACTGTATTCTAACTTATTAAGAGACTGACAGCCAACTGCAACCTTTCACTCCAAGAAGAAAAAATGCGCAGAAATGACAGCAAGGTAATGAAAATAATAAAATATAAATAAAGAGATTTTAGAAAGGACAGGTAAAATATGCTGATACACAATTCTTTTTGCAAAATTATCGCCACTATAGGTCCGGCCAGCCAAACACCGGACATATTGGAAAAGTTAGTTTTGGCCGGAGTATCGGTTTTCCGGCTCAATTTCAGTCATGGTACGGAAGAAGAAATGACTGCCCGGGTCAACGCTATCCGCACACTGGAAAAGAAATATGGCGTCTGTTTGGGGATTTTATGCGACTTGCAGGGGCCAAAACTGCGCGTAGGCACGTTTAAAGACGGGGCTGTGACACTAAAAGACGGCCAACGATTTACTTTGGACATGACAGGAGTGCCCGGCGATCAAACCCGCGTCAGCCTGCCACACCCGGAAATTTTTAAAGCCATGCACCCTGGACTGGAACTTCTTTTAAACGACGGCTTAATCCGCCTTCGTATTGACGAACATACAGACAGCGTAGCCCATACCACCGTTACGGTGGGGGGAGTTCTTTCTGATCATAAAGGCGTCAACGTGCCCGGAGTCACTTTACCTATTAGCGCGTTAACTCCCAAAGACAAAGAAGATTTAAAGCTGGCAGAAAAGCTGGGCGCTGATTTTATCGGACTTTCGTTTGTACAGCAGCCGGAAGATTTGCTGGAACTGCGCCAACTTATGACCAGCCAAGCCCATATCATCGCTAAAATTGAGAAGCCTTCCGCCGTGGAACATTTAAATGAAATTGTGGCTTTGGCCGACGCTGTCATGGTGGCCCGCGGAGATTTGGGGGTGGAAGTCAGCACTGAAATGGTGCCTGTATTACAGCGGCGTATTGTGGATTCTTGCCGCAAAGCCGGAAAGCCGGTTATTATTGCCACCCAAATGCTGGAGTCCATGATTACCAATATTACTCCCACCCGCGCCGAAGCTTCCGACGTGGCTACAGCGGTATATGATGGGGTAGATGCGGTCATGCTTTCCGGAGAAACTGCCGCTGGCAAATATCCCGTGGAAGCCGTCAAAACCATGCACCGCATTATATGTACGGTAGAAAATGATGAACGGTACCGCCAAAATCTGCTCAGAAAAGATGAAATTGTCAACCGAAATGCGGAAACGGCTATTACGATTGCCGCCGGTATTGCAGCCCGCGCCGTGCAAACCGCCAATATTATTGTAAATTTCACCGATTCGGGCAAAACTACGCTAAAAACGGCCAAATTCCGCCCTGGGGTGCATATACTTTCCTTGACGCCCAAAATCGTTACAGCGCGGCATATGGCGTTGGTATGGGGGGTTACCTCAGCGGTAGTGAAAGATTTGGAAAACTTTGATGATATTTCAACTGAAGCCAGCCGTGTCGCTTTAGAAAGCGGGTTGGTAAAAAAAGACCAGCAAATCGTAGTGACCGCAGGAATTCCGTTTGGCCGTTCCGGGGAAACAAACCTGCTTTATATTATCAAAGCGTAGCTTGGTGTTTGTTGGCGTGCCCCGTTTGCCGCCGGCAGCGCCCTGCTGTTTTTTAACACATTAAGAACTTATAATGCCGAGAGGCTTCCTCTATAAAGCAGAAGAAGCCTCTCTGTCTTATCATAGCCTGCTTTTAGCTAATCTACCAAACGGATTTGCACTCCCTTTGGCGCCACCAAACGCCGCTCCTGCGGTTTATCTCCAGCAAGTGTATGGATTATATCAAACAACAAATCTCCGCTTGTTTTGTCTTCATATATCTTCTGTTCTCCGTTTTCCACTTTAAACGGAGCTCCTTCAAAAAATCCCTGCGGAATATGCGCAATGGCCGCCACCCGGTACACGCGGGAATTTTCTAATTTTTTGCCATTGATGGTTAATTCAGTTATTTTTACCGGATTTTTCGTATTTTTGGGATTATATTTATACGAGATGCGCACATTGTCCGAATAAGAAAACAAAGAATAATTCCCATTCTTGTCCTGGCGGATACTCTGTTCCATAGCCTTTTTCAAATGTTTCCCCGTAATATTAAATGTAGAAACATATTCCGTATAAGGCAATAATTCCACCGCATCACGTCCCGTCAATATACCGGGCAGCAAGTCCCGGCGCACGCCGGGCAACTGGAACATGGCCAAATCAATTTCTTCCCGCGCAGAAACCCAGTTGTACATTTGCTGAGCAATCAAACGGGCCAAAGGGGCGGCGCTGTCCGGAGCGGCCGGATACTTAGGCAGCAGCGCCGGCACGGAGGCAAAAGGCTGGCGCAAGCCTTTATCTTCTATTGAATCCAAAAAAGCTTGAGTATCCGGGTCCTGAGGAGCTTTATCTTCGGAAAGAAGCAAATATTCGGCCGTTGCAGAACGCAATTGGCGGGTATCATCATCTATATCCAGCACGACACGGCTTACCCCTTCCAGCATAGAGCCGCTTTCTACGAATAAAGGCCCTTTCTCCCCTAAAGAACGGCTATTATTGAGAATATGCGCATGCCCTCCTAAAAACAAATCAATATTCTCTTGCAAAACCGGCAAACGCTGTAAATAAGAAAGCAAAACGGAAGGCTTACGGGAATCTCCTACCGAATCATGCGCCAATAAAATGACCGCCGCCGGCTTCTCCGCCAAAACTTGCTCCATCAGCTCAGTCCATTGTTCATCGCTGAGCTGCACCAACTTCATGCCTCTCATGCCCGGCCCGTCTAAGGAAAAGCCGATAACCGCTATTTTAATTCCGTCAATCATATAAAACGCAAATGGTTTCACTTCTTTCCCTTTGATAGAAAAGCCTTTTACGTTGGCGGAAAGCACGTCTCCGTTGAATCCGGCCAATGTATTACCTAAGCGTTCATCGCCAAAGTCACTGTCATGGTTCCCTATAGTCAATGCCGCATAGCCGGCCCCTTTGAAGTTATGAGGATTGTGTCCTGCCCGGTTCATTAAATCTATGGAATATTTTCCGTCTGAAGCGTTGGCTTCTCTATTGCCGCTGCTGAAATCACCGCTGTCCAAGAGCATAAAGGGCTTCTGTTCCTGTTTTAATACGGTTTCTAACGCTGCAAAGCCGCCCAAATTAATATTATTTTTTCCGGAACGGCTAAAATAATATCCATGAATATCACTGGTATGATAAACGACAATTTCTTTTGCACTCGCAGACAAGAACCCGAACAAAACAGTTCCTATTAGGGCAAAAAAACAAAATCCACAACGTCGCATGGGTAAGCCTCCTTATATACTGTGACTTTAAATTCATTATGCCATATTTGCCTTGTTTCTGTGCACTATTCTCACATACAAACAAAGCCTCATTAATACAATCTGCCGGAACAAACAAAAGCTGAATTCAAAATATAATATTTCCAGAATTCAGACAAATCTCTCCATAAAAAAAGCCCCCCGGAGAGCATCTCCGGGGGGTTCTAAACAAGACGTTAATTCTTTTGAGCTGCGATATCGGAATGTTCTTTCTTCCAAGCGGTCATTACCAACAAAACGCCTATCACGCAGGCAATAATGCAGGAGTTAAACACGCCCTCCCAGCCCCAATGTTTGAGAATGAACGAAGCACCGCTGCCGGCCAAGAAGCCGCCGATATAGCCAAACAAACCACAGAAACCGCAGGCCGCCGCCACAGACTCCTTAGTGGTCAGCAACGAAATCTGCACGTTAATCAAGTTCTGCGGACCATCTACAAAGAAACCCAACGCTGCAATAAAGAAGCAGGTTTCAAACAGATGTTCCGGCCCTGCGAACAGATAAAATGCATACGCGGAAATAGCCAACAAAACAAAATAAATTACGTTGGTGGGAGTGCAGCGTCCGCGGAACACTTTATCCGTCAAAATACCGGCCGTAATACCGCCCAAAGCACCCACCAGAGGGTTCAAGGTGAAAATAAGCGGAATGCTGGCTTTAGAGAGTTCGCGGGTATCTAAGAAGATAGCCGCCCAGCTCAGCGTAACATAGCGTACAAAGTAAACGCACAAAAATGCTACAGACAAAATCCAGATATATTTATTAGTCAATACATATTTAGACAACAGATGCCAATAGCTGGAAGTTTCTTCATTGGCTTCTTTCGTAACCAATTGCTGGCAGCCGCAATATTCTTCCACAGGGGGAAGCCCTACGCTGGCCGGAGTATCGGTTACCGTAGCTAAAATGTAAAAAGACGTCAACAACCCCAAAATACCGGAAATGACAAAGACGAACTGCCAATGTACCCAGGGGAAGATTTCCATATATTTCAAGATGATGGCCGCAATAATGGCCGCGATAGAGATACCTACCGTATGGGCAGAAGCCCACAAGGTCCATTTGCTGGCTCTTTCTTTAGGAGAAAACCAATATGCGAAAATACGCGAAATCGGCGGAAATCCCATAGATTGGAAGGCCTGATTTAATGTCCAAAACAGCACCAATAAGAAGAAAGAAGGTAAGTAGCCGAAAAATAGGTTAATCACAGACGATGCCATTAAACCAAAGGCTAAAAAAACGCGGATGTTGCTTTTATCTGCCAACATTCCGCTTAAAAACTTACCAATCCCATACGCAATTAACGAAATAGAAACCATTAAACCGAACTGATCATCTGTCATATTCATGGCAGGTTTAAATACGTGAGCAATCGGGTTTAAGTTCTGACGGGTCACATAATACATAGCATAGCCGATATAAGCGCTAATGAACAAACGCAAACGCCAATAGCGGTATTGCTTTTTTATTTCTTCTGGATCAGTAATCTTTTCCGTTGCGGGCGGAAGAGGCTGAAACCAATTAAGGAACATTCGTAGCATTTCTCTCTCCTAAATTAAAAATAATACGACAACAAACTTACCTTTTTATTATAACACATTTATATTGCATTTTTAACGTAAAACATATTTTTTCTATCGCATCAATCTTTCCCTTACAGCATTCTTCCCGTTAGCTTAAAAAAACAGCTCTATCCGTCGGATAATTCTTGCGTAACATAGCAATTTCTCCAACATACAGCCTGCCCGGTATGTTCCAAATTTTATTAAACATCTTTCGGTTTTTCTAAAATAACAAGCGCCGCCTGCTTTTACACTGGCGCCCCCAAAGCCATTTTCTATTTTCCTATGCACAACACGACAAACGTTCTGTCTAAACTAGAATTAAAACCCGCGCGGAGCGCGCCCACATGTTTTAGTGCTGTCATTTAACGCACCTTAACCGGTCTTTAAAGAAGCCAAATGGAAACAGATATATACTCTCCCGTCTGATACTCTGTTCCAAGCTATTTAAATTTCCAATATAGTAGCCCGGGGGCTCTCCGCCACCCTTTCTTCATCTCTTTTCGTAAATATATAAACAAAAAACAAATGGGGGCACACACGCTGCCTAATAAATGAAATCACATACATTGTGCTTCGGATAGGAAAACAATAGACCAAGCAGTCCAAGATTCCATACTTATAGTTTGCTCAATGCAGACCTATTTTCGGATTAATTGAGAAAAAGGTTCATAATCATATCAGACTAGTATAGGCTAAGGCACTCTTTCCGGATATTGCTTCTTGCCACGCGCGATAGAGGGAGGGGGGAATACTAAGCCGGGGCCAGATATGAATGCAGCAGTTGCGGAAATAAGCCTGCGAAAGATAAGAAGCAGGATTTCTAGATACCAAAAAGACCCGCGCAAACGCCGTCAGCCGGACTTCTGTGCCGTCTGCTTGGATTTCTAGATACAAAAAAAGACCCCGCGCAAACGCGGGGTCTTCGTTATAAACTTCGTATTATTCTAAGTAAGCCGGCGGCACCCAACCATGATCCGAACCTAATACTTTTTCAGCCATCATATTCAGCTCTGACATAGCCCGATCATAAGCGGGGCGATTGCCTCTATAGCGTTCCACACGGTTTTTCGCTATTTTATTCAATTCCATCTTATACATCTCACGCAGGATTCCCAAGCGGAACTGGTCTAAGCCTTTATGACGGGTTTTAATACCCTTCTCCATAGCTTCCAAGTCGGACAAGGTAATGGAATAGCGGTTGAATATTACCGTAGCCAAAGATTTAATCACTTGGTCATTTTCCACTTCCTCAATTCTGCCCGCGAAGTTGGAAATCAAAGGCTGAATTTCACGGCGTTTCAAGATTTTGTACGTCAATTTTTCAGTTGTTTCCGGTACATCATTCTGAGCTTGGCCGTTTAAAAGCCCCTTTAATTCTTGGATTATCCGCAAACGCAAGGTGTTAATCAAGAGCTTTTCTTTGATAGGCACTATCAAGCGCTCAATGGTCGTCAGCTCATGTCTGGAAACATCAAACAGTGCAGCGGCGGAATCCTTGATATTCTTCTGGAAGTCTTCTTCCGAATAATTTCCTTTCAAGAAATTATCATAGTATTCGTCAGCTTTGCTGCGCAAGAGTTTGTAATCCAGCAAAGGAGCTCTCCTCACCCAAGACTTCACATCACTGATGAAGTTGTGGGTAAAGTATTTATAGTTAATCAAGGTAGCTATCAGCAACATACTTGCAGGCAAGACCAAAGCATATACGTCTGGTTCAGCAACACCTGCTTCTTCAAATGTTTTCGTCAAAGTTCCAAACAATCCCACAAAAGTGGCAGACAATCTAGCTAAAGTATAAGTCATGTTTACAGCAGGCTTTTTCTCAGGATATTTTTCCATAGCCAAAGAGTTTTCATAGCTGGCCAAGTTGGCAAAACCTAACCCTGCGATACTCCACAGTATAGCTCTGTAAGCCAAATGCATCGAGGGTATAAAGGCCAGTCCCACTGCCACTGTGCTCAGCACACCGGAAATACCAATAATGCCTCTGGTACTCATGTGCCCTTTCTTTAATGCTTTTGCCAAATATTGGCGGCCTGCCCATACACCTACATAAGCGGTAAAGAAGTGGGCAATCTGAGCAACTGAAGTCGCATCAAAACGACTAAATACCGTATGGAACACATCATAAACTTGCGGAATAAACGCTGCCGCCGCGACAAAAGTACCAGCCGCCAGCCATGGAGCTGCTTTTGTCAGTATGGCTTGAGTTTTATCCCCATTAGCAGCTGTCTTAGTTGTTACTTGGGCCGGCGTCGGCTGTTTGTGCAGTGCGCTGTATATTTTACGAACCAATTTCGCCACAGCAAACCCGGCAAGACCCGTCAGTAGCAACGTAGCAGATTTAGGCATGTTTTGAACCCAGTCTACAATTGTCGAGCCTTCTTCCGATTGAATGAAAGTACCAATAATAGCACCCGGACCGGAGTTATACAGCATACCTGCGAAGTGATACAAAGCCACCACCAGTACCATACGCCACAGATACTGACTGAAAACTGCTGGAATTCTTGCAGAAACAATATCCTTTATTGTACTACGAGCAGATTTGGCAGCCACGGAAGCGGGGCGTAGTGTATTTTCCGCACCTTCCACCATTCTGCTGATTTCCAATCTACGCCGTTTAATTTGTTGTTTCTCTCTAATAGCATTCAAACGTTCTCTATATCCACCGGAGGCCAAGAACACGAAGTTACGGACAATCTCTGCTACGACACCCATGACGAAAGAAGCTGTCACTTTAGCGAAATCATATGCAGATGTGATAGGTCTATAAACAGAACCTTCATTTCTCACTTTAGAGCGCAATACGCTATAGAGAGCAAAGGCAGGGGCCGCCATCGTGATGTAGTACAGCCAGCGGAACGCTTCCACTCCGGTTAAAGCAAACAGCACCGAGAGGGGGAAGAATAAATATCCGGTCATCGTACCCAAAGAGGCACGGGCGTTTACAAAGCCCATTCTCGCAGTACCAGACTGATTGTCATTGGACATTTCTTTGGCAAAAATACTGTTGGTAGATTTCACGCCGCCATTGGCACCAACACCTAATACAAAGGAACCGAGAGCCAACATGGTAATTGTTTTGATTGTACTGGGCATAGAGAAGGAAAACCCACAGATTGCCAATCCAAGTGCTGAAATAGCCAGAGCTAAAGCCAGGGAATGTTTTACACCCAGCAATTTTTGGAAAGAAGCAAAAAATGCAGAAGATACGTTTCCTAATTGAGAGTGAGATACGCCGGATTGCAATTCTTCGGGTTTAGAGACGCCTAAAGCTGTAACTAAAGGAGCCACCGTCGCTTGCGGCAAACCGCCTAATCCTTCCACATAACCGGCAATCTTGGTAGCCCATTCAGCCCATCTGTCTGAATACAGGAATACATCAACTCTATTAGTCGCCAATTTACCGCTTTGGTAATCACCCATTAAGCGATAGTATAAAGATTCAATACCTATTTTTCCACCAAAAATAAACGGCTCATAAATAGGTCTTCTGCTGCCGCCCGGCGTCGTAATCATCAATTCAAACGGGCCGGTGGGCTTTCCATCTTTCCACTCTTGAGAAATAGAGAGTACTTCAGAATTGGTCATGGCCAATTTTTCAAACTGTCTGGCAGCCCCCTCATTCATGAAACCAATATGGAGATCAAAAGTAGTAGGCAATACATGTCCATTCATGCCATATACTTTCAAAGGAACGGAAATTTCGCGTACAGCTTTCGGTTTTTCTAACTGACTAATAGTAGGCAATACTTCCAAAATCGTAGATACATAAGAAGTTAATCTAGGATCAGTCGTAATAAGCTGCCGATAAGCGTCATCTAAGCGTTGATTATAATCTTCAGTGGTTAAATATTTGCCTTGCGCTTGTAAAGCAGCTCCTTCTTGGGCGAATTTCTTATCAGTATCTGCAACCGCTTTCTTAATACGAGAAGATACCACTCTAACAATTCTTCTCTTATTAACAAACTCATTTAATGCACCCAAACCACCCGCACTCAGCGTACCACTGGTGGAGAGAGACAGGCGCTGCATCAGCTGATTTTGCCAAGAGGCCGCTGCGGCGGCTTCTTTAGCTTTCGCTTCTGCTTGGGCCTGCTGCTGTTGTTGTGCCTGGTAATACGGGTTATTGCGCAGCAACAACGGAGCCAATCCATACAGATACGCCCCTTTCAC
>CALUVB010000018.1 GCA_944324115.1 uncultured Elusimicrobiales bacterium
GGGCCAGCCGTTTTCTAGAAGGTAAAGATCTACTTGTTCTTGTATTATTTTGGCATTAAATAAAGCCTCCGCCACACGACTTTTTTCTACCGCTCTTTCATAGTGCGGCAATGCAATGGCGGCCAAACTTCCGATAATCAGAACCACTACCAACAGTTCAATCAGCGTAAAACCGCTAAATTCGCGTTTTACAGGTTTTTTTACATCTTGAATATTCTTTTGATAAATTTTATTCATATGAAAAATTTATAAAAAAAAAAAAACAAGTCAAGGCCTCTGCGATTAGGCCAGCCAAGCACTTTCAAAAGCGCCTTTCCCCCTAAAGGAGCTCTGCCCAAAGACGCTTTTAATAAAGTAAAATATATCCATGAAATTTGAACGCTTCGTAGCCATGCGCTACATGCTCAAACGCAAAGGACTCTTTGCCGTTATTACCACGCTGATCGGCGTGGCGGGCGTAAGTGTAGGCGTGGCGGCTTTGATTACCACCTTGTCGGTCATGAACGGTTTTCAAAGCGACATTAAAGAGAAAATAATCGGCGCGCAAAGCCATATTTTGGTTTTTGGCCGCATGTCAAAAGACGTCTATCCCGAAAAACTCAAAGCCGTTGAAGCCTTGGAAGGGGTAGAAGGCGCCGCACCCAATATTTACGGGCAAGCCATCATCTCTTATCGCGGGCAAAGCCTAGGAGTCATTATTCGCGGATTAGACCCCCGGCAAGAAGCTAAAATCAACAATTTAAACGATTCTTTAACCGAAGGTTCTTTCTCCGCGCCGGCCGATTGGAGCGAAGATGCCCCCCCGCCCTTGGTGCTGGGTACGGAATTGGCCATGAATCTTAATCTGTTTGTCGGAGACGAAGTCGTGCTGATTTCTCCGCAGTCTATTTCCACCGGCGCCGGAATGTTCCCCAAGATGAAGCGCTTTCGCATCAGCGGGCTTTTACGCACGGGATATTATGAGTTTGACAATACCATCGTCTATGCTCCGCTGGCTGACGCAAGTGACTTTTTAGGTCTGCAGCAGGGGGTTACCGGCATTGCCGTAAAATTAAAAGATATGAATCAAGCTGAAAAAATAGCTCCCGCGATACAACAGGCTGTCGGCTATGGATATGCCGTGCGTACTTTTGCGCAGATGAACAGTACCCTTTACGCTGCGCTGAAGTTGGAAAAGGCCGTCATGTTTATTATCCTGTTTTTAATTATTGCCGTAGCTTCTTTAAATATCGCTTCCAATCTCATTTTGCTGGGTACGGAAAAACTGCGCGATATCGGCATTATGCGTGCGCTGGGCGCCAGCCCTAAAATGATACGCGGCATTTTTATGTGGGAAGCCATGATGACGGCCACCGTAGGCATTGTACTGGGCGTGGCGCTGGCGTTGCTTTTATGCTGGATTATCGCTACCTTTAATATTGTGGAACTGCCCGGAGATATTTACTATTTAACCAAAGTACCGGTACGCATAGACCTAGCAGATGTGCTGGCTGTTATCGGCGGCAGTTATTTGGTATGCTTTTTAGCGGGGCTGTATCCGGCGCTGAAAGCCTCACGCGTACACCCCACAGACGCTATACGTTATGGCTGATATACTGGAAATTAAAAACTTAACTAAAATTTACGGACAGGGGAAAGAAAACCTGTGCGTATTGGATAACGCCGAGCTGCAGGTGGGCCGGGGCTCTTTCGTGGTTTTGTTGGGGCCCAGCGGCAGCGGCAAAAGCACGTTGCTTAATCTTATCGGCATGTTGGATAAGCCCACTTCCGGACAGATTTTATTTGAAGGCAAAGATATTACCCAAATTAAAAGTGAAAGCAAACGTTCCTCTTTGCGGCGTAAAAAAATGGGTTTTGTATTCCAATTTGACGGACTCCTGCCGGAATTTTCTTTGTTGGAAAACGTGGCTTTGCCGGGATTAATGCATGGCAAAGATGAGCGCAGGCGGGCACAGAAACTGCTGGACCAGTTTGGCATTGGGAAAATCAGCCACAAAATGCCGGCCGATCTGAGCGGCGGGGAAAAACAACGCGCCGCCATTGCGCGCGCCCTGTGTAATAAGCCGGATCTGTTGCTGGCAGACGAGCCCACCGGCAATTTAGATTCCGCCCGCAAAGAGCAAGTTTTTAAGGATTTTGCCGCACTGGCCAAAGACGGGTTGACTGTACTAATGGTTACGCACGATATACACGCAGCCGATTACGCAGATGCGGTATATACCTTGCATGAACGGAAATTGGAACGCACTAAATAATATGCGGGGGCAAATGAATAAATGGCTTGGAACCGGCTGTTTGCTTCTGCTCGGGGCGCTGACAGCCTGCGGGCGTACGGAAACACCGGTGCCTAATGACCCGGTGGAAACAGCCAGCCTGGAAGAAATGCAGTACCATATTCCATTGACTACGCCCCAATTTGAACATTTGCTGCGCGTAGCCCATCATGCCGACGCGGAGGCCCAAGTTATTGTAGCTTTAGTCTATGCCGGCGGGTATGGCACCGCCAAAAACTTTAATGAAGCAAGCCGCTGGTTACAGAGGGCCCAAGCAGCTGGACAACCCGATGCGGCTGCGCTGCTGTCCCAACTAAATCAAATCATGCGCGTGGACCCCAAAGCCGCCGACCAATGGGTACGCGCCGAAACGGAAAAAAGATTGCAGCAGTTAACTGCCCCAAAATGAAAAACAAACTATTCTTTTTCTGTTTTCTTACTTTATTCTCCATACCGCTCTCGGCAGGGCCGGCAGAGGAGCCGGGCTTTCGCGCCGCGCTGACGCAGCAGCCGTCTTTCCGCCAAGCAAAAGGCGAAGTCCGATGGGACAAACAACCCGAATCCTATTTGGCATTAGGCAAAGCCTACTATTATGGCCGCGGCATAAAGAAAGATACGCGCAAAGCCCGCAACTATCTGCAAAAAGCCGCCCAAGAGGGTCAGCGGGAAGCCCGGTTGCTCTTGGCCTTGCTGGATATAGATTCCTCCCAGACAGACCTGCGTCAAACTGCCGGTTTTCAAACGGTTTTGCAACTGGCACAAGAAGATTATCCGCTGGCACAATATGCCCTGTCGCTGCTGTATGCTGATGGACTGGGGGCCACCGCTGACTCACAGGCCGCATTGGCATGGCTTAAACGTGCGGCGCAAGCTCCCACCCCCATACCGGCGGCGCAAAGCCGGCTGGGTCTATACTACGCTTTGGGCTATCCTCCTTATTTAGAAATAGACGAACAAAAAGCTTTCTCTTTGTTGTTAGCCGCCGCTGAAGCGGAAGATTTCCAAGCTTGCTACCATGCAGCACATATGTATTTAGACGGGGCGGGAACTGAAAAAAATGAAAAACGCGCTTTTCATTTTATGCGCTTGGCCGCCAAAAACGGTCTGCCCCAAGCCCAAATAGCGCTTAGTCATATGTACCGGGAAGGGATTGGCGTCAAATCAGATGATTATGGTGCATTTCACTGGATGCACCAGGCAGCCGTAAAAGGAAACTGTTATGCCCAAGAACAAACGGCCCTGTATCATCTGCAAGGTATCGGCGGGCCAGTAAACCGGCGCGAAGCTTTATTCTGGGCTGTACAAGCCCGCGCCAACGGCAGTACGCAAGCCGATGATATTATACAGAAAATCAAGGAGCCGTAAATGAACTATTCCATTCTATTTATCATTTTATTGGCCTTAGCCGCCATAGCAGGGGCATTGCTTTTTATTCGCTGGAATGCCCGCACCCGCTTGCAGCGCAAATTACAAAAAGCCCAACAGGGGGATCCCCAAGCCCAATATGAGGCCGCTTTGCTCTATTATCGCGGGAAAAAAGTGCCCCAGGATTATTCACAAGCTTTTACTTATATATACCAAGCAGCCCAGAACGGGCATATTAAAGCGCTCAATACCTTGGGCGCCCTTTACCATGCGGGCCATGGCACGCAGAAAGATGACGCGGCGGCTTTGGCTTGCTACCAAAAAACGGCTGACACCGGAGATTTTGAAGGAATGATTAATTTATCCGCCATGTATCGTTTGGGTATCGGTACGGAAGCAAACGACGAGAAGGCTTTCGCTTGGATGAAAAAAGCCGCCGATGGCAGAAGCCCGCTGGGACAGCGCATGTTGGCGGAGTTCTACTATGCCGGCATCGGCACCGCCCGGGACCAGCAAATGGCGCTGCACTATTATTTATTGGCAGCAAAACAGCAAGAACCCGTCGCTTTGAAATTTCTGAAGGAACACAACAAACATTTGCCCCGCAAACAGCCGCTCTAAGCAGGCGCTTTGTTCTGACGGCCGTTTGGTTTCATACACCGCAGACCTGGCCGGATCTTGGAACAGAGCTGTTTTAAGCCGTCTTTTAACTAGCCGCCACAGGCCGCTTCCACGCAAGCGCTACTCCTGCCCTCCCGCCAAAACGCACTTGGGAACAAGATATTAAGAAGCAATTTTAAGCTTCCGCGAAAGAGCCTTTAAAATGCTCTTGTCCCGTTGTTGCGCCGGCAGCCGGTTTAACCCTTGAAACACCAGCAGTTGCGCCGGAGCGGTATCGGGCAAAAAGCCGAAAATATCCATATAATTTAAAAATTCCACCGCTTTAACCGCCGCATTTAAATCCGACGGATTGCGATTAAATGACCGCGCATATTCCATTAAACGTTCCTCTGCAGCGGCATTGACTTGTTTTTGGTCTATTTGAAGCCCCAACGTGCGTACATCGTCCATTAATTCTTCCAAAGCATTAATATCCACCGGATCCCGCTCCAGCTCTGCTTTCAAATCGGCCGTCAGTACAAACTGGGCCACTGTCATAAAAGCCGCCGGCAGCGGCGCGCCAATGTATTTTAAACCGCGCACGGCCGGATATTGCATTTCAAAAATACGCGTAAATTCCTGCCCCGTCTGGCAGGAGATTGCGCCCAACACCTGGTCTATTACACGCCGCTGTGCGTCTTTAAAAAGTGACGTAAACGGATAAATATCCGCAAACAATTCATTAATTTTATCATGCACCGCATCAAACCCGCTGCTTTCTACGGTTTCTTTCAATGTTTTAAACACATCGGCGCGGTTAATCTCCCTAGCTTGCGAGGCGCCGCAGCTCAGACGCGTATCATGACTTTGACATACGGCAAAGACAATGTCCTTCTCTTCCAAGGTAATACGGTTTTTAAGCTTCATTTGCCCAACGCACAAATGTCCGCCGTTGTGATGCAAACGTTCGCAGCTATAGTCGGATACTTCGCACATATACGCCCCTTTGGGATCCGGCTGGTCTCCGGGCAAATCCTGCAAAACTTGTTGCAAAGCCACTTTCGTGGCAGGCATGGCAGAAGGCTTTACAAACCGCTCATATACCACAGCTCCGTTTTTAAGGTCCTTAATATTGCTGGGAGCGGCCTCCAGCATACGCACAAATTCCGGCTCCACATCATATCCGCCCGTCTTGCGTTTCAACTCTAATGCCCGCGCCGCATACTGAAGAATCTGCACAGTTTCCAACCCGCTTATCTCATCAAAAAACCACCCGCAGCTGGTGTACATCAGCATTGCATTGCGCTGCATTTCCAACAGCATCAACGCGCCGCTTCGGTCATTCCAGGCTTTTTCCGTGGCATGTTTCATAAAGAATACATGCTGTGCGTTCAAACTGCGGTCCAACACCAAATCTATATAATCATTACGGGCGGACCAGGGATCTTTAAAATATTCACGCCCTTTCGTATCAAAATCTTTCGCCATTTCATCGCGGATAAAATCCAACGCTTTGCGCAGCGGCGCGCGCCATTTTTGGTGCCAGCCCGGATGTCCGCCGGAGTTACAGCCGCAGTCCGCCCGCCAGCGTTCCACCCCGTGGGCGCAGCTCCAAGAAGAATTTTCATAAATTTGCGCTTCATATTGCGGAGGGAATTTTTCTAAAAATTCTCCATACACCGTCAGCTGTACATCAGGCAACGCCTGCACATATTTTAAGCAGTAGGCCAAGGCCATATCGGCAAACTTTTGATGATGTCCGTAGGTTTCCCCGTCGGTAGCAATATGCATTAGCTGCGGTTCATCGGATTTGGTATATGTGCTTAAAAGACGGCGGGCAAAGTTTTCGCCGCTTTTGAGCGTATCCGAAAAGGCAATCCCTTGCGATACCGGCCCGTCGTAAAAGAACAGGGCAATTTGTTTTCCTGAAGGCAAATTGCACACGTATGCACGCTTAGGATCTACCCTCGCGCCGGAAGTATCAGTCCAATTTTTCTCCCCGATTTTGCGCACGCGCGCACATTGGCCCGGGGCCAAAATGACATACTTCATACCATGTGCGGCCAACACTTCCAGCGTATCCGTGTCACAAGCGGTTTCTGCCAGCCACATGGCTTCCGGATCTCGTTTAAAACGAGCTTTAAAATCCGCCAAGCCCCATTTTACCTGCGTTTCTTTATCGCGTGCGTTAGCCAGCGGCAAAATCATATGATTATATACTTGCGCGATGGCCGAGCCATGCCCGGAATAGAGTTTTTGGCTTTGTTTGTCGGAAGCCAATACGGCTTGGTACACATCGGGCGCATAATCCTGCATCCAAGAAAGCAGCGTGGGGCCAAAATTGAAACTAATGCGAGCGTAATTATCTAATAAATCCGTCAGTTCCCCTTTGGCGTTGAGTACACGCGCCAGCGCATTTGGTCCGTAACATTCGGCCGTAATGCGCGCATTCCAATCGTGAAAAGGAGCCGCGCTGTCCTGGGCTTCTATTTCTTCCAGCCAGGCATTCTCACGCGGAGGTTGGTAAAAATGTCCGTGAATACAGAGATATTTCATATATATGTTATAGCAATTAATCGTTTTCTTTGCACGCATTCCCCGCCGAAAAAAACACTTGATTAAACGCCGCGCAAACTTTATACTATAAATAACCCGCCGGTGTTGCGACGGCCCGAGGTGAACACATGAAAAAAACATTTATCCTAGATACCAACGTATTACTGCATGACGTAAATTCCATTTACGCTTTTGAAGACAATGATGTCGTTATCCCCATGGTCGTCATTGAAGAACTGGATAATTTTAAAATTGAAGCGGACACCCGCGGAAAGAATGCCCGCATCGTCTCGCGCGAGCTGGACTCTCTGCGCACGCAAGGCCGCCTAAACGAAGGCGTCAAGCTGCCTAAAGGCGGTACATTGAAAATCGAATTGGATAAACCCAACATCTTGCCGCAGGTATTTTCTTTTAACAAATCGGACAATTCTATTTTAAACATCGCTTACACGATGGCAAAAAAAGAAGGTTCGTATAAAAAAACCCAGAGCCCCGTCTTTGTGGTAACCAAAGACATCAATATGCGTCTAAAGGCAGAGGCGTTGGGTCTTTCGGCGCAGGATTATACGTCGGACAAAGTCAATTACGACGAACTATATACCGGCGTCAGCGAGGTGGAAGTCCCCTCCGAGCAAATAGACGCTTTTTATCATGATAAACAATTGGCGCTGGAAAAGGGGCTTTATTTTCCCAACCAATTCTTAATTTTAAAAGCAAATGACGGAAGCAAAAAATCCGCCATAGGCCGTGTCAGCAACAGTGCGGAAAACATCTTAAAGCCTTTATCCGCCCAAGACCCGGTGGCGTGGGGCATTAAGCCGCTTAACAAAGAGCAGCGCTTTGCCATGGAACTTTTATTAGACGACAGCTTGGATATTGTAACGTTGGTAGGTACGGCCGGCACCGGAAAAACCCTGCTGACGTTGGCCACGGGGTTACAACGAACAATGGACGAAAACGCCTATCGGCGCATGGTAGTCTGCCGCTCCATCGTACCCGTGGGGAAAGACTTGGGTTTCCTGCCGGGCACCAAAGAAGAAAAACTGGAAGCATGGATGGGCGCCATTTACGACAATTTGGCCTTCCTAGCGGACCGCAAAAATCCCGACGAAGGAGAGGAAAAAGCCCACTATCTGCTGGACAGCGGAAAGATTGAAATCGCATCGGTTACCCACATGCGCGGCCGTTCTTTGCCGGGGCAATATATGATTGTAGACGACGCGCAAAACCTGACTCCGCATGAGATAAAAACGATTTTAACCCGCGCCGGAGAAGGAACAAAAATTGTAGTTACCGGCGACCCCTACCAAATAGATACGCCCTATCTGGATATTGAATCCAATGGCCTGACGTATTTGGTAGATCGTCTTAAAGGCCAATCCTCTTACGGTCATATTACTTTCACCAAGACTGAGCGCAGCCGCTTGGCGGACCTGGCCTCTAAACTGCTTTAACTGTACAGAAAACCCCCACTCAAACAAGTGGGGGTTTTATCTTAACACATTAAGGCAATTTATAAATGGTTCCATTTTCATTATTTTCTGTAAAATAAACACCGCCCAAACTCAAACAAAGCCTCTTTCCTCTCTCTGCTTTGGTTGTTGCCCGGCACTGTCGTTCGCCGCCCATTCCTGGCTGCCTGTCCAAATAAATAACATAAGTCGTAGAAGCCGGATAATAATAGCCTGTAAGCGACCTGTATGTTTTCGTAGCTTGAATCGTTAACCCCCATTTACCGTTTTTTTGGATCACAGAGCCCGTCGCATCCGGTGTTTCCGGCATAGTAATATCCAGGTCGTTAAAATCAGTCGTATATTCTCCATTAGCCATGTAATAGAGTTCCTGGGCATTTTTCACCGCAGTAGTCAATGTAACCAGTTGCATATAATTGGCTTTATCCACCGCCAATTGATATTTGGGCAAGGCAATGGCCGCCAAGATGCCGATGATCAATACCACGACCAGCAGCTCTATCAGCGTAAACCCATACACACGACAAGCATGAACAGTTCCACCAAATAAATTAGAAAACAAATCGGGGAATAAGCCGGCAAATCGGCGTTTGGAGGCTTTTTTTTCTGCGGCAATGGTCTTTTGATAAATTTTGCTCATAGACAAAATTTATCAAAAAAAAAAAACAAAGCAAGGCCTTCTGTTTTTGCTAACCAGAAATCTCAAAGCTAAGCCCCGAACTACAAAAAAACTTTTACTCTCCACCCAAAAAACGCCCCGTTTACGCGGGGCGTTTTTTATATTGCGCGGCGAATTAATGTAAGCCAATTTTGCATTTATGGTCTTTTTCGTATTCCTGTACGGCTTGCTTTTCCTCATTCTTATATTCGCTGGTACGGCGGATAAGTTCGTCAAAGTCTATCGTTCGGGCAGGGAACATCGGTCCATCTACACATGCAAAACGCACCTTGCCTTCCACCGTTACGCGGCAGCAGCCGCACATACCTGTGCCGTCTAGCATAATGGGATTTAAGCTGGCATAAGGTTCTATGCCCAGCTCCACCATAAGTTTGGAGGTGAATTTCATCATCGGTATCGGCCCAATGACAAAGCCGGCGTTTATTTTCTCCCCCGCCGTCACAATGCCTTTAAGCACATCGGTCACCATGCCTTTTTGCCCGTAGGAGCCGTCATCGGTGCACGGCAGCGTAATGTCGGACACGCTTTTCATCTCTTCTTCCAAAATCACCAGTTCTTTGGTACGGGCCCCCAAAATGGAGATGACTTTGTTGCCGGCGGCTTTGAGCGCTTTGGCGATAGGATATACTTCCGCAATGCCTACCCCGCCTCCTACAACCGCCACCGTGCCGTAATTTTGAATATCCACCGGCGTACCCAAAGGCCCCAGCACATTTAAAAACAAATCACCTTGTTTAAGTGAATTAAACATAAACGTAGATTTACCGATAGACTGAATAATCACCGTAATCGTGCCCTTTTTGCTATCCCAGTCCACCAAGGTGACCGGAATCCGCTCCCCGTTTTCGGCTCCGCGCAGGATAACAAACTGCCCCGCTTTGGCAGACCGGGCTATAAGCGGTTTATAAAGGACAAATTTTACAACTACTTCATTTAATTGCTCTTTAAGTAAAATTTCATTTTCGCGCATATTATTTCCCCTTCAGATATTCATTAATCCGTTCTGCTGCGGCAATGCCGTCGTTCATCGCCAGCAATACCGTTGCTCCGCCGCGGATAATATCGCCTCCGGCATATACGCCGGGCAAAGAAGTTTCGCCCTTTTCATTTAAAGCAATCACGCCGCGCTCGGTCGTTTTAAGACCGGAAGTGGTTTTGGTAATCGTAGGATTGGGGCGCTGGCCGATGGCGGTAATGACGGTATCGGCCGGCTGCACAAAGTCCGAGCCCGGTATTTCCACGGGCCGGCGGCGGCCTTTTTCATCGGGTGCGCCCAGCTCGTTGCGCGTAAAGTGGATAGCGGTCACATGACCTTTTTCATCTTGCAAAATTTCTTTGGGCGTCACCAAATATTCAAATTGAATGCCTTCTTCCTGTGCATGTTCCACTTCCGCGGCGCGGGCGGGCATTTCTTCGCGGCTGCGGCGATAGGCAATCGTCACGCTCTGCGGCCCCAGACGCATAGCACAGCGGGCCGCGTCCATGGCGCTGTTTCCTCCGCCCAACACAATAACATGCTTGCCAGCCTGTATGGGGGTATCCGTTTGGGGAAACTTATAGGCTTGCATTAAATTGATGCGGGTCAAGAATTCATTTGCGCTGTATACACCCACTCCATTTTCGCCGGGAATACCCAGCATGGTGGGCAGGCCGGCTCCGGAACCGATATATACCGCATCATATTCTTTCAACAGCTCATCTACTTTTATCGTAGCACCTACCAAAACGTCTGTTTTGAATTGGACACCCATCGCTTGCACAGTTTCCACTTCTTTATTAATCACTTCACGCGGCAAACGGAAGGCAGGAATCCCATAACGCAATACCCCTCCGTACGCGTGCAAAGCTTCCAGCACAGTGACCTCATGCCCAGCACGGCGAAGCTCCGCCGCGCAAGCCAAAGAAGACGGCCCCGAGCCGATACACACCACTTTTTTTCCAGTAGAAGCCGCCGGCACAGGCGGTTTTAAGGCACCTTGCGCGCGAGCGGTATCCGCGGCATAACGTTCCAAACCGCCGATATTGACCGCGCCGAACTTTGCTTTAAGCACACAATGCCCCTCACAATGTTTTTCCTGCGGGCACACGCGGCCGCAAATGGCTGGCAGCAAGCTAGTTTTCATAATTTCAGAGGCGGCACCTCCCACGTCACCGGCTTTGATCAAAGCAATAAAATCGGGAATATGCACCCCCACCGGGCAAGCATTTTGACACGGATGCGTAGGGCAATGCAGACAACGGTCCGCTTCAGCCAAGGCTTCTTCTTTAGTAAAAGTTAGAGCCACTTCTTCAAAATTACGGCGCCGCACGGCGGGATCCTGCTGTTTGCCGTTATTGCGCGGGGCAGACGGGTTGGGCATAGAGAACCTCCTAATCTAAAAAACTACTGTCTCCAAAAGCGGCAGTGTGTTATATTTATTATAGTATATTGAAAAATGTGAATTTTGTTATAAAATATATTTAATATATATCAATGTTTGGAGGGAGAGGTTATGAGTGAGAGATGCAATTGCCACGCAGAAGGATTGGCTACTTTTATCTTGGGTGCGCTGGTAGGCGTAGCCGTGGGGGTGCTGATAGCGCCTGCTAAAGGGGAAACTACCCGCCGCAAACTCAAACGCTGGGCCGAAGACGCCTACGAAGAAGGCAAAGAAGAACTGGAAGAACACGCCCGCGAATTAAAAGAACGCGTCATGGGTCATGCGGAAGAAATAAAAGGGAAAATGGCGGATCACGCGCGCCTGGCCAAAGAACGCGCCAGCGAACTGAAAGAAAAGTTCTCCGCCAAAGCAGAAGAACTAAAACAACAGGCATTGGACAAAACCGAAGACTTGCGCGGCCGCGCGGCTGACGAGCTGGAAAAAGCAGCCAAAAAAATCCGTTGATTTGCTTTAACCCAGAAACCCCGCTTTTAAAAGCGGGGTTTTTCATGGATTGTACAGCAATATACTCCTTTTTCAAGCCCAAAGGCCGGCTATTCTACTCAATGCAGTCTATAAATCGCACCATTTTCCTCATTTTCAGAAAACAACACGCCTCCTTGGCTTAAACATATTTTTTTGCCGCGGTCGTCTCTGCGCAAAGCCCGACACTCTCTTGTTCCGGCACGTGCGTGCGCATCTAAATATACGAGACATACGCCACCCCTGCCGGGCCATACTCACTGATAATGGCCCCGCCGATGTTCATGTCTGAAACACCCTGAATGGTAATGTTCCAATCTCCATTACGAATATAACCGGGAGTGTCCGTATCAGAGAAACCTGGCAAGGAAATATCCAACTCGCTCCAATCCCGCGTATACTTTCCATTGGCCATATAATAAATTTCTTCCGCATTTTTCACAGTAGTCACAAAAGTGATCAGCTGGCTATAGCGCGCCTTATCTACGGCAGTCTGATATTGTGGCAGCGCAACAGCCGCCAAGATACCAATAATCAGCACCACCACCAACAATTCTATCAACGTAAACCCCCGCACCGCCACAGAACGGGGATAGTATTTGTTTGGAATCGAAATCTGTTTTAAGCGGCCTATTTTCCCCACAGTGCAGAGAGAAAGAATGAGAATAGTTTTTTGATAAATTTTATTCATACTAAAATGTATCAAAAAAAAAAAATGAGTCAAACGCTCCCCTCCTGAGCAGGCTATTCTGTTTCTCTATGGATATATGCCAAATCACAAACAGGGGTTCTTTATGCACAAAGTACGCAAAATATAATCCGTCATCTGGTATATCTTAAGCTAAAAAAACCGCCATTAGGAAAACAGGAAAATATAATATTGATGCTTTTAGCAAGCTCACCGTGAATATACCTAGCCTATGGCAGAACATCGGTATAAAAATGCCCCGCCATTAGGCGGGGCATATAATAAGTTGCATATCACTCAACAGTCTATCAATAGCCCCAGCTCCAATACGTGTCTGTTTTAGAAGTAGGTTCCGTTTTGCCTGTCTCTATACGGCACACCTGCATTCCTACTGAATTATTAGGAGTAGCCGTACAAGATCTTTTCGCCACTGTCAAAGTAAAAATAGCCACATCGGGAATTGAGCATTGAAGAGAACCCAAAGCATAGGAACGGATATAACAGCTTCCCCAATTATACTTTGCATATTGAGTCTGTCCGAATTCTCCATCTACTTGTGTTAATTCTTTAGGAACCGGAATAGAGATATCTAATTCATCAAAATCAGCAGGCCAAACGCCATTGTTCCAATAATAACGTTGCATAGACTGAAATATAGAAGTGCCCAACACCACCGCCTGTTGGTAGCGCGTGCGGGCCACCGCCACCTGATATTTAGGCAGCGCAACAGCCGCCAAAATGCCGATAATCAGCACTACCACCAACAGTTCTATTAACGTAAACCCCCGCGCAGCCACAGGCTGGGCTGCATATATCGGGCAGCATTTGTTTGGAATCAAAATCTGTTTTAAGCGGCCTATTTTCCCTTCTGCAAGAAGATACAGAATAAGAATAGTTTTTTGATAAATTTTGTTCATAGACAAAATTTATCAAAAAAAAAAAACGAGTCAAGCGCTTCTAAATCAGTCAGCCAAAACCCCAATCCCAGATCACCAGCCGACCTTCCTAAGCGCAACCCAACTATTTGGATAAAGAGCCGATAATTGCTTTGCTCGGCCTGGCAAGCATTTGGCAGCACAAACAAACAGCCCCTGTTTAGAAACAAGGGGCTGCACCGGTTCTTTACTAAAAACTAAGCGGCGTCTTCCGTCTCTGGATTTTCCGCCGGTTCCATATGCAATGAGGACATCAGCATATCCACCAAGCGTATATCGCTGGGATACTGCACCAATTCCCGCGCTTTAGCCAAAGATACCCAGCGTATAGCAATAATCTCAGACGCATCATGCCGGCCGATGCGCCCCAACTTTTTCATCAGATACCACTGCACCATTTTCTTAACATAGTTGCCTTGGAAAGTGAACGCGTATTTTACACGTATCATCGGCCGAATAATAACCGCCTTATATCCCGTTTCTTCCAACACTTCGCGCAAAGCGGCCTGCCGGGGCGTTTCCCCGGCCTCAATATGCCCTTTGGGAAATGTCCAGATTTTTTTGCCTTTCATGTTCTTGACTTGCACCAACAGCACTTTCCGCCCGTCAAGAATCACACCGCCGCACGAAAATTCAGAAACAATCATAACGCCTTCTCAAAATGATACGCCGCATTAAGGATTTTTTCTTCCTGCAAAATGGGGCCGTAAAATTGCAATCCCACCGGCAGGCCCTGCTTATCATTACCGCACGGCACACTAATGCCGGCCAATCCGCCGATATTGCCCTGGCAAGTATACAAATCCGCCAAATAAACCGCCAGCGGATTATCTTTATGCGCTCCCAATGTAAACGCCGTAGTGGGTGAAGTAGGAGTTAAAATCACATCTACTTTTTTGAAAGCTGCAGAAAAATCTTGCTTAATTAACTCACGCACTTTGACCGCCTGCAAGTAGCACGCTTTATAATTTTCCGCGCGCAAAGCAGTAGAGCCGATGATAATGCGTTTTTTCACTTCCAATCCAAACGGCGCCCGGTCCAGCTCATACTGCTCTGTCAAATCTTTGGCGTTCTTGTCATTATACCCATAACGTATGCCGTCAAAACGAGCCAAATTAGAGCTGGCCTCTGCACTGGTAATAATATAATAACACGGGGCCGAATATTTAGCGTGGGGCAAATCCACCGCCACCAACTCCGCCCCCAATTGTTTTAATTTTTCCGCCGCCGCTTCTATTTTTTCTTTTACCTCTTGCCCCAAATTGTCTAAAAATCCGTTGGGCATACCCACTTTTAAACCGCGTATATCCGCCGTAAAAGAACGGCTGAAAGCCGGCACCGGTTCTTCCAGCGAGGTGGAATCATTCTTATCGCGCCCGCATAACACTTCCAACATCAAGGCCGCGCTTTTTACATCAGCAGCCAGTACGCCCACTTGGTCCGCACCGGAAGAAAAAGCCACCACCCCGTAACGGGAAATACGCCCATAGCCCGGCTTAATACCTACAATGCCGCAAAAAGAAGCAGGCTGCCGCACCGAACCGCCGGTATCCGTTCCCAAAGCGGCCGGCACCATACCCGCCGCCACCGCCGCGGCACTGCCGCCGCTGCTGCCGCCGGGCACACGGTCAAAATCCACCGGATTATGCGCCGGCCCATAAATAGAAGTCTGGTTGCTGCTGCCCATGGCAAACTCGTCCATATTGGTACGGCCTACGATTACGGCATCGGCCGCCATTAATTTTTCCACCACAGTGGCATTATAGGGAGCCACATAATTTGCCAACATTTTGGAGCAGCAGGTAGCCTTATGCCCCTTATAGAGGATATTATCTTTTATCCCCACCGTCACACCCGCCAGAGGGCCCAGTTTCTCCCCTTTGGCCAAACGGGCATCTATTTCTTCTGCGCGTTTTAATGCTTCCTCAGGCCACACTTCCACAAAGGCATTAATTTGCGGATTTAATTCTTTAATTTTACGCAAAGATTCCAGCACCGCTTCTCGCGCGCTCAATGTACCATTACGTACCGCTTCAGCAATATCAAAAACTGTTCTCATCACAGCACCTTTTTTACTTTGACACAATGATCTTTTTGGTCGCTGAACTGGCCGACCAATGTTTGGGCCAGGGATTCATCTGTTACGGGCGTATCCGGGCGCAAATAAGCGGCGCGAATGGCCGCACTTTCTTTCACCGCACTCGTATCTACGGCAGAAAGCTGCTCCACCCACGCGAATAACTCTTTCATTTGGTCTTCATACAAAGCCGTTTCCGCAGGGGTAAGGCGTATTTTCGCCATACGCGCACAACGGGCGGCATTATCTTTTTCTAATATCATTTTAAAGGGCTCCCTTGAAAATACATTTTATATAATAATGGAGAAGTTGACTATACCACCCATTTTATTTAGCACAAAACCAATCAATTTTCTGAAAGGAGAGAAAATGGCACAAAACGAACAAACTGCCCAAACAGAATCCCCAAAAATATCCAACCGCCCCCAAGGGACTTTGACGGAAAAAGCCCCTATCAATACCCATTTTACCTTGGCTATAGTGGCGGTGTGTTTTTCTTGTTTGTCGGGTTTTGTAACTATTGCCCTAGGGTTGGCAGCTTTAATTTTTTCTTTGCGGGCACAAGACCAACTGTCCAAAAAACAAACCCAGGAGGCTGCCGACACCGCGTGGTGGGCGGGATTGTTTGGTTGGCTGACGGTTATCATTTCCCTGTTCCCCATTTTAGTGTTTATTTTTTTCGGCGGAGCCATACTGGCTGCGTTGGGGGCACTGCTCAGTTTGTAGTTTAAAATCCCCCGGCATAACCGGGGGATTTTTTATTTGGGAATACGATAAATCTTATTTCCTGTGTCAGTCGTTCCGCCTGAATCCGAGCCGCCCCAACTTTTACATAAATACTCTCCCATTTCATTTTTTGCAACACATTGGTCAAAAGCCGAGACTTGCAACAGCCGTTGATAGATTGCACCGATATCGCTCCCACTGCCGTCAATGCGCCAGCCTCCTTCCGGGCCGCCAATGCCATAATAAGTCCCATCGGGATAATACATGATGGAAGATGAAAGGCTGCCCCCGGGCGGCAATTGAATTGATAAAAGACTGAAATCAGCGGTATACGTTCCGTTTTCCATAAAATAAAGCTTTTCTGCATTTTCAATGCTTTTAGTGACTAATACCATTTCTGCAAAGCGGCTCTTTGCCACCGCTCTCTGATATTGCGGCAAGGCAACCGCCGCCAAGATGCCGATAATCAGCACCACGACTAACAATTCTATCAGCGTAAAACCGCGGGATTGGCTCTTTGCGAGAATTTGATTTGTAAGTTTGGGTTTTTAATAAATTTTGTGCATAATAAAAATTAAAAAAAAAAAAAAAACAATGCAAGGCTTTTAAAATCAGCAGGAAATCATTCAAAAAACCGCCATGTAAAGGAAGGCCTTTACTTTAAAATTTCATATTTTCGCACAACCGCCTTCCTAATGAAGTATAGCCCGTACAGGTAACCTCATTAGGATAGTCCGAATGCGCAAACCAAACCAACAAAGTGGCATCAGCATCGACATCATCTCCATATGTATAGCCGTTATTATAATAACTAATTGTTACATAACTGCTAGCCGTAGTCACATCTCCGCCTTGAATATTGTCTATAAAGCCAAAAGGACATCCTAAAGCGCCCGTGTCGCTTTTTCTAAGTAATGAGCAATTTTTGGAATAATCCACGTCTAATTCATCTAACTGAGTAGTATATGTATTATTAGCTATATAATATGTTTCTTGCGCTCTGCGTATTCCTTGCGCCATCTGATAATAATTCATCAGCCGGCTTTTGGCCACCGCCGTCTGGTACTGCGGCAACGCAACCGCCGCCAAGATGCCAATTATCAACACCACCACCAACAGTTCTATCAGCGTAAACCCGCCCACTTTGCTTTTTATGAGGATTTTCCCTGCGAGAAGGTTTTTTTGATAAATTTTGTTCATATGCAAAATTTATCAAAAAAAAAAAACAATGCAAGACCTTTTAAAACCGGCAGACAACATTACAAAACCCCTCCGACAAATGGCGGGGCCATACTGGCCGCGCTGGGTGCACTGCTCAGTTTATAGTTTAAAATCCCTCGGCATAACCGGGGGATTTTTATTTAGGAATGCGATAAACTTTATTTCCCTCTATGGTTTCACTCGAAACTGAACCACCCAAACTTTTACACAAATACTCCCCTATCTCATTTGCGGCAATACATTGGTCAAAAGCAGAAACTTGTAATAAACGCTGATATATAGCCCCGATATTACGCCCCGCTGCAACACGCCAACCTCCATCGGGTCCGCGAATTTGGTAATAAGTTCCATCAGAATAACTTATACCGGAAGAGTTCAGGGTTCCACCGGCAGGCAATTGAATAGATAAAAGGCTGAAATCAGCAGTATAGCTGCCGTTTTCCATAAAATACAGTTTTTCGGCGTTTTCAATGCTTTTAGTGACCAATACCATTTCTGCAAAACGGCTCTTTGCCACCGCTCTTTGGTACTGCGGCAACGCAACCGCCGCCAAGATGCCAATTATCAGCACCACCACCAACAGTTCTATCAGCGTAAACCCGCCTACTTTACTTTTTATGAGGATTTTCCCTGCGAGAAGGTTTTTTTGATAAATTTTGCTCATATGCAAAATTTATCAAAAAAAAAAAACAATGCAAGACCTTTGGGTTTCTTTTCCCCAGCTGAAAAACATTCTTTACCCGCAAAAGCAGCGGACTTGCTCTGCCGATAAAACTCTCCGACAGAAGACAGTCTGGCGGGGGTTACAAAATTTCAAGCGGAGCAAATTTCAGCATAAACGTACGCTGCACGCCATTGGAAAACTGCACCGTAATCTTGCAGCTGTCTCCAGAGCCGGCTACCGCCGTTACCGTACCCAGGCCAAATGCGCCGTGCTTGACCTTTCCCCCCACAGCCACTGTCTTTCCATTTCCCGTTGTAGTGGAAGTGCCTTCCGCCTGTTTCTGCGGACCAGAGAAAGCCCCTGCGCCGGGGAAATGTCTGCGCCCGTCTGAAGCTGAAAAACCGGGCCGGCGGCCGCTGTCTGCCGCTGCGCGCGCACCATACAAAGAGCCTAAGCCCGAAGATCCGTGAAAAGAGGAAGCTGTATAATCCAAATCCTCATCTTCTATCTCATAGCCTTGCTCATCATATTTCTTCTGAAATCGGCTGCGGCTGACAAAACCTTCAAATCCGTTATAACTGTTTGCGCTGCGCCCAAAAGACCCTTGATAGCCGCTTTTGTTTTTGGCCCCTCCGTAGAAACCGCCTCCCTGTCCGTACAGGCCGTAGCGGGTTTTGAAATTGTCATAGCGCGGCTGGCTTTGTTCCAAGCGTTCGCGTTCCTGCTCATCTAACAGACCGCTCTCAAATAAAAAGCGGGAAGGAACATTTTCATACATCTTGCCATAGGTTCGGCGGCAGGCGGCATAAGACATAAACAACTTCTCACGGGCACGCGTCATAGCTACGTAACAAAGCCGGCGCTCCTCCTCCATCTCATCGCTGTCATCGCGGTTGATAGGGAACAGTCCTTCTTCCAATCCCGTAACAAAAACAGCATTAAATTCCAAGCCTTTGGCTAAATGGACTGTCATCAGCGTCACAGCCCCTCCCTGTGCGCTTTGGCTTTCATCACTGCCCGTCATTAAGGACACTTCTTGCAAAAAGTCCGACAAAGAAGCCTCCTTTTCCATTTTTTGGCAGCGGTCTTCGTATTCTCTCACGGCATTAATCAATTCGTTCAAGTTTTGCAATCGGCTTTCCGCTTCCGGGTCTTTGCCTTCCTCCAAGTCTTTTTGTATGGCTGTTTCATAACCGGATGTTTTTAAAATTCTGTGCATGACTTCCGTCACGGAAGTCAAGAACAAATCCGCACGCCACCCTTTCACCATACGCACAAATTCCAAGGCGGCCCGACGAGCCATAGGGGTTAGATCCGGCACAGATTGCGCCGCTTCCAGCGCTCCATATACAGAGATTCCCTGTGTTTGCGCATAAGAAAGCAAACGTTCTTGGGCCGTTTTGCCCAGGCCGCGAGACGGCGTATTTATAACCCGCAGCAAACTCATATTGTCATTGGGATTGACCAGCAAGCGCGCATAGCAGAGCATATCCTTGATTTCTTTGCGACTATAGAAACTGACCGTACCCACCAACCGATACGGAATTTGATAACGGCGGAACGTTTCTTCAAAGTTGCGGCTTTGAGCGTTGGTGCGGTAAAAAACAGCAATCTCATTAAGAGAGTAGCCCCCTTCTGCCACCATAGCCTTAATATTCTGCGCCACCCAAACAGCCTCCAGCCCTTCCGTAGGAGACTGGTGTACGGCAATATCCTCCCCATACTGTTTTTCAGTGAACAGGTTCTTTTCTTTGCGCTGCGAATTTTTAGAGATCAGTTTGTTGGAAGCTTCCAAAATGACTTTGGTAGAACGATAATTTTGCTCCAGGGTAATGATTTTAGCGTCTTTGAAATCTTTTTCAAATTCCAAAATATTACGTATGTTCGCCCCGCGCCAGGAATAAATGCTTTGGTCCGGGTCGCCCACCACACTAAGGCGGCGGTGCTTTTCTGCCAGCATGCGGGTAATGAGGTATTGGGTATGGTTGGTGTCTTGGTATTCATCTACCAAGACATATTGAAAGAATTGTTGATAATAGCTCCGTACGTCTTCATGCTCTTTGAGCAGCTGCAGTGTTTTGACCAACAAATCGCCAAAGTCCAGCGCACCCGCTTTCTGCAGTTCTTGTTCATAACGTTTATACACCTCTGCGGCACGGATACGGGAATCCAATCCGGCGTCCATAGCGGAAGCCATCAGCCTTTCCGGGCTGACGCAGTCGTCTTTGGCGCGGGAAATTAAACTAACGATTTGATTGACTTCTTTTTTAGGCTCTTTAACGCCACTTTGCTCCAACAGCAAGGTTACCAAACGTTTTTGTTCGCTCTCATCATAAATGGCAAAATCCCGCGAAAGACCCAGTTTTTCAGCATGCTGGCGCAAAAGACGCACCCCGAAAGAGTGAAAAGTATGGATCCACACATTACGGCTTTGACCGGGCACCAGCGCTTCTACACGCTCGCGCATTTCTTGGGCGGCTTTATTGGTAAAAGTTACCGCCAAAATGCGGTACGGAGAGTAGCCGTCATGAATTAATTTGGCGATTTTAGTCGTCAAAGTTTTGGTTTTGCCCGTACCGGCTCCCGCCACAATAAGACAGGGGCCTGCGTCATAATTTACCGCTTCGGTTTGCTGCGGGTTTAATGATTTTAAAGCGTCGTCTAGATTCATCTTATTGTGTTTTATATACTTTGATATGCAACATTTTCTTGCCTAAAGAAGCGCCTTGAAGAGACTCTAAAGCGGCAAAATACACGATGTTAAAAATAAATCCCAACAAGCCGCCCACCACAGCGCACACATACATGATATTCATCATGGAAACGCCCAACAAACCCAACACCGCCCCAACAAACAAACCGGCCAATATTCCTATAATATAACCGCCTATCGTCAGCAAGACAAAATCCACAAAATATGCTGCAGCCAACTTCCAAAAACCTGCCGTTTCCATACCATTTCTCCTTATCTGTTTAATTTTAGCTGCACTACTGTTTCTATATGATCCGTATGCGGAAAGAAATCAAACGCTTCCACAGCCGTCAGCCCGTAGTGCTGGGTTAAAATTTTCAAATCAGCCGCCAGCGTAACCGGGTTGCAGGAAATATATATGATTCGCTCCACTCCTGATTCCGCCACAGCTTTGGCCGCTTTCGGGTGCATGCCCGAACGCGGCGGATCTAAAATAATCAGCGCGTCTTTTTTATTAATCGGCTGCTGTTTGACAAAATCTTCCACCTTGGCACAGAAAAACTGCACATTGGTAACGCCGTTTAACTTGGCGTTTTCTATGCCGTTATATACCGCCGGGGCCACCGATTCCACACACAGGCTTTTTTCACACAAATCCGCACAAGAAAGCGAAAAACTGCCCGCCCCGCCATACAAATCATAAATTACTTTGGGCGCGATTTCTTTGACTAAAGCACGTACGCGGCTGTACATTTTTTGTGCGGTCAATGTATTGGTTTGAAAAAACGACTGAGGAGAAAGCTTAAATACCACTTCCCGTTCCGTTTTCCCGCACGGAGAAGAAAGAATGATTTTTTCTTCAATAAAATCTTTGCCTTTGAGCACACGCAAGCTTTCCGGCGCGGCGGTATCAGCCAAAGAAGTATTCAGCGCCAGCATAATGTTTGCCTGCGGCCATACGCTTTGTACGGCGGACACAAAACTTTTTTCCGGCACGTCATCAGTCACAAACAAGACCACAATAGCCTGGCCCGTATTTTTGCCTACGCGCAGCATCAGATGGCGCAACACACCGGTATGTTTGCGGTGGTCGTAATATTCCAGATTTTCCGCCTTGGCCCAAGCGCGCACCGCTTGCAAAAGCGGGATTAAACCTTCGTCAAACAATACGCATTCTTCTATATCCACGGCGCGGTCCCAGCGGCCTTTAAGCTTGAAACCCAGCGTTTGCTCAAACTCCAGCGGCAAGGTTTTGTCGCGCTTTACTTTTTTGTCAAAAGGCTCTTTCCACACCGGCTGACGGCAAAAGCCCAACTCCACTTTGTTGCGGAAATAAAACGGGTCGCCGGTTTTGGTTACGGGGATATCCGCGCTCCAGAAATCTTTTAAAATTTCTTTCAGGCGCGCCTGCTTTGTTGCCACTTGCTGTTCATAGGGCAAATCCAACATGGCGCAGCCGCCGCATTGTTTGAAATGTTTACACAGATTAGGCATTGATTTTAAACAGGCAAACGTCGCCGTCCTTTACAATATAGTCTTTGCCTTCGGAGCGGATAAGGCCGTGTTCGCGCAGGGCTTTTTCATCACCGTATTTGACCAAATCGTCAAAGGTATAGACGTCGGCGCGGATAAAACCTTTTTCAAAATCGCTGTGGATTTTGCCCGCCGCCTGCGGCGCCGTACAGCCCACCGGTATCAGCCAGCTGCGCACTTCCACCTCGCTGCCGGCGGTAAAATAGGTGCAAAGGTTCAACAGCTTCATACCTTCGCGCACCACTTTTTCAAGACCGGTGTAATCGTTGCCGGTTTCAGCCAGAAACGCTTTCTTTTCTTCTTCGGAAAATTCGGCGATATCCGCTTCAAATTTCACGCACAGCTCCACAAAACCCGCTCCCGTCTCCTGGGCGTATTGGGCCACTTTTGCGGCGTTGGCGGTGTTGCGCTTTTCGGAATTATTGCCCACATACAAAACCGGCTTGGCGGTAAGAAACTGGTATTCTTTAAGCACTTCCGGCTCCAAATGCAAGGAAGATACCGGCTTGCCTTCTTCCAAAGCGGCTTTAATTTGCTTCATGTTTTCAAAGGCGGCAACGGCTTCTTTTTTGCCGCTTTTGGCATTGCTGCCCAAGCGGTCGCAGATTTTGTTGGCGGTTTCCAAATCCGCCAGCATGAGCTCCGTATTAATGACCTCAATATCGCGCAGCGGGTCCACGGAGTTCATCACATGGGTTACATTATCATCTTCAAACAAACGCACCACATGGATAATTGCGTCTACCTCGCGGATATTGGCCAAAAATTTATTGCCCAAGCCTTCTCCCTGGCTGGCTCCTTTGACAATACCGGCAATATCTACAAATTTGATAAAAGCGGCGGTTTTCTTGGGCGGTTTAAACATATCAAAAAGCGTATCTAAGCGTTTGTCCGGTATAGGCACAATGCCCACATTGGGTTCAATGGTGCAGAACGGATAGTTGCTGGCTTCCGCACCGGCGCAGGTGAGTGCATTAAAAAGGGTGGATTTGCCCACATTGGGCAGGCCGACGATGCCAATTTCCATGGGATAAACTCCTTAAAATGGTAATAATGATGTATGTAAGGTATATTTTAGCATTTTAGCCATTCTAAAAAACGCGCCGCCGCAGAGCCGGCTCTTTCCGCTGCTTTCTTCATTAAAAACAAGAGGCCTGCGGCGTTTCTTGCGCCATGCCGAGGCCGGCTCTCTCTTGCCCAGCGTTTTGCTGTGGTGTTTCGTCAAATGGACTGGGCGCCGTTTGCTCTGTTCTGCACGCCTCCTTTCAATGCAAATGTCTTCTCCGCTTCTCAGCATATAAAAGGCCGCTAGGCGGCGGTATAATAATTTGCTAAAATATATTTGTTAAGTCCCGTTCGTCTAGTGGTCCAGGACGCCGCCCTCTCAAGGCGGAGATCACGAGTTCGAATCTCGTACGGGACGTGTTTTTATACCGGCAGGCGGCTCCCTGCCGGTTTTTATTTCTAAAAATACGCAACAGCAGCCAGCTCTTTTCTTATCCGTTCCCGCCTAATCCCAAATTTCAACCTGTACCTTCTCAAAATTTCATACAATAAGATAAAACACTGTTATTATTGGGAGGATGTATGGAGTTGTCTGTCTTTCAGATTATTTTGCTGTGTCTATTGATCTTGCTGGTTTTGGTATTACCGCTAACAGTCCATAAAGTAGAAGAAAATTTAGAAGCATTTCTGTTTGCCTGTGGGGCGGTGGCTGTATCCGTCACAGGAATGTGGAGCTGGGATTTAATCAAAACCGCTCTGGAAGACCCCATCAAAATCACCTTGGCTGTTTTAATAGCGGGTTTATTGTTTAAACGTTTTCACCACACAGTCCAGCGTATTACCAAGAAAACCGTGTCTGTGATTGGGCTGCGCGCCACACTGGCATTGATTGTATTGGTGTTGGGCATGACCTCCAGCGTCATCACCGCCATTATCGCCGCACTTATTTTAGCTGAAATCGTACCGCTCCTGCCCATTACCCGCAAAGGCCGTGTGCAGCTGGTCGTGTATAGCTGTTTTGCTATCGGTATGGGAGCGGTGCTGACGTCTATTGGAGAGCCGTTGGGCACCATCGTGCTTTCTAAACTTAAAGGCGCCCCCCACTATGCTGATTTTTGGTTTTTGGTGGAACATTTAGGCTGGTTTGTGTTGGGAGGAAATATTCTGCTGGCGCTCTTGGCTACACGTATTGAGGAAGAAAAGACCGCCACTGCCAAAGCAATACAGCAAAACGATGCAGAACATACCGTCAAAAGTATCGCCGTACGGGCCGCCAAAGTGTATTTATTCGTAATGGCTCTTGTATTGTTGGGAGACGGATTGAAGCCACTTGCCGTTATGACGATCTCCCACTTGTCGGAAAATTCTTTATACTTCATCAACATGCTCTCTGCCATCTTGGACAACGCCACCCTGGCCGCCATTGAAATCACGCCGGATATTTCCACCCGCAATTTGACCTTCCTGCTGATGAGTTTAATTATTTCCGGCGGCATGCTGATTCCGGGGAATATTCCCAATATTATCTGCGCCTCTAAATTAAAAATCAATAGCAAGGAATGGGCCAAAAGTGCCGTACCCTTGGGGGCGGTATTAATGGTGGCCTATTTTATTGTATTGCATGCGGCATTGTAATACGTCAGGCCGTGTATAATTTTATATAATGAATCATCTTTGAGGAGAGGAAAGCCCATGAAAATCCATTCTTTTACCGTACAGCCTAATCTGCCCGATAATATTAAATTTTTAGAAGAACTCGCCAGTGATTTGTGGTTCACTTGGAACTGGCCCGCCATTTTGCTTTTCGTACAAATTGACCCCAAACTTTGGACTTCCTCCCGCCGCAATCCCAAATGGATGCTGGGGTGCATTCCACAGAAACGCTTGGAAGAATTAAGCAAAGACAGCGCCTTTGTGGAACAAGTAAACCAAGTTAAACAAGCATATTATAATTACAAAAACAATCCGCACACCTGGTATAAAGAACACAAAAAAGAACAGGGTAACATGTTGACGGCGTATTTCTCCATGGAATACGGCATTGGGGAAGGATTGCCCATTTATTCCGGCGGCTTAGGCATGTTGGCCGGCGATCATATAAAATCTGCCAGCGATTTGGGTATGCCTATTATCGGCATGGGTTTATTCTACAAAAAAGGCTATGTTCAGCAAGTGCTTAACCGCGAAGGCTGGCAAAATGAAGAATACCCGGATAATGACTGGGCCCATATGGCGGTGGAACGCGTCTGCGACAAAGAAGGCAAGGAAATTGTGGTGGAAGTGCCCCTGGGAGCCAACGAAACTGTCAAAGCCTGCGTCTGGCGCGTAGAAACAGGCCGCACGGATTTATATCTATTAGATACTAACCTGCAAGAGAACACCCCCGCCCAGCGTTTAATTACCGAAAAACTTTACGGCGGAGACCGCGAAAACCGCATTCGCCAAGAAATTGTACTGGGTATTGGCGGTGTGAAAGCGTTAAATGCCATGGGGCTGACTCCGACCGTCTATCATATCAACGAAGGACACAGCGCTTTCCTGCTTATTGAACGCATTATTAACATTATGCAGCAGCGCCATATGGATTTTGCCCAAGCGCGCGAAATTGTATGGGCTTCTTCCGTATTTACCACCCATACGCCGGTCATTGCGGGCAATGAACATTTTGATCCCATGCTGGTGCGCAAATATATGGAATATTATGCCCGGCAAATGGGTATCTCTTGGGACGAATTTTTGGCCTTAGGCAAAGAAAAGGCGGACTCTACCACCTTCTGTATGACTGTGCTGGCCTTGCGTCTAACCGCCTATGCCAACGGCGTGGCCAAACTGCATGGCAAAGTCAGCCGGGAAATGTGGCATAACCTTTGGCCTGGCCTTCCCATAGATGAAGTGCCTATAGGAAGCATTACCAACGGCATACACAGTTCTTCCTGGGTTTCTCATGAAATCAATGATTTGTACCGCCGCTATTTGCTGGGAGGCAGCCAATTAGATGAAGTGGACCCTTCCGCCCCGGGTATTTGGGACAAAGTGAACGATATTCCAGATGAAGAACTTTGGGCCGTACATGGACAGCGCAAGCTTAAACTCATCAACATGGCCCGCGCCCGCCTTAAACGCCAGCTCAAACGCCAAGGGTTTGACGTCATGACAGTCAACAAATCCAGCAAAGTCTTAAAACAAGATGTTTTGACTATTGGCTTTGCGCGCCGTTTTGCCACCTATAAACGCGCCACGCTGCTGTTTAAAGACTTGGACCGGTTAGATAAAATCGTCAACAACCCGCTGCGCCCGGTACAGTTTGTTTTCGCCGGTAAAGCGCATCCGGCAGATACGGCAGGAAAAGAGTTTATCAAAACGATTTATAATCTGACGCAAAATGACCCTCGTTTCAAAAATAAGGTCGTTTTTATGGAAGACTACAACATGAACGTCGCCCGCTATATGGTACAAGGGGTTGACGTGTGGCTTAACAATCCTATCCGCCCAATGGAAGCCAGCGGCACTTCCGGCATGAAAGCGGCGGTCAACGGAGCGCTGATGCTCTCCATATTAGACGGCTGGTGGGACGAAGTGGGCCCGTGCGATTTTGGCTGGTCCATCGGCGGTGCGGAAAAATATTCCAACGACGCCGAACGTGATGCGGTGGAAGCGGAATCCTTATACAATTTGCTGGAGCAAGAAATCGCCCCGGCCTATTATGCAAAAAATGACAAAGGATTCTCCCCCACTTGGCTGGCCCTAATGAAAAAATCTATCCATGAAATAGCCCCCGTGTTTAACACCAACCGCATGGTGAAAGAATACTATGAAAAATTCTATGTGGGGGCGCACAACTTCGGCCAGCTCTTGGCACAAGACGACAATGCCGCCCAAGTGGCCGCTTGGCGCAAGAAAATAGCTGACAATTGGTATCGCGTCAGCGTAACCGACGCCACTCCCGCCATAGACAAAGCCATTTTAATGGGAGATAAAATCAGTTTTAAAGCACGCGTATTTTTAGGCGCGCTTTCTCCGCAAGACATTCAAGTGGAACTTTACCTGGGCACACGAGGCGCTTTGGGCGATATTGAAAGAGAAGATGCCGTAGATATGACATGCACCGGCCAAGACGGAGACGCATACATCTACGAAGTGCAAATTGCCCCTTATAACAGCGGGCGCCAAGATTATGCTTTGCGCATTCTGCCCGCTTGTGATAAAGTGCCCAATATTCTGACCCCGCTCTATCTGCGTTGGGAAGAATAATTGTTTTGCTCACACCATAAACGGAAAGCCGGCCTTCTTGCGGCTTTCCGTTTATTAAATAAATAATTATGCTGCATATTGTGCTAATTAATCCGGAAATTCCGTTCAATACCGGCAATATCGGCCGCAGTTGCGTGGCGACCGGTACGCGGCTGCATTTGGTGGGCAAGCTGGGATTTAAAATCGCTTCCAAAGAAATACGCCGTTCCGGGCTGGACTATTGGCCTAATTTGGATTATCGGCGCTATGAAACTTGGGAAGAATTTTTGCAAGTAAACCAGCCCGCCCGCGAACAACTGTTTTTTATGTCCACTAAAGGCCAAAAAAACTATTGGGACGCGGAGTTTAAAGACGGATCTTTTCTTTGCTTTGGGGCCGAATCCTGCGGGCTGCCTAAAGAGTTTTATGATATCTATAAAGACCGACTCTTTACCATTGCCATGACTGGGCCGGTACGCTCGCTAAATTTATCTTCTTCTGCCGCCATTACCTTATTTGAAGCCTTGCGCCAAAACCGCCGCTCTTATCTGAAATAACCTGTTTTTAAACGCCCCGCCCGCGGCAGCGGCGCTGTGTTTTATATACTATCTATTTCTCCGGATAAAAAACGTCTTTTAAGAGCAAGATCCCGCTCCGGCCAAAGCTCTCCCCCAACACACAAAAACCCCGGATAGAATCCGGGGTTTTTATCATGCGGGGATTTATAAACCGATCGCCTTGCAATACTTCGTGTTGCCTGTACACGAACGACCCGTTGTACGGCCGTCACTGTTGGTAAACGTAATAGAATATCCATTGCCGATACGGGTCATTTTTACCGTAGCCGTAGAACCAGAAAGAGAAATAGACGGCGCGGCAAAATACTTGCTGGCGGTAATCCCTGCCGTACCGCCGTCGCTGTCAGAGCCCAATACAAAATTCCGCAGCGCGTTTTCTGTGCCATAGCTGTTGCCGTTGCGGATATAGAAGGCATTCATTGCCTCGCTTACGGCGGCGGCATTTGCCATCGCTTCCAAAGCGCGGCCTTTTTCCATAGAAGTTTTATAGGCGGGCAACGCTACGGTAACTAAAATACTCACCACCACCATAACAATCAATAATTCTATTAAAGTAAATCCTCTTTTCATACTACCTCCCTTTTGGTCTATTATATAAATTTACGCTCCGCTCCGGCCCGCAGATATTTTATAAAATAGTGAGTAATGAGCCCCAAACGCCTGTTCTGGATTTTATTTTTACTTAATCTGTTTAATTATATAGACAGACAAGTGCTTTTTTCTGTTTTTCCGCTCATTCAGAATGATTTGCGCATTACAGACTTTCAATTAGGCACGCTGGCTTCTGTCTTTATGATAGTCTATATGTGCTATGCGCCTATAGTCGGTTTTTTTGCAGACAGACACCCGCGGCAATATTGGATAGCAGCCAGCGCCTTTTTGTGGAGTGGAGCCACATTGCTAAGCGGTATGGCGCGCAATTATCTTTCCCTGCTGACAGCCCGCGCCACCATTGGAATTGGCGAAGGGGGATTTACCACCATCGCACAGCCTTTTCTGGCAGAACAATATCCCAAACAAAAACGGGCTACCGTTTTGGCCTATTTCGGGCTGGCATTGCCAGCCGGGGCGGCACTGGGTTATTTATTGGGAGGCGTATTGGGGACTTCGTGGGGGTGGAGAGCGGCTTTTATGACAGTAGGGGCTCCGGGTCTGCTGCTGGGAATTTTGGCCTTGACACAAATAAAAGACCGGGAACACCGCTTGTTGGAAAAACGGAAAAAACCAGGCCTAAGTCAATACCTGTCTTTATTAAAAAACAAACCTTTTCTGTTCCTGTGTCTGGCCCACGCCATGCAAACATTCACGCTGGGAGGGCTATCGGCTTGGATGCCCACATATTTCCACCGCTATTTTGAATTAAGCGTAGCCCAAGCGGGACTTGTGTTTGGCGGCATGGTCATAACGGGCGGCGCTTTGGGTACATTTATCGGCGGGAAAACGGCCGACCGTCTGCTCAAAAAAACCAATTATGCTTACTTTCTGGTAATTGCCGCCAGCTTTATTTTAATGATTCCATTTGCCGCAGCCGGCGTAATCAGCCACCGCATGCCCTTTTCTTTAATTACCTTTTTCATTGCGATAACATTTATCTTTATACCGCAGGGGCCTATCAGCGCCTCGCTGGTCGCTTTAAGCAGCCGCAAAATACGCTCTATGGCGTTTGCGGTGAATATTTTTATCATTCACGCATTAGGAGATGCTCTTTCCCCGGCATTGATTGGGCATTTATCTGATATGTTCGGACTCAAGATGGCGGTACTGGGCTGTGTAGCGGTATTGCTGCCGGCTTGTATCTTTTTGCATTTATCCGCCAAATATGCCCGGGCGGAAGGCCGCTTGATTCGTTATTACGCAGAAGATACGGCTGAAGGATAGACAGGATCTTTCTCCAGCTTTTTGTCTTACAGTCCTGCTCAAAACAAATCAACACTCCAAAATCCACAACCGCCGGCCCGGCGCACACGTGCAGCAATTACCCCAACAAAATGCCCCGCAGTCCCGACACAGCGCCACTTCTTTTACTTTGGAAGGAGAATTGGCCGCCTTTAGCCGGCTTGATGTGCCGAATAGCAAGTTCTTTCAATAAGCCCGGCAACTATATAGCTCCAAGCGGCTTAATCTATAAAATAACGCCTTGCATACCCCTGGGGCGGCAGGCAGAATTTATGGTAGATGCTTCAATCTGTTTAAGCATAAATTCCCAAGCTTGGTTGGAAACGTTAGACAGCCTTATCCCCCGCCTGAAGATTTAGAATATAAAAGCCGCCCCTATACAAAAGGGCGGCTTTTATTCCGGCAGCCGTCAAAGTCTATTTAACATAATCAAACCCGGCCTGCAACGCTTTTTTGTTGATTTCCAGCATTTCGGGTTTGGCGCGTTTAAATACTTTTTTCATTGCGTGCACAATACCTTCCACCTCCACCGCGCCGGTCAGCTTACAGAAGGCCCCTAAGGCAACCAAGTTAGCTACGCGGGCAGAGCCCACCTTCTCGGCAATTTCGTTGCAAGGCACGCACACCGCCGTAATATCGGTACGGGTCGGGCGGGAATTGATTAATGAACTGTTAATAATCATCAGTCCGCCTTTTTTGAGCAGTGGCTCAAATTTAGGCAACGACGGCTCATTCATGACGATAACCGTATCCGGCACAGATACGATAGGCGTAAACACTTCGCCGTCACTGACGACGACGGAACAATTGGCCGTACCGCCGCGCATTTCCGGCCCGTAAGAAGGCAGCCAACTGGCATTCTTCTTTTCTTCCACGCCAGCCTGCGCCAGCAAAATACCGGCAGAGACCACGCCCTGCCCGCCGAAACCGGCGATTCTGATTCCCTGGTACATTATTCGGCCCCCTCGTCTTTAAACACGCCCAGCGGATACTGGGTCATCATTTTGGTGCGTACGAACTCCAGCGATTTAAGCGGATCCACGCCCCAGTTGGTCGGACATTGACTAAGCACTTCCACCAAAGAAAACCCAATGCCCTTAACCTGGTTTTCAAACGCTTTCTTAATCGCTTTTTTGGCAGCCATTACATGTTGTGGGCTGTCCACCGCCACACGTTCCAGATATTTGGCGCCTTTAAGCGCGCTTAACATTTCACACACATTAATCGGCCAACCCTGCAAAAGCGGGTCGCGCCCCTTAGGAGCGGTGGTGGCCACTTGGCCCACCAACGTGGTTGGAGCCATTTGTCCGCCCGTCATGCCATAAATGGCGTTATTGATGAAAATAACAGTAATGTGCTCACTGCGCGCTGCGGCATGCACAATTTCCGCCATACCGATAGAAGCCAAATCCCCGTCTCCTTGGTAAGAGAACACGACAGCCTCTGGTTTGGAACGTTTTATACCGGTGGCGATAGCCGGGCCGCGCCCGTGTGCGCCCTGTATCATGTCGCAGGCAAAGTAACTGTCTGCAAACACGGCGCAACCCACTGGGGCTACGCCAATCACTTTATCACCGATGTTAAGCTCGTCAATGGCTTCCCCCATCAAACGGTGTACAATGCCATGGCCGCAGCCCGGGCAATAGTGCATGGGGACATCGGTTAAACTTTGGGGTTTTTTCGCAATTACAGTCATTATTTTCTACCCCCTTTATAATCAAAACCTTCACTGTATTTCTGCAAATCAAACAAGCCTTCGCCCTCCCCTTTTAAGGCAGAGGCGGCGGCTGTCAAAATACTTTCTCCGCTCGGAATATCTCCGGCGGGATAGGCATTAAGATATACCGGTGCTTTGCCATTTACCGCCAAACGCACGTCTTGCACCAGCTGGCCTAGGCTCTGTTCTACCACAAGTACGGTTTTTACCTTTTCCGCTAATTCATGAATGCGCTTAGCCGGGAAAGGCCATAAGGTAATCGGGCGCAGCAGGCCGACTTTGAGGCCCTTTTCCCGTGCTTTGGTCAAGGCTTCTAAGCACGCGCGGGAAGAAAGCCCGTAAGCCACCAGCAATACATCGCAATCTTCCGTATTGCGTTCTTCAAAGCGCACTTCTTCACGCTCCACCTGTCCGTAGCGTTTGGCACGAGACCAAACATCTGCAGACAAATTGTCTCCTTTGTAAGAAAACACATTGTTTTTGGGAGCGCCGTTTTTATGAATATCCAACGCCCAGTCAAATTTGCCCAGCGTTTTGGGATCAATCGGGTCAAAATTAAAAGACATGCTTTCCATCATTTGTCCCAAAATACCATCTGCCAAAATCATAGCGGGAATGCGGTATTTCTCGGAAAGCTCATAAGCCATTTTAGGGAAATTGCCCAGCTCCTCCACTGAGTTGGGGGCCAGAACGAAAATATGGTAGTCTCCATTTCCGCCACCGCGCGTAGCCTGGAAATAATCTCCCTGCGCCCCGGCGATATTGCCCAACCCCGGGCCGCCGCGCATCATATTAACGATTAAGCACGGCAAATCGGCGCTGGCTAAATAAGAAATACCCTCCTGCTTGAGACTAACGCCGGGAGAAGAAGATGAGGTCATCGCGCGCGTACCTGTAGAGGCTGAGCCATATATCATATTAATGGCCGACACTTCACTTTCGGCCTGCACAAATGCTCCGCCCGCATCAGCCATATGAGCTGCCATATATTCGGGCACTTCATTTTGCGGAGTAATAGGATAACCGGCAAAAAAACGGCAACCTGCGCGGATAGCGCCTTCGGCTAAAGCTTCGTTTCCTTTTCGTAATGTTTTTTCTGCCATGTAATATCCTCTGAAATTATTTAATCACGGTAATAGCCACATCAGGGCATACCATATAGCACATCGTGCAGCCGATACAATTCTCCGGGTGGAGCATTTCGGCGGGGAAATAGCCTTTTTTACTGATTGTGCCAGACTTGCCCAAACATTTTTTCGGGCAGGCGTTGACACACAAATAACAGGCTTTACAACGATTGGAGTCCACTTCTATTCTAGGCATGAAGCCTCCTTCTTTTATGAACACTTTATTAAAGTATATGTCTTTTTTTGCACTGGGTGCAATAACCTTAAACGGCAATTTTGTTACAATACGGGTATGAATAAAACCAATTTATATACTGTTTTATTGCAGCAGGCCACCGCCCTATTGCTGCCCCGTTTTGGACTTATCTCCAACACGGCTAATCTCTCCGCTCTGCTGTACAGAAACCTGCCGGAAATTAATTGGGCCGGATTTTATTTCTTGGAAGGAGACATGTTGCGGCTGGGGCCGTTCCAAGGCAAGCCCGCCTGTACAGAAATACCGATCGGGCGCGGCGTATGCGGTACGGCAGTACGGGAAGGGAAAACGCTTATTGTGCCAGACGTACACGCCTTTGCCGGACATATTGCCTGCGACAGCGCTTCCAAAAGTGAAATAGTAATTCCCTTAGAAAAAAATGGACAGGTGTGGGCTGTGTTGGATCTAGATGCACCGGTGTTTAATCGGTTTGATGAAACAGATGCGCACTATTTGCAAAAAATAACCGCGCTCTTATAAAGCGCGGTTATCTGAAATTAATGCGTAAAATAACTGCCTTGTCCTCCCGCTCCCGCTTCCGTATAGGATTTGCCAAAACCGATTCCTTTACAGACATCTCCGTTTTCGCCGTCTTGGCAATAAATCACTGGGCTTTTGCCCATGTCTATATATAAAGAATATTCATAATTAGAGTTGATACGCAACGCCCGCAAGACAAAAAAAGTATCACTTCCACCTTCTACACGGAAAGAAAATAACTGGGACTCCGGTACAGGCACGGTCCAACTTTCCAAATCCTGACAATCTTGCCCTCGCCCCGCCAAAAGGCATTCTTCTGCTGCGGGGCGCACACTGCCAAAAATAACTTCCGCCTCTGCCGCACGGCTCCGCTCCACAGCTTTAGTATATTGAGGTAATGCCACCGCGGCCAAGATGCCAATAATCAACACCACGACCAACAGCTCTATTAGGGTAAATCCCCGCAGATCCGGCTGTGTCCAAAACTTGTAAGACGGCTTATATGAATTAATATAAGATAAAACCATATGTTATCCAAAAAAAATGCCGAGGGACAGGATCGAACTGTCGACACCTGGTTTTTCAGACCAGTGCTCTACCACTGAGCTACCTCGGCATTACTGTTATATTATACAAAAATATAATCAGTTTGAAAATTTCATCTCCTCTGCACCCGCGGGCTATATTTAACATCGCCCGATATCCGTGCTATTGTTCCACTTTGGCCGCATACACAGCATAAGGCGATCTAGCCGACTGATTCTGCCCGTTGGGCAAAGAACGAGACCAGAAAGCATATTCCAAAAAGCGCTCCAGAGATTCTTTTTCCAATTTCCTTGCAACATAATCATTGCAGCCCGCCGCCAACACATTCATAACTACGGAAGGGCGCTTGTTTTTTAATACAATTTTTAAATGATTTTGATAATATTGCCGCATATTGTCTATGCAGGCCGGCTCTTGGGTATAGCTTTTTAAATAGGAGAGATAGTCATTAAAAAACAATTTAAATCCTTTGTCCGAAAAGACTCTTTCCACCATATACTTCGTATCCACAAAAGCCATGTTTTCCGGATATGCAAACAGCAGCTCTGCCAAAATAGCCGGCTGTTCTTCTGCCAATTTATCTAAATTCTCTTGTGAGAAACGGTTGCTGTCCACATAAGGCAATTGTCCTTTTAACATTTCATTGCTCTGTGCAATAAAACGCTGCGCATTTTTCATATTCCATATTTCCACATCAGAAAATTGCTCATATTGCTGGCGGGTGATTTCTTCCACCAACTTCTCTTTTTTAATTCTGTTCCAAGGGGCGGCTGTATAAGAATTTTTCTTTAGCCAGCTTTCTAACTCTTGTCTTTGATGTTCCAGTCGTTCATATTGCACTAAACGGGCCTGCAGCGGAGCTTGTGCATACGACGCAATCGGCACAGCTACTATACTCAACAACAATACAAACCATTTTCTCATAAGCGATATCTCCTAATAGAAAATACTGCAATATATACACTGCAAAAGCCTTACCGCACTTGAATCAGCGCAAAGTGCAGATAGTCTGTTTCAGGCATACCCAGCAAAATAGGATGGTCTTTCGCTTGGCCGCGCAATTCCACCAATACGGCCCGTTTGCCCGCTTTGCTCACTCCTTGGCGGACAATATCAGCGAACAATTCCCGCGTGATATGGTGTGAACAGGTAGAAAAAGCCAAATAACCGCCCGCTTCCAATCCTTCAACAGCCATTTTAACCAGTTTAACATATAAACCAACAGCTTTGGGCAAATTTTTGCGGCTTTTGGCAAAAGCAGGCGGGTCCAACAGGACAAAATCCGGCTGGTCAGGAAGTTCTTTTTTCTTCATGGCCAACAAAATACGCTCCGCATCGTCGCGATGATATACGACCTCATCTTTCACTCCGTTCAGCTCGGCATTTTTATTGGCAAATTCCACTGCCGCGGCAGAGGAGTCACACCCCCACACCTGCGCCGCACCCGCCAAAGCCGCCGTAATGCCAAAAGACCCAATATAGCCATACAAATCCAATACCAGCTTGTCTTTGAAATAAGGCTTTAAGAAGGCGCGGTTCTCCCTTTGGTCATAATAGAAGCCCGTTTTTTGCCCTACCAACAGCGGCACTTCGTATTTGACTCCGTTTTCTTCTATTTGCACTGTCTCTGGCACGTCTCCGACGGTTTCCGGTGTATTGCCCAATCCTTCCAAGGTGCGGAAAGAACTGTCCGCCCGGTATAAAATACCTCTGGGTTTAAAAATCTTTTTCAGCGCCGTGGTAATGGCGTCTTTTTGTTTTTCCATACCGGCCGTCAAAATTTCCGCCACTAGAACATCGCCGTACCGGTCCACCACCAGCCCCGGCATATTGTCGGATTCTCCGTAACACATACGCCCATATTTACGCACCCCTATTTCCTTTCGCCAATCATACGCCGCATCTAAATTTTGAAAAATAAAATCTTCAGCAAGCGGCTCCGGCCCTTTTTTTACTAAACGTACGGCTATGAGGCTGTGCGGGTTGAAAAATCCCGTTCCCACAACGGCGCCGTCGCTGTCTTTTACGCGGACCAAAGAGCCCGGCTCCACCGATGTATCCAATCCGTCTATCTCATTGGAAAAAATCCAATAATGTCCTGCTGCGATACGGCGTTGTTCTTTGGGTTTGAGTGTTATTTCAGTCATGTTCGGTGTCCTTATTTAAATTATCCACTTCCTGCACAGGAACGCCGGAAGAACACAGCGGGCAGTCTTTGGCGGTAAACGTTTGAATGGGATAAGAGAGCAAAGCCCGCAGCGGAATAGTCAAAGGCAAAATACCCATAGAGCGGTCCACCATAACAGCAATCCCCAACACTTTGGCCCCGGCCTCTTTCACCAGCGTTTCGGCGCGCAACACTTTACGTCCGCCCACCGTCACATCATCAACCAGCAGCACCGTTTCCCCCGGTTTAATGACGAAATTATGCTTTAAAATCATTTCCCCATTATCGTCTTTGGAAGCAAAAATAGCCCGCGCGCCGCGCACACGTGCCACTTCTTGCGCCAAAACGGAGTTAGACGGGGTCAATGCCATGACCACATCTGCCTTGGCGGGAAATTTATCAGACATCGCCTGTGCAATTTTCTGCGCCAAATTTGGGTGCTGAAGAAGCAGGGAAGTTTGAATATATGTTTGGCTATGGAAACCTGAAGGCATGACAAAATGCCCCTCCACAATAGCTCCGTGTTCTTGTAAAAGCGACAATAAGTCTACATTATTTCTTGGCATTGAATTCTCCTTTCAAAAATTCGCGGCTTTTATTAAAATCGGTACGCAGCCCCCGGCGCCTGGCGGATTCTATTTGTTCACCCGTCTTTTTGGCGCGCAGCATTTCCAAGCGCGGCTTCAGCATGGAAGAAGACACTTTGAATGCCAAGGCCGGATTGCCCGATTCATCAGTCAAATTCTCCGCCAGCAAGCCTCCTTTGGACCCGGGGGTGAACATAGTCCATATCACCAACTCAAATGTTTCCCGCACCCAATCTGTCCAGCCGGACACCGCAGCCGAAATAACCGGCCCCTGCGTAAAAGCATTATTGATAATCATCGTTCCATCTTTAAAATCCACCGACACCGCCATCTCATCAAAAGCGACATCTTTCAACACTTCCCCCACCTTAAAGCTCCCGCTGCGCTCCATGCGGTGCATCATAATAAACGGAGTAAAGGTTACGTTTAAAGCTTGCTGTTCCTCAGCCAGTTTTTCCATTTGATGAATGACGCCCTCTTCCAGTTTCATATCCAACGTGCCGTTTAGTTTTGCAGCACCCGGCAAAAGACCCGTAAAAGAAAATTCTGCATTGAACCGGTTCCCGGACAACACGGTACTTGAAAAAGTATCGGCATACAATGTACCTGCAAAACTGGGCATAAAGGAAGGCAGGCGGTCGCGGAAGTTGCGCATCCACGCCAGCTCCCCGCTTTGCAGGGTTGATTTGCCATGTTTTTTAGAAAGAGCTGATATCACTTCCGCAAAATCTTTTACCGTATCAATAAATTTCATCGGCTCAAAATGTTTCAAATATAACGAAGTCTCTATGTTGCGCTTACTGCTTTTGATGTTATTAATAGACAGGCGCAGCTTCATCGGCACAGTGTTCAGCAGGGCAGAAGAAATATAGGCATACACATTCCCCTTGCGGTAGGTGCCGGTCATTTGTAATTTCTCAAATACGCTTTGGGCCACTGTTACTTTTCCGTCTGTCGTTTGTGCATACAAATCCGAAAAGCCGTTCTTGGCGCTCAAACTGCCGCTCACACCGGCTGTTTCAAATCCCCAAAAAGAACCGGATACGCCTTTTACTCCAATGTCTGCCTGTGTAAAGCTGTATTTCCTATTCTCCCGCTTTACATCTGCCGTCACTTTTCCTTGTCCGGTCAATTTAAACCGGGCCAGCGCCGGCCAACGTTTGGAGAGTACAGCCAAATCCAACCAATCGGTTTTCAACTGGGCTTGAACCGCAAAAGGGGCCGCGCCAAAATCCAACGTACCGGCGGCAGAAGCGGCCAAATTGTCGGTTTCTACAGCCAGCTCATCTACTTGTAAACGCGTATAACCGGCGTCTAACATGCCCCGGGCCGTAATTTGCGTCTGTGGTATGGAAAAAACAGGCAAGTCTTTTTTAAACACGGACAAATCTTGATTATCAAAAGCGGGCGCCGTCACATGCAATGAAAAGAAAGGGGTAACCAAATTATCTATATCCACTGTTAAGGCAACGGGTTTGCGGAACAAGGCCACCTGCGTCTGGAAATTACGCAAGGCAAATTGGCTCCAATTAAAATTGGCAAAATTTACTTGTCCCGTACCATGTATTTCCAGGTCCGATATATTATCGCCCCAGCGGTTGCGCAGCACTGTTTCTAGGCTGAAACGGGAAAGCTCGTTGAAACGCAGCCGCCGGAAGTGCATATTCAGACCGTAGACTGCATGACTGACGCCGCTTCCCAAATCGCGGTAACTGAGGACACCGTCTTGGATACGCCAGTCCTCAATATTCACTTGGATACTTTTCCCCGTCACTTCACTTACATATGTACCTTGTGAAGATGCATTGATGGGCGGTGTATTATAACGCCCGTCTTCCCCGCGCAAAATATTAATACGCGGTTTTTGTAGTGTAACCTCATCAATGATTAACTGCTGGTCCAACAAAGGAAGCACTTGATAGCGTATCAGCACCGATTCGGCGGAAAGGAAAGGTTCCCCGGGGTGCACTTCACTGTCCAATACCGCAAAACCTTTTAATTCTACTGTATTGATAAATTTTAAATCAAAGGAAGAAATAACTACCGGGCGGTCAAACATGATTTGTAAGCGGTGGGTCAACGCTTCGCTAATTTGCTGTGCATTAAACATTTTTAAAGCACATACCCACAAGGCTCCACCCAACAACAAGGCCAACATGACGCAAAAAAGCAATATTTTAAAGCAAAAAGAGAATGCCCAGCTGGCCCAGCGGCCCAACCGGGATCGTTTCTTCGGATTTTGAGATTTTTGCTTTTTGTCTTTCTTACTCATGCTTCCCTACGCGCGCGAGGATATTATCTGCTCTATTATATAGTTTATCACAATTTTCCATACATTATAGGTAGAAACTGCCGTTCCGCGCACCAGCTGTCCCAAGAGCACCTTATCAGGAAACAAGCATTTGAGCACCAAAGCCAGCACAACCGCATTGGACAAAATGATAATGACAACTGAAAAAATGTTGCCGCCCGCCAGCTTTAAATCCGGCTGCTGGGTTTCCCATAAAGTCTTACAGGTTTGTATAAAATGAAACGCCATAAAAAACCCCACCAAAAACACAAATAGGGGCCGGTAGGAAGTTACGTCTGTCAAGATAGCCGCCGCCGCATAGATAAGCCCTGTTAAAACGGCATAAAAAGGTATGATATAGGGCGCCAGCACAACAGCGGCATTGGTGTCGTTCATTTTTACATAGCCGCTGTCTTTTCCCACTTGCATAGAGTGCACCCGAAAGCCAAACAACATGCCCGCCGCCGCATGCGTCGTTTCATGACCGAACACATACATTCGGTCAAAATGATAACCGCAAAAATGAATGACGCTGTACAGGGCCACCCCAGCCAGCAATTCCACCGCCGTTTGAAAATTCTTCAACACTTCCCAAAAAGAACCCAGCACTTCCGCCACGCCGAAAAAGGCGGTAGGAATGAGCAACACGGCTATCAGCAATTTAAAAATTTTCTTCATTTATCCGGATACCATACGCCCTTAAAAAGAGGATTTCCGCCGCGCGGCCCCCAGTGACGGCGTTAAAAATCGGGCCGTCTGTTTCTCCCCGCCCCATTACGCCAACGCCCGAAAAATTTTTCTCCTCCACAGAGCGGTATTTTGCGGCAGTTGTTTGGCCGACAACCCGCCAGCTAAAATTTTTTATTCCATGCCGCGCCGGCGTACTGGCTCTGGGCCAGAGAACGGGCGGCAGCCAATATGGGCTCCGATATGGCACAAGGCCGCCATGTCTGCGCCAAAAACGCCGCCGCACCCTGCGCCACGGCCCGGCGCAGGGCTGGATTGCTGCGTGCACCGGCACATTGCAAAGATCCCTGGTAAAGCACCTTTGTGCCAAAACACCTTATAGCGCCGCCTAAGATTTTCTGCCCGTTGCAAAGCAAATCATCTTCCACCGGGTTTACAAAACACCCGCTGGCACTCCCCCCTTGCGCGGGGGCATAGGCCGCCGCCGGCACCTGTCCCTGCCGCCGGCTGTGCAAGGAAGCGGTCTGCTCCAGTGCGCGCTCTATCGCGCCGTGCAAAGCGGCGTAAATTTCTTTGGGGTGCGGCCGCTGCGAGGAAAACAGCAGACTAAATGTTATATCTTGCCCATGATACACCACCCCGCCGCCCGTAGGCCTGCGGCAAAGCGGGCCGGCCTGCGGCGGGGTCTGGCGACGCACAAAATCCCAAAATTGGCTGTAACCAAAAGTCACCGCCGGACCTTCTGTCCAATGATAAAAACGCAACACCGGCTCCGTCATAGGGTGCTGGGCCAAGGTCTCATCTAAAGCCATTTGTTCAAATACAGACAAAGGCGGCGTTAAAAAAACAACCCCCATAAATCTCTTTCCTTGCCGGACCGCCTATTGGGGTTCTGCGGCGTCTCTTTATATAAAAGGCGCGGCAAACGCCGCACCTTTTTCCTTTACCAACGCAAGTTCGGCTCCCGCGCGGCGCTTACCTCATCTATTCGCTCTACGGGTTGGTTGTGTGGAGCTTCATGCACCATACTGGGTTCTTGGGAGGCTTCCGCAAAAATACGCTGCATCGCCTGCACAAACAAATCCAGCATTTCTTTGCTTTCCGTTTCCGTCGGTTCAATCATCAAGGCTTCCGGTACAATCAGCGGGAAATAAATCGTCGGCGCATAAAAGCCATAATCCAACAAACGCTTAGCAATATCTGCCGTACGCACGCCGTTCATTTTGTCTTTTTGAAGGGTCAACACACACTCGTGCATGCAAGGCGCGTCAAAGAAAGCGGGGAAAGCGTCTTTAAGCAGTACGCGCACGTAATTGGCGTTGAGCACGGCGTTTTCCGCCACGTCTTTAAGCGTCTGCTCGTCATACTGGCGCAGGAAACAATACGCCCGTATACAGACGGCAATATTGCCGTAAAACGCTTTCATGCGGCCCAAGCTTTTAGGCATTTTGGCGTTTAAAAAGAATTTGCCATTTTTCTTTTCCACCAAAGGTTTCGGCAGGTATGGGGCCAGTTTTGCGCTGGCGCCCACCGGGCCGGAGCCGGGGCCTCCGCCGCCGTGCGGAGAGGCGAAGGTTTTATGCAAATTCAGATGCATCAAATCCACACCAAAAGCAGCCGGCTTAGCCACGCCGATTAACGCGTTAAAGTTCGCCCCGTCCATATATAAAAGCGCGCCGGCGGCGTGCACCATATCGGCAATTTCGCAAATGTCTTTTTCAAACAGCCCCACCGTGTTAGGCACGGTCAGCATGACTACGGCCGTTTTGTCAGACAAAGCGGTTTTAAGGGCTTCTTTATCCACGCAGCCGTCTGGGCCGGATTTAATATTAATCACGCTGTAACCCGCCATATGGGAAGTGGCGGGGTTGGTGCCGTGGGCGGTGTCGGGCACGATAACTTCCGTGCGTTTTTTGTCTTTTTGTGCGTCAAAATAGGCCCTTGCTGTTAAAATGCCGGTCAATTCGCCTTGTGCGCCGGCAGCCGGCTGCAGCGTAAAAGCCGACATACCGGTAATCTCTTTTAACAGCTCCTGCAAGTTGTACAAAATTTCCAGCGTACCCTGCACCGCTTCCTGCGGGGCAAATGGGTGCGCCTGCGCCAAGGCTGGCAGCACGCTGAGTACGTCATAGGCTTTGGGATTGTATTTCATCGTGCAGGAGCCCAGCGGATAAAAGTGACTGTCCAGACAATAATTTTGCCGCGAGAGGTTAGTAAAGTGGCGCACCGTATCCAGCTCACTCAGCTGCGGCAGACGCGGCGTATGCGTGCGCAAATAACGGGCCGGAATATATTTTTCCGGCGTATTTTGCGGTTTTTCAAAGCGCACACCGCGGCGGCCGGGGCGGGATTTCTCTATGCTCAAAGCGTTTTGTTTGATAATCTCTTGCATATTAAAACCCCCTCATGGCCTGCACATATTTTTCCAAATCCGCCTGGGTTTTCGTTTCCGTAACACATACCAGCAGACAGTTGTTCCATTCTTTGCGTACAGCGCCCAAATCAAAGCCGGCGGCTATTCCTTTTTTAGCCAGTTTCTTAATGACCTGTTTGGCCGGGGTGTTGAGTTCCAGCACAAATTCATTAAAGAAAAGCCCGTCAAATTTCAGTTTATGCCCATCTGCCGCCAACATATCTTTTAGCGTATGGGCTTTTTCCAAATTCAACTCCGCCACCTCGCGCAGGCCGCCGTAGCCCAACAGCGTCAGATAAATAACAGCATTCAGCGCGCACAGCGCTTGATTGGAGCAAATGTTGGAGGCGGCCCGCTCGCGGCGGATATGCTGTTCGCGCGCCTGCAAAGTCAGCACAAAGGAGCGTTTGCCCGCTTTGTCTTTGGCAATGCCTACAATGCGTCCGGGCACTTGGCGCACATATTCTTTTTTACAGGTAAAAATACCCAAGCCCGGCCCGCCAAAGTTCATCGCGTTGCCCAGCGTCTGCCCTTCCGCCACGGCAAAATCCGCCCCGTATTGGCCCGGTGTATGCAAAACGCCCAGCGCCAACGGCTTGGCTACAGACACCAGCAAAGCACCCGCCCCGTGCACCAGCGCACTGATGTCTTCCAGCGGCTCCAGCTGGCCCAAAAAATTCGGCCCCGCCACCGCAAAGCAAGACACCTGCGGCGTCAGCTTTTCTTTAAGCGCATTTAAATCCACCGTGCCGTTTTGAAGCGGCACTTCTTCCAGCTGCAGGCCGGGCACATGTTTTAAATAGGTTTTCAGCACCTCTTTGTAATGCGGGTGCAGACCGGCGGAATATAAAATTTTGGTTTTATTATTTATACGCAAAGCGGCGGCGCAAGCTTCCGCCAGCGCGGTGGCGCCGTCATAATGGGAAGCACTGCATACTTCCATATCAAACAGTTCGCAAATGCAGCTTTGAAACTCATAAATGGTTTGCAGCGTGCCCTGGCTGGCTTCAGCTTGATATGGGGTATAAGCGGTGAGAAACTCCCCGCGGCAGCTTAACGCATTGACGGCGGCGGGGATAAAATGCTCTTCACAGCCCGCACCAATAAAATGTAAAAGGGATTTGTTTTTAGCCGCCAGCTCTTGCATATGTCTTGTTAAAGCCTGTTCTTGCAATGCGGCGGGCAAATTAAAAGCAGGATAGCGCAAAGCAGTCGGTATTTGTGCAAACAATTCTTCTATGGAGCCCACGCCAATGGCCTGCAACATTTCTTTTTTATCTTCAGGAGTATGGGGAATAAACATAAAAAACCTCGTAGAAAATCCCCCGCCGCAAGGGCGGGGGAAAGAGCAAAGATTACTGTCCGATGGTTTGTTTATACGCGCTTAAATCCATCAGCGCTTCATAGTCGGCCGGGGCGGAAGATTTTATTTTAAACAGCCAGCCGTTTCCGTGCGCCTCCCGGTTTACCAAAGCTGGGTCCGTTTTTAACGCCTCGTTTACTTCCACAATTTCCCCGCTGATGGGAGCGTAAATCTCGCTGGCGGATTTGACCGATTCAATCACGCAGCAATTTTGGCCCGCCGTCACCTGCAAGCCCACCTTAGGCAAATCAATAAACACGATATCCCCAATTTCTTGTTGGGCATGATCGCTGATACCCACGGTGGCGATATCGCCTTCCATATGGGCCCATTCATGAGTTTTGGCGTATTTGCTGTTTTCTGCCGTATGCATACATATTCTCCTTGTAACTAAATTTTATACCCGGTTTTTATAAAACGGTGTTTTCACTTTCTTGGCCGCAATTCTGCGCCCGTGCACTTCTATTTCCACTTCGTCTCCTTCCTCTAAAGCAGTGTCGGCGTATCCCACGGCTATACCCTTAAACAGCGGCGAATAGGTGCCGCTGGTCAGCGTGCCCACTTCTGCGCCGTTTTTAAATACCTTGCAGCCACCGCGCGGCACGCCGGCTCCCGTCAGCACAAAACCCGTCAGACGGCGCTTTAAACCGGCGGCCTTTTGCGCCTCCAAAGCGGCTTTGCCGACAAAACTCTCTTTGCCCAACTTAACTACCCAACCACAGGCAGCCTCATAGGGCGTTTGGCTTCCGTCTGCGTCGGTGCCGTTAAGCAAGTAGCCTGCTTCTAAACGCAGCACATCACGCGCGCCCAGCCCGCAAGGCTTTACACCGGCTTTAAGCAGTGCATTCCATACCTTCACTATCGCTTCGGGGCTGGTCATGATTTCCACCCCGTCTTCTCCGGTATATCCGGTACGGGTCACATAGCTGGGGGCGCCAAAAAGTTCAGTCTCTTTAATCGTAAAACGCGCCATGTCCGCCACACCCGGAATCAAAGCCGCGGCTTTCTCTATGGCGGAGGGCCCTTGCAAAGCAATCATACCCCAGCGGGCGCTTTCATTGGTGAGTGTAACATCAAAAGAAGCGGCATGTTTTTCAAACCACGCCACATCGGTATCTATACAGGCGGCATTGACCACCACCAAAAATTTTTCGGGGGTTAAACAAAAAGAAATCGCATCGTCAATAATACACCCTTGTTCATTAACGATGTGGGAATAGGTCCCCGCACCGGGTGTATTTTTGATGTTATTGGTATTGATATATTGCAAAAAAGCCCATGCGTCTTTTCCTTCCACAAATACTTGCCCCATATGCGACACATCAAACATACCTGCCATTTCCCGCACGGCCTTATGTTCGGCAATAATGCTGTCAAATTGCACGGGCAGCAGCCACCCGTGAAAATCCACCATCTTCCCGCCTGCCGCTTCACAAGCGCCACAAAGCGGGGTTTTTTTGAGATTATCTTGGGTCACGGTTCCTCCATATATAGGAGTATTGTATAAAATATTCCGCATTTTTAAACAAGTTCCTTTGATATGGCTTACCCCCGAAAATATGCACCGCCGCTGCGCCCCGCGCTTCACCCGTACGCCCTAATGGGGCTCCTGGTCTGCGGTGGCGCCTGGGCACCTACCCGCCGCCGGCTTTTGCACCAGGAAAGCGCCACTTTCACACCACCGCGGTACTTGCTGGTCAAAACACCACGCCGCATCTTGCGCGATGGAATTTTGACGGCTACGCTCCCCCTTTTCCAAGCTTGCACCGACAGCTTCCCACTGCTTTTTGTATTTTCTCAGCGTACCTTGCGGCTCCGCGTATGAAATGGTATCCGGCTATATGGCGGGCGGTCTTCGCCCCGGCTACGCATCGGGGTACTGAAAACAATATCTTCTTTTCCTCTGCCATGTCTGCCAAGCGGGGCAGGCAAATTGATATAATAAAAATATGAGTGATACGCAAACTGTCATCAGCGACGTAAAACTTTTTATTGAACGCCTCAAAAAAGAACTGCCGGAAGTTTTCGGAGGACCGGCTGAAAATGCCGAAACCGAAGCCGGAAAAGTGCTTTATGAAGGAAAGCTTTATCCTGCCCGCATACATCTGACGCCGGATCAAGAAGAAGGAGTAGATTTTGACGGGAGCTCTTTTGATGTGTATTTACAGAGCCGGCAGACGGACCCTAATGTATTAGTGGATCAATGGCTCCGAAACAAAGCCAACGAAGTTTTACGCACCCAAACAGCCCAATGGGCCCAAAAAATGGAAGTGCAATACAATAATATCACCATTAAGAACCAGCAGTCTCTTTGGGCCAGTTGTTCCGCAAAAAAGAATATCAACTACACCTATCACATTATCAAAATGCCCACCGCGATACGGGATTATCTTATCGTACATGAACTGGCACATTTAGTACACATGAACCACGGGGCGGAATATTGGCAGCTGGTGGCGCAATACAGCCCGGATTATAAAAACCACCGCCGTTGGCTCAATGACAACCGCGGGGCGGTATTTGCCGCTTTGGACTTAAAGTATACTGAGTCGGAACAAGCGTCAGAAAGCCAGCCGGCTCCTTTTGCCAAAGGCACGCCGTCTGAGGCTGCGCCGGCCGATACAGAAACGGCGCAGATGCCTTCTGCCGAGAAAACGCCGGACAAATAGCCCCGCGATTCTAGACGCCGTTTACAATATCCAACACCGAGCGTTTTTTCTAAGCACATTACTCTCTCTGGCCGGAATTTACATACAACAAAACACCGCATCTGAACCAGATGCGGTGTTTTCCCCATTAGCGGCACGTTTCCCCATGCGCATGTATACGCCTGTACCGCATGGTTCTATGGCTTATGATAAATGAAAGACAACAAAATCTTTCAATTTCAAAATTTTCACCCCATGCAAAGAACGCTCTTCGCCATTAGCTTGTACTAAACGGGAAGAGCGCAATCTAACGGACTGGCCTTCTTTTTGCTTGATATAATAACAGGAAATATTGGCAAAAGCTTTGTCCTCTTTTAATACGGCGCTACACGCGGTGGTAACCTGTTGGCAAGTCCATGGCTTCACCACACGCACCCGCTTTCCGGTTCCGCGGGAACGCGACACCCACACATCACAACGTTCCCACGTCGTATATAGGGTGGAAAGGCCCAACTCGTGGGCTTGTCGTTCTTGCACGGAGGCACTCTCCACAGCGGCCGCAAGTGCCGTCTCAGCGGCTGGCTGCACATAAACAGTCTGCGCGCTCCCTAAAGCCGGAGCACAAACTGCCGTCATAATGACCAAAACAGAAAATAACGTTTTTTTGTTCATATTTATTTCTCCTAAGATAATTTAGTATAGCAAAAGTTAGCCTAAACTAACAAATAAATTTAGTCCTACCTAACTTATAGGACTTCCCGTTTTTAAAATTGCACAGACAAACAGCAAAAGAAGAGAAACTACAAGGAATTTTTGGGACACGCAACAAACACCAAAGCCCGCACACGGCATCTAAAACCACTTTTTAAAAGTTATGCGCCGCCGTAAGAGAAACTAATATACGAACCAGCTGACAAGGCCTGCCAGCACAATAAGCCGGATAGGATGAAGTTTAAAGCGAAACACCAACAGGAAGGAGATTGCAAAAAACAATATACTTTTCCAATCTACGAAATTTTCTTTATTCACCAAAACCAAAGCCGCCGCCGCTATCAACCCAATAATAGCCAAACGCAACGCCTTAAATACGGCCCGCACGCCAGGATCCTGCCTGTGGGCTAAAAAATAGCGCGTTAAGCATATCATAATAACAAAGGAAGGAAGACATACGGCTGCCGTTGCCAAAGCGGCTCCCCATACACTGCCGCTGGCGGCGTAACCGGTATAGGTGGCCATATTAATGCCTACTGGTCCTGGTGTCATCTGGCTGACGGCCACGATATCCGTAAATTCCGCCGTTCCCAGCCACGCATGTTTGAACACTACTTCATTCTGGATAAAGGAAATCATCGGATAACCGCCGCCGAAGTTAAACAAGCCGATTTTAAAAAATGTGGAGAAAATACGCCAGTAAATCATTTTGCTTTCTCCCGGCAAAAAAGCCACCCGCCTACCCCGGCTGCCAGCACAATATACACCGGAGAACATTTTCCCACCCACACCGCCAGCGCACAGAGAACAGGGAACCACACATTTTTCCAAGTGACTCCCGCCGCACGCGCCAGTGTAAAAACGGGCACGGCAATCAAGGCCACTACAGCCGGGCGTATCCCGGCAAAGATACGCTCCACCAGCGGATTGTGACGGAAATTATGCAAAAACAAGGCAATAGCCAAAATAATGGCGAACGAAGGCAACGCCGCCCCCAACGTGCACACCACGGCCCCTCTCAGACGGCTCAATTTATATCCCACAAAAACCGCCATATTCACCGCCAGAATACCGGGAGCGGATTGCGCCAATGCAGTTAAATCCAAAAATTCTTTTTTTTCTATCCAATTCCGTTTGGTTACAATTTCAGCCTCTATCAAAGGCAGCATAGCATACCCGCCGCCTAAGGTAAAAAGACCTATTTTAAAAAAGATAGAAAAAAGAGAGAAATAGAATTTCATGTCTATATTGTAGCAATTTGATCTGCCGCACTATGTTTAAAAACAGATTTATTTCGCGCTTTAACACAACAACAAAAAGCAAAGGGATTTGGGTTATATTCTATCGGTTATAAACAATAAAATTCTTCTCTTTCGCCCAAGCCGCCCACCGCCCAGATGCCAACGCATCAGCACCACCCGACGCAGCCGGCTTTTGCATTATCCCCCAACCGCCAAAGGACTCCCAGGCCGCCCAAAGCTTCTCCATTCGCCTTAGAAAATCGGGTCTTTTGGTGGATATGAACAATAAAAGCATACGACGGCGTTTCTTTGCTTCATAAGACAAACGCTCCTCAAAATAGGACAGCCCGAACCGGATTTAGATTCGTCTGTTTTTCTCACGCCGAACAGCGGGGCAACCGGCATCAACTTCCCCGCCCACGATTTTTCCACATTTAAAACCCCGCCGGACAGCGGGGTTTTAAATAAAAGCTATTTCATTTTTCCTTCGGCTTTCAGATAAGATACAATTCCTTTTCCAATGCCTTCGCCCATACGTTTTTGGGCGGCTTTATTATTGAGGCGCGCGCGGTCCTTGGCACTGCTGATATAGCCCATTTCCACCAATACCGCCGGCGCTTTCACACCGCGCAATACATAGAAATTCGCCTGGCGAATCGCATTATTCTGCCGCACGGCAATCCCAATTCCCGGCTCTTTATACACATAATTGCGTATATGCCCGGCCAGTTTAGAGCTTTCATTCATAAACTCATTTTTTGCCATGGATTCCAAAAGCATATCCACAAAACTGTAGTGAGCCTCCTCATACTGCAGCGCTTCGTTTTCAAAGGCGGCCACTTCGGCGGCTTGTTGATCGGTAGCGTTATCGCAACGGAAATACACTTCGAATCCATTCGCCGCAGCGCGCTTGGCCGCATTTGTATGCACGGAAACGAACAAATCTGCTTTATACTCATTGGCCATTTTGCTGCGCCCGGCTAATG
>CALUVB010000019.1 GCA_944324115.1 uncultured Elusimicrobiales bacterium
CCTCAGCCACACGGCTGCGCTCTACGGCCTTGGTATATTGGGGCAGAGCCACCGCCGCCAAAATGCCGATGATTAATACCACGACCAATAATTCAATCAACGTAAAACCGCCTATACGGCGTTTTACGGGGGGTTTATTGAAAAACTTGTTTTTTTGATACATTTTGTTCATATGCAAAATGTATCAAAAAAAAAAAACAATACAACCCCCTTTGGGCCGCGGAGGCTGCTTGCTCCAGCAAAACGCTTCTGCGCAAAATAGTATAATGAACTATGCTTTTTCCCGTTACATCTGCACCAGCTATAGAAATAACTGATGAATTCAAAGACGCCTTAGCCTTGCTGGAAAGTCCGGCACGGCAACATCCGCTTATTTTTGTGACGGGCAAGGCCGGCACTGGAAAAAGCACCTTGCTGAAATTCTTTTCCCAGAACACTCCCAAAAAAGTCATCGTGCTGGCTACTACCGGTTTGGCTGCCATTAATGTACGCGGGCAAACGATCCACTCTTTTTTTCATTTAAAACCAGGTAATTTGCTGGATTTGGACCGCTTAAAAAAATTACCGCGCCGCATGGTCAATGAATTGGAAACGATTATCATTGATGAAGCGTCTATGCTGCGCGCCGATTTGTTAGACGCGCTGGACCATATTCTGCGCATTTCTGCCCGAGAAAATATTCCTTTCGGCGGGAAGCAGCTTATTTTATTTGGGGATTTGTTTCAACTTCCCCCGGTGGAAGAATCTCCCACGGGAGGATTGTTTAACTATTTTCAAATGCTCTACCAAAGTCCGTATTTTTTTGATGCGCGCGTAGTAAAAGAAACCCCAATAGAAGTATTTGAACTCAAACGCATTTTCCGCCAACAAGATGACGGATTATTTGCCCGGCTGCTCAATAAAATCCGGGAAAATACCATTACACAAGAAGAGTTGGACCGTTGGATTAACACCCGCCAACGCAGCGCTGAACCAACGGATCAAGACCAGACGGTTATTCTTTCACCCACCAACCAAGGAGCCGCCTGGCGCAATCAAGAGCGGCTGGACAAACTGGAAGGGAGAGAATTTGTATATCAAGCGACGGCAGATGCTTCTTTTCAAAACAAAAATGTGCCCGCGCTGGCGTGTCTGCGCTTGAAGCGGGGAGCCAAAATTATGATGCTCACCAACCACCCAGACGGCTTTTGGGTCAATGGCGACATCGGCACTGTATACGACTTGGCAGATGATTTTATTAAGGTAGAGCTCAAGGGCTGTATTTACCCGGTAGAGCCCCACGTATGGGAAGACATTCGTTATGTTTTTAATCCAGTTTCCCAAAAATTAGAACCCAGCGTGAACGGATTTTTTAAGCAATATCCCCTTAAACCCGCCTGGGCCATCACCATACACAAGAGCCAAGGCCTCACCTTTGACAGCATTTATCTGGACATAGGCCGCGGCGCTTTTGCGCCGGGGCAAACCTATGTCGCACTGAGCCGCTGCCGCTCTTTAAACGGAGTCCGACTTAAAAAACCGATATCCCGCAAAGATATTTTATGCGACAGCCGGGTGCTGCATTTCTTCCGGCACGCGTTTTCCTCCGCCATACCCGACCGCTGAAAACATAATCTATTGGGCAGTGAATAGGATTTCCCGATTCAGATATGTCTGATACTGCTTATCCGTGCGGTATTTATGCGCATCTTGGACAAACGCATCAAAAATCTTTTGTGAAATGCTATCTCCGCGCCATGCAAACACTTCAGGGTGGAATTGTACGGCAAAGAAAGTGGGATATTGCGGAAATTCTACCGCTTCTACTACCCCGTCGGGAGACAAACCGGATATTTTTACTTGGCCACCTTGCACCCACTTCGGCATGGTTCCTTGGAAATGGCGGGAATTGACATTTATGGCTTGTTCTCCGACGATACGCGCCAAATGCCCCCCCTTCTGCGGTAAAACGGTATGGGCCACTTCTACCGCCGGAATACTGCGATGGTGTACTCCGGTCTGAGAGGCAATATCGTCAGAAAATTTCACTTCCCCCGCCCCCAGCAGATAACTCATGGCTTCCATTCCCGCACAAATACCCAGCAGCGGTATATGATGTCTCATGGCGTAGCGAGTCAGAAATTCATAGGCCTGATAGCGCTTTCCCGGCGTCGGCAAATCGGCTTGTGGCGCAACGGCATAAAAATCGGCCGGCCAGTCAAAATCTCCCCCCGTCAGCAAAATCCCGTCTAGTCCTTCCACCTGCCGTTCCAAGTTATCAAACGAAAGCACCCGCACCCGCGCTCCGGCCTTGATGACGCTATAGATATAACTGGCCGGTATGGCGTAATCCGCCCCTTCCCGGTTAAACAGCACCCCTATCAGCGGGGCATCATCTGCCGGATTATAATCCGGATACAATTGCTCCAGTTCCTTCTGAGAAATAGCAAAAATCGGATATTTCCCCGCCGCCTGTATTTTTTCCACTTCCGTATCCGGGATATAAAAATTGGACACATAACTTCCCGGATAATCTTGTTTTTGCAAATAGACCATTTGCGTCTTGGCTCTGTCCAACGGCGCTTGCGCACAAGCAAACAGGCCCAAAATACAAACCGCCCAAAACCCTACTGTTTTTAGTTTCATATTTTCTCCTTCTATTTACCCCTTCATGGTAAGGATATCTCTTTCCTTTTATTTTAGCAAACGCACTTACATCAGCGGTCCTAAAAAATATACAATTTATATATGAAACAAAACAAAACCTGGCAGGGATTCTCCACAACAAGGCGCAATTCGGCCTTGTTTTTATTTGTTTTTCTGGGCATGCTAACGGCGTTTGGACCGTTTGTAACCGATATGTATTTGCCCAGTCTTCCGGCGATGACGGATTATTTCTCCACCTCCGCTTCCTTGGTGCAGCTGGGGCTGACTTTTTCCATGCTGGGCCTGGCAGCAGGGCAAATTTTATTTGGCCCGTTAAGTGACAAATATGGCCGCAGGACTCCGCTTTTGTGGTCTATGCTCTTGTTTCTGCTTTCCACCATCGGCTGTTTAATAGCCCCCACGATACAATGTTTTGTACTGCTTCGTTTTGTGCAAGGGATTGCCGCCGCCGGAGGAATCGTAATTTCCCGCTCTATTGCCACTGATAAATTTAAAAAGAAAAACCTGGCCAAAGCCTTAGCTATTGTAGGCGCTATTAACGGCATCGCCCCGGTGGCGGCTCCGGTAGCAGGCGGATTGCTGGTAGACAAGACGGGCTGGCAGGGTATTTTTGCCGTCTTATTGTTTTTGGGGTTAGCATTAATGGGCTGCTGTTTCCATTTCAAAGAGTCCCTTTCCCGGGTCAAACGCTCCCGGAAAAAAATATCCCAGACCGCCCGGCTTTTTAAGCCGCTCTTTTCCAACAAACAGTATATTTTTTATACCCTGCAGCTGTCTTTTGCCATGGGTATTTTGTTTGCTTATATAGCCGCATCTCCGTTTATTATTCAGAAGCATTACGGATTCAGCGCTTTTGCGTTTAGTTTGTTCTTCGCCGTCAATGCATTAGCCATCGGCTGCGGCGCGGCTTTATCCGTCAAATTCAAAAAACAAGAATCCTGTGTCCGTCTAAGCTGCAGCGGCATGTTATGCTTTGCCGTGCTGACGGCGATATTGCTCCCTGCCGGGATTACGGTATGGACATTGGAAGCGCTGTTGCTGTGTTTGCTTTTCAGCATGGGAATGACATTTACTGCCGCCACCACGTTGGCTATGGATTGCGCACGGCGGCAGGCTGGAGCTGCTTCCGCTTTATTGGGGGCTGGAGGCTTCTTGGCTGGAAGCATTGTCTCCCCTTTAGTGGGAATGGGCAATATGTTGATCTCTACGGGAATTGTATTTGTAGTCTGTGCGCTATGTTCAGCGGCATGCGCCTTTTGGGCCCAACACAGCAAACAGCCAGCCGCTTTTTCCGCGCTGATGCCCGAATCATCTTCTGTCTTAAGATAAAAAGAGTGAACGGACCCCAAGACGCATGCCCTTCTAAATAAGCATATATATGTATCCCTGGTATGCGCTGGGGTCCCCTATATAAAAACCCGTTTTTATTGAAAACGGGTTTTAGATAACAGAGAAGACAGACATTTTATTTTATAATCAGCCCGTCCGCTTTTTCCCACTTTCATATTTGAGATACCTTCAAATAAATGAGCATAGACTTATCTGTCTGCTGTCGGATAAAGACAAAAAAATAACCCGCTTTGCATGCAAGCGGGTTGTAAAATAATACGGAGAGGGAGAGATTCGAACTCTCGATACGGTTTCCCGTATGCAGTCTTTCCAGGACTGTGCCTTAAACCGCTCGGCCACCTCTCCAAAAGGTTTATCTGGCGGTAAGTACAAGTAAATTATATCAAATTGAGACGCTTTTGAAAAATAACCTGCAGAAAAACTGCCTTAACGGCGGAAAGTTTTAATCTGCATACCCAGCAGACGGCCCAACAACATCAGCGGGAACACAACAAACACCATCACCACCGCCATCACCAAAATCATAATCACGCTGAAAGCCAACGCCGCAAAACCAGCAAAAAAACCGGCATGGGCCACATGGGCTTGGAATTGTTCTTGTGACGCTTCCGGCCCGACGGGGCGGCCTTCTTCGTCTAAGACTTCGGCTTCTATCACTTCAGCAGTAGAAACAATATTTTTATTTTCTTCCATATATATATTGTTGCATAATTTTAAACGCTTTACCAGGAAACAAATAGTTAGTTTTTACGCTGGCCCTGTGGCAAATTGGTAAAATATATATAGGTTACGCGTGAAGTCACATCACGCAAATTCAAAACCGAAGGAAAAACAACATGCTGCCTAAAGCGTATGAACCGCAGGAAGTAGAAGCTAAACTCGTAGAAAAATGGCAAAAAGCCCGTCTTTTTACCGCCAAAGTAGATAAAAGCAAAAAACCCTTTGTCATCGTTATTCCGCCGCCCAACATCACCGGCGCCTTACATATGGGCCACGCCCTAAACGATACGCTGCAGGATACACTGCTGCGCGCCCATAAAATGTTTGGGCAGGAAGCCTACTGGGTACCCGGCACCGACCATGGCGGCATTGCCACCCAAAACGTCATTGAAAAAAAATTAGCCAAAGAACAACATCTCTCCCGCCATGATTTAGGCCGCGAAAAATTTGTAGAAACGGTATGGGATTGGTACAACGAATGCGGAAACGCTATTTTTAATCAGTTCAAAAAAATGGGCTGGAGCTTGGATTTAGACCCGGAAAATATCCGTTTTACCATGGACGAACAACGCGCCAAATCCGTCTATGAATGCTTTAAACGTTTGTGGGAAAAGGGGTATATTTACCGCGGCAAACGCCTCATTAACTGGTGCGTACGCTGCTCTACCGCCCTGTCTGATATTGAAGTAGAACACGAACAACACGCCGGCAAACTTTGGCATCTGCTCTACAGAGGAGAAGACGGCAGCGAGGGCGTAGTCATCGCCACCACCCGCCCGGAAACCATTTTTGCCGATGCAGCCATCGCCGTCAACCCCAAGGACAAACGTTATAAAGATTGGGTGGGCAAAAAAGTCATTATTCCGCTGGCCAACCGCGCCATTCCCGTCATTGCAGATGAAGCGGTGGAAATGGAATTCGGCACCGGCGCACTGAAAATCACCCCGGCGCACGACGCCACGGATTATGAAGTGGGACAACGCCACAATCTGCCTATGATGACTGTCATCAACGACAAAGGCAAGATGATTAACTGCCCCGAAAAATACAACGGCATGGACCGGGATCTTTGCCGCAAAGAGACCGTACAAGATTTGGAAGCGGCGGGTCTTTTGGTCAAAGAAGAAAAATATACCAACGCCGTTTCTTCCTGCTACCGCTGCCACAACGCCATTGAGCCGTATTTAAGCGAACAATGGTTTGTTAAAATGGATAAACTGGCCGCTCCGGCTATTGCCGCAGCCGAATCGGGAGAGTTACAGTTCCACCCCGCCAGCTGGAAAACGCCGTTTGTCAATTGGCTCAAAAACATTCAAGACTGGTGTATTTCCCGCCAAATTTGGTGGGGGCACCGCATTCCGGTGTGGTATTGCCGCCACTGCAGTGAAAAAGGCTTGACCTTTGCCATGGACAAACAGGGCAAAGAACAGCTGACCAAGGTGTCTTTTGAAGACGGCGCGAAACCGATAGTTTCCTATCACAAACCGGAAAAATGCCCCCTCTGCGGCGGGCATGACTTGGTGCAAGATCCAGACGTATTGGATACATGGTTTTCTTCCGCACTGTGGCCAATGTCCGTATTCGGCTGGCCTGACGAAACCGACGAACTGAACTATTTCTACCCTACCACTTCCATGGTTACGGGCTATGAAATTTTGTATCTGTGGGTGGCCCGCATGGTGATGATGGGGCTGGAGTTTAAAGGGCAGCTGCCGTTTAAAGATGTATTCTTAAATGGTATCGTGCGCGATAAACGCGGCAAGAAAATGTCCAAGTCTTTAGGCAATGTAATTGACCCCCTGGATATGACCGCCAAATACGGCACCGATGCGGTGCGCTTTTCACTGCTGATGCAGGCCGTACCCGGTAAAGATATTCCTTACGCCGAGGAAAGCATTACCGGAGCACGCAATTTCTGCAACAAAATTTACAATGCGTCGCGCTTTATTTTAATGAATATGGAAGGCATCAAAGGCCCCTTGGCTATGCCAAAAGAAGCCAAAGAACTGGCTGACCAGTGGATTTTGGACCGCTACGAAAACGCCATCAAGACCGCCCGCGAAGGCATAGAAAAATACAACCTCGCCCTAACCGCCAATACACTTTATCACTTTCTGTGGGGCGACTTCTGCGACTGGTATATAGAGCTGGCCAAACAGCGCTTCCAAACATCGGAAAAAGAATACGTTATGGCGCTGTGTGTAAACATTTTATACGGCACGCTGAAAGCGTTGCACCCGTTGATACCTTTCATCACCGAGGAAATCGCCGCCAGTTTGCGCCCGTATGTAGATGAAAAAGAAGAATTTTTGCTGCGCCAGCAATATCCCCTCTTTGACGCGTCTTTGCTTAATGTGCAAGCCGTCAAAAAAATGGAAGTTGTTCAAGGCGTGACCAAAGAAATCCGCACCATACGCGCCCAGTTTAATGTGCCTCCTGGATTAAAAATAAAAGCGGTGCTTTCCTCCAACGAGGAAACAGAATTATCCGTTGTGAGAGAACAAGCGGGGTATATTAAACTGATGGCTAAAATTGACGAACTGCAAATCGGCACCAACCTGCCCAAACCCGCCCAAACCGCCACGGCTACTTACGGCAAAATAGCTATTTACGTTCCGCTGACGGGATTAATTGATTTTGATAAAGAAAAGAAACGGCTGGAAAAAGACATTGCCGCCGCACAGGCTAACATCGCTTCGCGCAAGGCGCGCCTGGCCCAAGAAAACTTTATCAAACACGCCCCGCAGGAACAAATTGACAAAACCAAAGCGGAGTTGGCCGCCGCTGAAACGCTGCTGGCCCAAGCCCAGGCCGCATTGGCTGATTTGGCCTAAAAAAGACCCTCCCCGGCCCATCAAGCCGGGGAGCGGCATTTCTAGGAGGAGAACATGAAAAATATAGCTACTTTGTTTTGTTGTTTATTTTTATCTGTTTCTGCCATGGCACAGCAAAACTGGAAAGCGGTAATGCGTTACGACAAACAGCTCGCAAAAGAACAATTAACTAAACGATTCATGGAATATGTAACATACGATACACAATCCTCCTCCCACTCCCAAACAACTCCCTCCACCAAAGGACAGCTGGCCCTAGCCAAAGCATTAGCTAAAGAACTAAAACGCATCGGCGCTTCCAATGTACAGACCACCAAAACAGGTTTTGTAATTGCCGAAATCCCGGCCACCACCGCCAAACCCACGCCTACCCTGGTTTTTCTGGCTCATTTAGACACCTCGGAAGCATTATCCGGTCAAAACGTCAAACCCCAGCTGCACGCCAAATATAAAGGCGGGGATATTATTATAAATAAAGAAAAAAACCTGTGCTTAACCGAATACAACAGTCCCCAGCTGCTGCAAGCGCGGGGACATGACATCATTACAGCTTACGGAGAAACCCTGTTGGGAGCAGATGACAAGGCCGGCATAGCCATCATTATGACTTTTGCCGATTATTTACTAGGGAATCTGAATATTGAGCACGGCCCTATAAAGATTGTTTTTTCCCCTGATGAAGAAATCCGCACCGGCATTAAAGCCCTGGATATAGATGCTTTGCAAGCGGACTACGCCTACACCGTAGATGGCGGCGGACTGGGAGAAATTGTAGTAGAAAACTTTAATAGCCGCCGTTTCAATGCGGTATTTAATGGCATGCGGTCCGTGCACGGCGAATATGCCATGAACGCGGATTTTTCAGACAATGTGTTAATGGCTTCCGACTTTCATACCCTGCTGCCCAGGCACCGCCGGCCGGAGAACACCTCCGGCACGCGGGGATATATTTATGTACATTCCATTACGACGGAAGATGACCGCAGTGTCGTGAGCGGAAACATTCGGGCTTTTACCGATGAAGAAATGCAAGAGCTGAGCCAAATTGTAACCCAAGCATTTAACACAACCAAGTCTTTAAATCCAAAAAACAAAGGGGCGGAATTGACTTTCCAAGATGAATATAAAAACGCCAAGGCCGTTATCCCGGCTGAAGTCATAGAAATGGCGGAAAACGCCATGCGCCAAGAGGAAATACAACCCAAACGCATTTCCGTACGCGGCGGAACAGACGGAGGTATTTTATCCTTTAAGAATCTGCCCACCGCAGACCTTTTTGCCGGAATGTTTAATACACACAGCGCTTTGGAGTATGCCGATGTTGACGTCATGGAGGCCTCCCTGCGTACGCTGATGAGTACGGCTTGCGGCTGGGTAGGACAAAAAACAGAATAATAAAATCTTTTCCCCGCTTTTGGCGGGGTTTTTATTTACAACAGACCTATCTTTTTTGTAGGCCCTTTGGCCCTTGCAAGAAATAAAAACGATTAATTACAATAAAAAAGAGACATTGTTACGCACCTATTGAATACTTTATTTAGGAGAAACTTCATGAGACGATTATTAGTATGCTCTATGATGATGGCCTTTCTATTGGGCACAGGCTCGGCCTTTGCTCAGAACGACATTACCAGTAAATACCGGTCCACGATGATTCCGCGCTTTGTGCAATATGTACAGATTAGCAGCATGAGCGACACCAATGCGGAATGGATGACTCCGGGCCAGGAAAAAATGGCTAATGTATTGTATGAAGAAGTAAAGCAGTTTGGCTTCCCGACGCATTTTTCCCAAGACAAATATATTTATGTGAATATCCCCTCTAATCTCAAAGACCGCCAGGCGCCGGTATTGGGATTAAGCGCCCACTACGACACAACACCCGACATTATTGGCGAAAACATTAAACCGCAAGTCATCACCCATTATGACGGACAGCCGATTGTGCTTCAAAACAATCACGTCATTGATTTTACCAGTGACCCCTATCTGCAAAAAATGGTAGGCAAGACGATTGTTACCTCCGACGGAACGACCAATCTGGGCGCCGATGATAAAGCCGGCGTAACTATTTTAATGACTTTGCTGCAAACCTTAGCCGAAAACCCCACCATTCCGCACGGCCCTATCCAAGTGGTACTGACCCCGAATGAAGATGTCGGCCGCAGTGCAGAACGCTTGGACTTAAACTATTACAACCCGGACTATGCCTTTGACTTTGACGCCGGAGTAAACGGGGAATTAATTACCGGCAACTTCTCTGCTGAGGGCGTCATTGTAACCGCTTTCGGCGTAAACGGACACCAGTCTTACGCAGCCGAAAACGGCTACCGCAACTCGGCCGACCCCATCGCCCTCATTACCAAAAAAGTAGCCCGCAAAAGAAACCTGCCCAATTACAGCACCGGACGGGAAGGCTATATTGAGCCGCACCATTTTGAGTATAACCCCAAAGAGAATACGCATAGCGTAGATTTCCGTCTCCGCTATTTTAACCAAAAAGACGGCAAACGCTGGCACAAACGTTTGGAAAGAGCCGCCCAAAGAGCTGCCGATAAATTTGGTGTGGAAATAGAAATGCAAATTACCAAGCAATATGAAAATGTAGCATACGGAGTCAAACCGGAAGCCTACAATTTATTGATTCAGGCCACGCAAGAGGCTGGGGTAACGCCCAACCCGAAAGAAGAACGCGCGGGCACGACATCTGCCATGATTATGGCCAAACATGGTTTTGGCGGTTATACCATCTTTACAGGTCAGAACAATCCGCATGCTTTTACCGAATGGCTGAGCGAAGAAGATATGTTTAAGGCCTATAAAGTAGCTTTCAATCTGGTAAAGCATACCGCCCAAATGAACGCCTCTAAATAAAAGCACATGAAAATTCTAATTGCCACCGGCAATAAACATAAATTCAAAGAAATTATGGATCTTCTCCCCCGTAAGACAAAAACGGGGGAGAAGATAGAATATGTTAGTTTGGAAGACATCGGCGGGCTAAAATTGCCTGCCGAAACAGGCCAGACATTGACGGAAAATGCAGAAATCAAAGCCATCTACGCCGCCCAAGAATCCGGCCTGCCCGCCATATCAGACGATACCGGGCTGGAAGTGGAGTTTCTAGACGGGAAACCGGGTGTTCATACGGCGCGTTATGCGGGTGAACATGCTGATGCCGCGGAAAACAACCGTAAACTCTTAAATGAGCTGGAAGGACTTTTCTTAGGTAAACGGGCGGCGCGATTCCGCACGGTGGCATGTTTGGCCACCCCGCAGGGGAAGGTCGTCAGTTTTGAAGGAGCCTTAGACGGATTTATTGGGTTTGGTTACCGGGGCGAAAACGGCTTTGGCTATGACCCTATTTTTATCGTGGCAGGCACCCGCAAAACGCTGGCGGAAATGACCGAAAAAGAAAAAAACGCCATCAGCCATCGCGGTCAAGCATTCAAACAGTTGGCTGCTCATCTGCAAGTGGTGGGGAAATAAAAGAAAACCGGGCAAATCGGTTATTTTGCAATACGGAAGATTTTACTTCCGGAAGTATTGGTGTTTCCGGTATCCGTTCCTCCCAAGCTGCGGCACAAATACTCTGCCGTTTCATCTTGGGCAATACATTGGTCACTAGTTTTTGATTCCAGCAAAATCTGATATACGGCCCGTACCCTATCGTCCGCCATTAATCCGCCAGAAACACCGTATACTTTATTAATTAGGCAAGATATAATAGAGTGTTCCAGCTTCGCTTGTATAATAATACACATAGCCTTTTTCCTGACAAAATTGTTTAACGTATTCTTGAACAGAATTTTTATAGACAAGGCACAGAGAAACCGCCTTATTACTAGGGGTATTCCAATTATATTCCCAGACCATTGAGCAAGGCCGTTCCGTCAAGCGAACACCACAAGCGCTGTTGTTACAAAACACTATATCATAATAGGAAGAGTTTCCCCTAGGGAAAGATAAAATTAAATTATCCCTATCGCGGCTATAGTTTCCGTTTTCCATTTTATAAAGTTCCTGTGCTTGCTTCAGTTTCTCAAATAACAGATATCCTTCCGTAGCACAGGATTTAAAAACAGCTTTCTGATATTGAGGCACAGCCACCGCCGCCAAAATGCCGA
>CALUVB010000020.1 GCA_944324115.1 uncultured Elusimicrobiales bacterium
TTTTGTCTATGCACAAAATTTATCAAAAAAAACCTTCTGTCTTAAAAACTTCCGCCAAACGCCGTTTAGGCGGCTTTACGCTGATAGAATTATTGGTAGTGGTGCTGATAATCGGTATTTTGGCGGCCATAGCCCTGCCGCAGTATACTCTGGCGGTGGAAAAAGCGCGTCTTTCGGAAGCGTTGCAAAATATGAGAGTATTGCAAGATCAGCTTAATTTATATCTCATGGAAACGGGAGGGAATAGTGGGGAAATAAAATATTTCCGTGATTTTTCTTCTGTAGATTTATCCGGAGGATCTTGGCAAGACAAGTCTTATTACACTAAATATTTTTTGTATAATGATCCTGCTATTATTGCAAGTGGATATCCTTATATTGAAATCGCTCGTCATAAAAGCCCCAATTCAACCGAATTTTATTATAGTTTGGAGTGGCGGGAAGGGAATGGAGTATGCCCCGATGGCGAAATGTGTAAGCTGTGCTGGACTCAGATGACAGATATCGGTCAGAAAATATGCAAACAATTGGAAAGCCAAGGATTTCGTTATATAGATGGTCAACTTTAACATACGGCATATTAACCCAGCCGCTCCTATTTGGAGCGGCTGGGTTTTGATGTTACGATATGGGATAAGGCTAACGTGTCTATTTTTTATACGCCATACAGCAATTGCCTAACATACATTGCTGACAAGTACAAATGTTTTTTTGGGCATGTTCTACGGCCGATAATAATTTTTTGGCAAAGTCTGTGAGTGTTGGATCACGCGCCCCCAGCACCAGCAAAATGTCTCCCGGTTGGGCCGCGGCTGCCATTTCTGCCAATATTTTTTCGCGGCAGGGATTAAAATCCGCATTGATGCCATTTCTTTTTAACCCCTCATAAATGTTTTTGCTGCTGACCCCTTGCGGCACAGTGCCGCCCGGATAGTACACTTCCGTCAGCCAAATATGGTCGTCTTTGCCCAAACAAAGGCTTAAATTTTCCACAAATTCCGGCGTAAGCATTTTGACCGAAGTAAATGCATGCGGCTGGTAGAAAGCCAGTACCCGTTTGCCGCGTAAATGTGCCGCATCAATGGTGGCATGCAGTTTGTGGGGGTTGTGGGCAAAGTCGTCAATAACTTCAATATTATTATAACTGCCGATAGAAGCAAACCGCCGCGCAATGCCGGAGAATTTTTCCAGGGCGGCCGCAGCTGTTTTTAAATCCACTCCGCACTCCAGCGCCGCCGCTACGGCGGCTGTGGCATTGGCTACATTGTGCAGGCCGGGAATGTGTAGGCGGAACTTCTGCCCGTTAATTACAAAGTCGGAGCCAAATCCGTCGGCACGTATATCCTCGGGGTGGATATCCCCATGATGCAGGCCGAATGTTTTGGCACCTGCGCCGGCTGCTTTTAAATTGTCTTCTTCCACATTGACGATAGACTGCTGGCAATTTTTAACAAACTGGGTAAAAAACCCTTGCAGTACGTCTATTTCTTTATGGTCTTTGCGTAAGTTTAAGCACAAGCCTAAATAGGGGTGGTATTTGACGATGGAGCCGTCGCTTTCGTCAGCTTCAATGACTAATAAATCCGACGCGCCTTTATACACATTGCCAAAGACATCTTGTTCTTTTTGCAATGATAAAATGGCCGCCCCAGTAATTACTGAAGGACTTTTTCCTGCATAAGCCAATATCTCATATATCATGGCGGTGGTAGTGCTTTTGCCGCTGGTGCCGGAAACGGCAATCGTGCGGTGTTCCGCTACATGTTTAGCCAATAGTTCGGAGCGGTGCATGGTGGGAATGTCCAGTTCTTTTGCTCTTTGCAATTCCGGATTGTCGTTTTCTATGGCAGAAGACAGAATCACCAAATCCGTGTCTTTATCCAAGCCGCTGCCATCTTGAGGGTAAAGCTTAATATGTAGTTTTTTTAGGTAACCCCACAAAGCCAAATCCGTATATCCTTTGCTGATGAGGCGGTCTGATCCGGTGACGGTGTCGCCGCCCATGGCGTGCAGTTGGGCCAACGCGCTCATACCCACGCCGCCAATACCTATAAAATGAATTTTCATAACTTAGAGTCCTTTTTGGAAGATTTTAAAACAAAAGAAGCATAATCCTGCATCGTATAAAAACCAGCCGGTTGTTTGACCAGCCATGCGGCTATCTGTACCGCTGAAGCGGCGAATAAATCGCGGCTTAATGCTTCGTGTTTAAGGGAGATTTTGTCATATTTGCCCAGCAACGTCAGAATGTGCGTTCCAGGCACTTCTCCAAACCGCTCGTATGAAATGCACCGCTCCGGCAAACCCAAGCTTTCCGCCAATTTTTTTGCTGTTCCGGAAGGGGCGTCTTTCTTATGCACATGATGTATCTCATGCAGGGCTAGGTCATACCCGTGATACATTTGCGCGGCTTTTTTAAGCAATTCCCCAAAAAAATAGACGCTTAAACTGACATTGGGCGCATAAAAAAGCGCAATCCTGTGTTCTTCTTGCATTTGGAACAGGAAGCGTTCCGGTAAATTTGTAGTGCCTATCAGACAGGCGGCCTTTTGTTCTTGGGCCAAAGACAAAGCTTCTTGTGCCCCTTGCGGAGAAGAAAAATCAATTACTATATCCGCCCGCTGGCTGATGGATTGGCCGGCTTCGCGTAAGGCGGATACTTCCAGTTCCAAGGCGGTATTTTGCCGGATCAAGCGGGCAATGGCTTGCCCCATTTTGCCGTTGGCTCCGTTTATAATGACTTTTTTCACAGGTATTTCTCCAATAATAATTGCACAATTTGCCGCGCATTCATAGCGGCGCCTTTGAGCAGGTTGTCAAACGTAATGAAATAATGAATAATGTTGGGTTCTTCCACATCGCGGCGCAGGCGGCAGGCGTAGGTGGTTTCCTGTCCGCTGGCTTGTTTGGGCGTTACAATTTCTTCGCTGTAGGCCAAATGTGCAAAGGCATTCCACTGTTTTTTCACTTGCTCCAAATCAAACGTTTCCTGCGCTTTGAGCGTTACGCCCAGAGAGTGCGCGTTTTCCACCGCCACGCGCACTGTGTGCGGGTAGACTTTGACTTTGGGCAAGTCCAAAATTTTGCGCGTTTCGTAGAGCCCTTTCAGCTCCTCAGAGGTATAGCCGTTATCCTGCACGGAGCCAATAAGCGGCACGCAGTTGTTTTCATAGAGAGACCCGGGGGTATGAAACTCCTCCAGCAATTTCTTTCCGCCGCCGCTGATAGCCTGATAAGAACAGAAAAAGACTTCCGTCAGGTGATATAGGGGCATAAGCGGCGCCATCGTCATTACTAAGCCGGTGGTGGTACAGTTGGGACTGGCTATAAGGCGGGTATTGCAGGTAATGGCCTGCGGGTTAATTTCCGGGATAACAAGCGGCACCCGGGGATCCTGCCGGTAATAAGCCGACATATCTACTATATACCCAATACGGTCTTTCAGTTGTTCATATAAGCGGGCGCTGTCGGCATTATCCGTACAAAATACCGCCGCATCTAATGCCGGCACTTCCTCATTGCGGCCAAATAATTTGGTTTCAAAAGGAATGGAAATTTTTTTGAATTCTTGTTGCAGCGTACGCCCCACTAACCCGTTGGCGCCGATAATACCTACAGTTTTCATATTAACTCCTAGATAAGCAAAGATTTGTCCGTCTGTTTCAGTACCCAGTCCAATTTTTCTTTGTGCAAGTCAGATACAGTCCCCAACGGCAGGCGCACCGTATCGCCTCCTACACCCAAACGGGAGAGCAAGTATTTGACGCAGGTGGGGTTGGTTTCCCAGTAGCAGGCTTTAATCAGCGGATAGGCTTTGCGGAAAACAGCAAACGATTTTTCCGTCTCGCCTTTTTGCCAGGCTTTATATATTTTGACGAAAGCTGGCGCCAATACATTCGCCGCCGCGCTGATGATGCCGGAGGCCTGAAGCGCCAAATATTGCGGAAATAAATCATCATTGCCGCACAAATAGTCCACCGTTCCGGCAAATTCCACGGCAGTGTCCGTAACGCGGGCCATATCATAATCCGCTTCTTTGACCGCTTTAATACCGGGCACGCTTTGCAAAAGGGTCCGCAATACATCAGCCGACAGTTTTAATCCGGTTCGGCCCGGTATATGATAAAGCACAATGGGAGCGCCCAATTCACTCGCACGACGGAAATGTTCAATCAGTCCAGACGGATTGGGCTTGTTGTAGTAAGGAGTGACAATTAATACGCCATCGGGGTGATGTTTCAACGCGGCTTCTGTGTTTTGCAGCATCGTGCGGGTGCAGTTAGTTCCGGTGCCGATGATGATTTTGACCCGGCGGTCAATTTGTTTGATGGCGGCGCAAAGCAATTCATCTTTTTCCGCTTCATCTAAAGTGGCCGCTTCAGCGGTGGTGCCTAGAAGGACTAAGCCGTCTACCCCGGCGGCAATTTGCTTTTCTATCAGTATTTCCAACGCTTGAAAATCGGTTTTTCCACTGGCGGTGAACGGCGTGGCCAGTGCGGTATATACGCCTTGAAACATATATCCTCCTTGCGAACAACCCTGTTAGACTCTCTTTCTCCCTTATTCTAGCATTAATTGCTATAATGAAGGGAGATTTTGCCAAAGGGGATATTTATGTCAGAGAATACAGATGAATTGAAAGAGATTTTTGGCTCAGATGTGGAAAATTTGCCGCGTGAAGAGTGGGAAAAGAAATTGAAGGAAAAAGAGAAAACCGCTACGGACTTTGAATCGGGTTCCAATTCTTCCCCGCAGCAAACGCCGAATCCCAAAAAACGCGGCAGCTTGTGGGCTTTCTTGTTGTTGTTGGCTTTCTGTATTTCGGCGGTGTGCGGCGTTTATCTGACAGTAAAGCCCGGCATGGCGTGCAGCCAGGAGAAGAAGGTGGATTTCTCCTCTCTGACTTTGGCTTCTTCCAAAAAAACGTCTTCCGGCCCGGGCATTGCGTGGATTAAAGTGCGCGGTGTCATTGCAGAGGAAGACAATCAAAGCCCTTTTTCCGCTCCGTCTTCCGCGTCGTATATTTCCAAACGGATTCGGGAAGCTGCTAAAGATAACAATGTAAAAGCCATCGTGTTGGATATTAATTCTCCGGGCGGCACCGTAGCCTCCGTACAGGATATTTATTCCGAAATTGTCAGCGCCAAAGAACAGGGGAAGAAGGTGGTGGCGTTGTTTCGCGATGTGGCGGCCAGCGGCGCTTTTTATATTGCTATGGCGGCAGACCAAATTGTGGCAGAACCAGGCACTATTACCGGCTCGGTCGGGGTGATTATGCAAGTAGGCAACGTAGTGGGGCTTTTTAATAAATTGGGGGTCCAGGTTACGCCCATTACCTCTGGGAAATATAAAGACATGGGTTCTGCCTACCGCCCCATGACGGAAGCTGAAAAAACTATTTTGCAAGATATGGTTGATGACACCTATTCTCAGTTTTTTGCCGTAGTAAAAGCGGGCCGCCCCAATGTTACGCCGTCTGATTTGAAGGAATATACCGATGGGCGCGTATTTACGGGGCAGCGGGCTTATAATTTGGGATTTATTGATAAACTGGGCGGCGAAGAAACGGCGCGGCTGTTGGCCGGGGAACTGGCCGGGTTGGAAGATCCTAAAGTCATTACGCGCAAAAGCGAAGGACTGCGTGAACTGATTTTCTCTTTTGGTTCCAGTATGGATAGCAAAAATTTCTCTAAACAGCTGCAAAGTGTCAGCACGCCCCGCGTATCCTATCAGTGGATTTATTAAGGGGGAAAAGATGAATTTGCTAACTGCTTATTTCTCCTATCACAAAAATCCGGCCCAAACGATTGGTGCCTTGGTGGAGGAGCGCCGTTTTGGCGCGGCGGTGGTCGGATATGCTGCAGCCGCTTTATGTTGGGTAGTGTTTTTCTGGGCGGGAGAAGGCCTTAGCGCGTGGGGCTTGGTGTGGCGTTTTGCCTTTTTCTGGTTGTTGGAAATGACAATGGGGTATTTGTGGGCGGCCTTGTCTGGATTGTTTTTGAATTTTTTCTCCGGCGGGAACGGCCCGTCTGCCTTATTTGTGGTGATGGGGCTTTCCGGCTTTGCTCAGGGGCTGTTGCTGTGTTTTGCGATACCGGCCCTTGCCGCTCCTTGGCTTAAGCCTTTGGCGGCGCTGGTGTTGCTGATTGTGCTGCTGCTGCGTTTTGTATTTGTGGTGCTGAACGCTTCCCGTGCAGCGCAGGTGAGCGCTGGGAAAACTTTGGGCGCTTTGTGCTTTGCCTTTGTGCCGGTAGTGGCCGGTTTTTTCTTGTGTGTAGGCCTGCTGGGCTTGATGATTGGTTTTTTCTTGTAATTAGACGATTGTTTCTGTTGCCCGCCCCACTGTTCAGCGGGGCGGTTTTTTTATGTTTTTCTTCTGTTTGAGACAAAGAAACTGCAGAATATGTGCTTGCGCCAGCAGCGCGGCTAGGATTATTGAGATATAATTTGTTATACTATAAATACCTACCGGTAGGTAGATTTTATGGTTAGAACAAAAAAAGATTCCAAAAATCGCCGTCAAACCCATGAACAGTTTATGCGCGCCCGCATAAAAGAGGCCGCTTTTAAACTGATGGCGGAGCATGGCATAGAAAATGTATCCATGCGCCAAATCGCAGAGAAAGTGAACGTAACCAAGCCGGTGCTGTATTATTATTTTAAAGATAAGGAAGATTTGTGTTCGGCCATTATCAATGAAAGGGCCCGGCAGTTTGATGACTTTTTTGAACGCGAATGGGAACAGAGTATGGGGGCTACCCAGCTGTTATCGGTAGTATTGGAGCGGCATTTGGAGTTTTTCCAAAACGACCCGCGCAATTCCAAATTTATTGTGCGTACTATTGCTTATGTATTGAGCAATAAAAGGAAAGGGTTTAAAAGTACGGAAAAGTTGGGGCGCTTGAGCGAACTCTTTTCCCGCGCTTCGCAAAAAGGAGAAATCACCCCCCGGGGACTGCCAGATTTTGAGCGGCTGGTGCGGGCAGTGCTGTTGCAAATTATGCTTAGCGCTTATGTGCAGCTGAACGCTCCGGAGGCGTGTTGGGCTGACGAGAAATGTTTTTATGATAAAGCCGCCGTTAACCGGCTGGCTAAAATCATCACATTGGGTATTAATGAATATTATAAGAGGAATGAAAAATAATATGAAACGTATATTATGCGCCGCCTGCGCATGCCTATGGGGTTTGCAGGCATTTGCCGCTCCTCCGTCCGCCAAGGATCCGGCTTCGGATCTGTTCAAAGAGCGGCCGGAAGTCAGCGGGGAAAAGATAACCATTGACCAAGCCATCAGCATCGCTCTTAAAGACAGCTATCAGATTATTGATGCTGTAAAGAGTATGCAGATTTACGAACAGCAGCTTAAAGAAGCCAATTCGTACTTTTATCCTACCATCAGTATAGACGGCAGCTATAGCCGCGCGCTGAAAAAGGGCCGCATGCCTATTGGAGAAACTTTGATGGAAATTGGCCAAAACAATACGTTCACCGCTTCTGCAGGGTTAAACTATGTACTTTGGTCCGGCGGACAGATACGCAATAATTCCAAATTGGCCAAAGTAAATGCCGAAACCGGCGCTTACCAAGTGAAACACATGCAAAGTTTGGTGACGCAGCAGGTGGTCAAGTTCTGCTACGACATTATTTATGCCTCTGCTTTAATCCGCGTACAGGAAGAATATCTGGATATTGCCAAACAACATTTGGCGGAAACGCAAGCCCGCTACCGGGAAGGGTTGTCAAGCAATTTAGATGTGTTGAACCAAAAAGTACAGGTGGAAAATATTGAACCGCAAGTCATGCAGGCCAAAAAGAATTTTGAATTGGGCAACTTGTATTTGCGCCAAATTTTAAACCGCGACCCGGAAGACCCTATTTATTTAACTTGGACCAAACAAGACTTGCGCGTGCCGCCTACGCCGCCGCTGGAAGAACTCTATGCGTTGGCTATGCAATACCGCCCGGAGCTGGTGCTTTCCAAACTGGCGGTAGACGCAGCGCATTATAATATTAAAATCGCCAAGGCGGGGCATATGCCGGTGCTTTCATTAAACGCAGATTACAGCTATAATGCTTATACGGAAAATGGCTTTCCGCGGCACTATAATCAATATTATTGGGCCAGCAATGCCGGCGTGTCTTTGAGTATTCCTTTGTTTGAAGGGTTTAAAATCAATTCACAGGTTACCCAGAGCGAGCTGGCCTATGAACAAGCGGTAGCTGCTTATCAAAATAAACTGAAAAACGTGCGTATCCAAGTAAAAGAGGCTTATTTGAATTTGGAAGAAGCCAAAAGCCGCATAGAAGCCACGCGCGGAGTGGTGCAGCAGGCGCGTGAAAACTTAAATGCCCAAATGCTGCGCTACCGCAACGGGCTTTCCAGCCGCTTGGAACTCAATGATGCAACTGCCAACGTAAATGAATCCGATTTGCAGTATGTGCAGGCCGTTTACGACGCGGTAATCGCGTTGTCCGATTTGAAATTTGCCGTAGGGGCGGAGGTCTACTTGTATGAGAAAAAAGACAATTAAATATTTAAATTACGGGCTAATAGCCCTGGTGGTCATGGTGTTGGCGGTAATGTTTATTCTGCGCAAGGACCCTGCCCAGAAAATTTTGGGCGATGTGCCGATGGACGTGTTTATTGTTCAAACGGAACAAGTGCAGAACCGGGATTTGAAAAAACAGCTCTTGATGTCCGGCAACGTCAAAGCGTTGGAAGAAGCTACACTTTATCCGCGTGTAAGCGGCAAACTGATGAAAAATTTGCTGCGGGAAGGTGATGCGGTGAAACGCAATCAAACAGTGTCTTTGATTGAGCGCGATGAAGTAGGTGCGGTGTATGAACCGGTGGTAGTTCCTTCCACCATTACGGGCGTTGTGGGCCGGGTGTATTTGGACCCGGGGGAAAACGTTACCACGACGACGCCGGTGGCGCTGGTAGTCAACCAAAGCACGGTGCGTATTGAAGTAGATATTCCGGAGCGATATATCGGCGACTTGTATAAGGGTCAGCCGGCGGTGCTGCGCGTAGATGCGTTGCCGGGGCAAGATTTCCAAGCGAAACTGAATATTTTAAGCCCGGTAGTGGATTCTATGAGCCGCGCAATGAAAGTGGAATTTGTGGCCGATAACCCCAAGTCTTTGCTTAAATCGGGCATGTTTGCCAAAGTGGATATTGCTTTGGCGGAAAAGAAAGGCGTACCTTCCGTGGCAAAAAAGAGCGTTTATACAGATGAAGACGGACAGTCGTACGTTTATTTGCCTTCTTCTGACCGCAAAACAGCCGTTCGCCAGAATGTAACCATAGGTTTTGAAGATAATGACTATGCGGAAATTACTGAAGGGCTGGCAGCGGGAGAAGAAGTGATTTCCTTTGCTTATGGCGTCAAAGACGGGAGCAAAATAGAAATCAGATAGGAAAGAGAGCTAAATGGGTATGCAAGAACAAGAAGCAAATAAACAAGCGGTTACAGAGGCCTATCGCAAAGGCGGCTTTTCTGCTGTATTTATTAAACGGCCCGTATTGACCATTATGTGTTCGGTGGCGTTGGTCATTTTGGGTTTAATGGCTTACAGCAGCATGGGGGTCAGCCTGTACCCTAACGTAGACGTGCCGTATGTGTTGGTACAGACCACACTTTCCGGAGCCAGCTCTGAAGAAATGGAGACTTCCGTCAGTAAGATTATTGAAGAATCCGTCAACCAGATAGAAGGCATTGACGAGCTGGAGAGCCAAAGCACGGAAGGGGTGTCCTTGGTTGTTGTAAAGTTTGATATGGACAAAGACCGCGATGTGGCGGCCCAGGAAGTGCGCGATAAAGTGGATTTGGTGACTAATGAGTTGCCGGAAGGTACGGATCCACCGGTAATCATGAAATTAGATGCAGACGCCATTTCCGTATTGAACGTGGTGGTGTCCGGAGATCGCAATATCATTGATTTGACCGAAATTGCTAAAAAACAGGTCAAAGAAAATATTGAAAATATCCGCGGCGTAGGTTCTGTCAATATTGTGGGCGGCCGGGAACGTGAAGTGCATGTTATTGTCAATCCGTTTAAACTTTATTCGTTGGGCTTGTCTATTAATGCTGTCAAGGAAGCCTTACAGGATCAAAACGTAGAAATGCCCGGCGGCCGCGTGGAGCAGCAGCACCGCGAGTACAGCCTGCGTATTTTGGGCCGCTTGGACAATGTGCCCTCGTTTAACGATATTTTCATCGCGCGCAAAAACGGCACTTCTATTAAGGTGTCTGATATCGGCTATGCGGAAGACTCCGGCGAATATGACCGCGAGTCCACTTACCTTGACGGCCGCCGCGCCGTAACGCTGGAAGTCAAAAAACAGTCCGGCACCAATACGCTGGCGGTTATTCAAGGGGTCAAAGACAAGTTGGAGCTTATTAAGCCTACCTTGCCCAAGGATATCCAAATCTCTCTGATGCTGGACCAATCCGGCACGATACGCGCCTCTGTCAATACGGTGTTAGAGCACTTGATTCTGGGCGGTATTTTGGCGGGCATTATGGTGCTGGTGTTTATGGGGTCACTTCGCTCTACGTTTATTGCGTTTTTGGCTATGCCCATTTCCATTATCGGCTCGTTCCTGTTTATGAACCTGATGGGCTTTACCATTGACTCTATGACGCTGTTGGGGCTGACGGTAGCGGTAGGTATTGTGATTGACGACGCTATTGTAATGTTGGAAAACATTTACCGCCATATGGAGAAATACGACAAGTCTCCTTTGGTGGCGGCTTTAGACGGTTCACGCGAAATCACTTCAACGGTTATTGCCACCACGTTGTCTATTTTGGTTATTTTCCTGCCGCTTGCTTATATGAGTGGTATCGTGGGGCGTATCGTAAGCAGCTATGGTATGACCGTGGTGTTTGCTATTGCGCTCTCAGGTCTAGTAGCGCTTACGCTGACGCCAATGCTTTGTGCCAAAATGCTGCGCAAACATGAAGGCAAAAGCCGCTTTGACCAAATTGTAGATAATATCAATGATACTCTGGTAGACGCCTATATCCCGCTTTTGAACTGGTCTATTCACCATCGCAAAACGATGGTTGTTATTGGAGTGCTGTGTATTGTCTCCATGTTCCCGATGATGCGCATTGTGGGCGGGGAATTTTTCCCACAAGACGACAGCGGAAAAATACAGGTCAGCATAGAAGCGCCGGTGGGCACCAGCTATCAGGATACGCAGAAAATCTTGATGCAAATAGAAGAAGATATCCGCCGTATGCCCTATGTAAAGAGCGTCTTGATATCTGCGGGTGTAGGGGAGAGCAGCTTTTCCAACTCCAGCCCCAGCAACCAGGGCAATATCCGCTTTGAGTTAGAAGACCGCGATAAACGCCACGGCATTACCACTTCCAAATATTTGGAAGTGACGCGCCAATTGATGAAGAAATATGACGGATTAAAAACCAGCTCTTATATCGTATCTGACGGCCCCGGCGGCGGTCGGAAGGAAGTGGAATTCGTTATTTCCGGGCCCGACATCAATAAGCTGACTGAATATGGTCACGCCGTATTAAATAAACTGAGCCAGGATCCGCGTTTTATTGACTTGGACTTGTCTTTGGATTTGGCTAAACCCGAATACCGCGTTGTCATTAACCGCGAAAAAGCATATGCGTTGGGCGTCAACGTGACGGATATCGCCTCTGCCCTGCGTACCATGGTAGGAGGCGAGGACGATATCACCAAATACAAAGAAGGCGACGAGCTTTATGAAGTGCGTATTCGCGTAGGCGAAGAATTCCGCGATACCAAAGAAGCCGTCAGTGCGCTGATGGTGCCTTCGGAAGTGAATGGAGAAAGAGGTATCGTACGCTTGGACAGCGTGGCCAGCATTGAAGAAGGTTTTGGTCCTACGCAGATAGACCGTTTCAACCGCCAGCGCCAAATTACGGTGGAAGCTAACTTAAACGGCATTGATATGCGCAGCGCCTTGGGCATTATCCAGCAGGCGTTTGATTCGTTGGAAGTGTCTAATGAGTATACGGGCGGACTGAGCGGCAGCGCCAAGGAAATGGGCCGCATGTTCCAGTCTTTCATCATAGCCTTTATTTTGGCGTTCTTGTTCAAGTACATGATTTTGGCCGCCCAGTTTGAGAACTATTCCCACCCGGTTGCCATTATCATTTCTTTGCCGCTGACTATTCCGTTTGCCATTTTCTCCCTGCTTATTACGGGGCAAACGCTGAATATTTTCAGCTTGCTGGGACTGTTCATGCTTATTGGCGTAGTAAGTAAAAACGCCATTTTGCAGACGGATTATACTGACCAGCTGCGCGCCCGCGGCTATGGCCGCACGAATGCCATATTGCAGGCCAACCGCGTACGCTTGCGCCCCATCTTGATGACGACGCTGACACTGGTGGTAGGGGTGGTGCCTATGCTCATTTCCAATGGGGAAGGAGCTGAATCCCGCCGCAGCTTGGCCATCGTGATTGTGGGCGGGCAGGCCTTGTCGCTGTTGGTTACCCTGCTGATGACGCCGGTGACCTATATTTTGATGGATAATTTAGGCGCTTGGCTGAATTGGAAACTGCGTGGTATCCCTATACCGGCCGATAAAGACAAAGACGTTATTTTGTCTGAAGTTCCGACCGAATAAGCACACGTTGCAATGTGTTTTGTACCAAAGGCCCCGAAAGGGGCCTTTGTTGTATATGAAAGCCCCGGTCTGGCAGAGATATGCATGCTGCGGCAGTATCCCGCAGCTAAAGCGAGAGGTTTTTATTCCAAACAAATACAAAGAATCGTTTTTATTTATACAGAAGACTCTGCTGAAAGTTAGGCGAAGTGGAGAATTATTCTTTCGGGCCCACCCATATTTCTGTTGCGGTTAGGCAGAAAAAGGGAGACGGAAGCGAAGAATAGGCCCTGCCGGGGGCATTTAACCGGGGAAAGCTTATGCCTAGTGGAGGTGTTTGTACGCGGCCATTGGAGATACGGTTTCTGTGGCTTAATGAGGAGAAATGGGTATTTTGGACCATCGGTTGTAGGCCCAAAGACCCTTGTTTCAAGGCTTATTTTTTCAGAAACTATAATATATGAAAAAACTGTTTGCCCCCTTTTCTCTGTTGATGACTGTTTGCTTGCTGCTTCAGCCTCTAATGGTATCGGCACAAAATATACCGGGCTATCGCCCCACGGCTGCCGCTCAAAAACAAGAAGCTGTAATTCAAGATTTTTTACGCAGTTTGGAAATGCAATCTTTTTCCCGCCGGCAGGATATGACGCTGCAGTCTCTGCTGGACCAACTGGAAAATACAGGCTATGTAGATGGCCGGGTGATAACGGCGGTATTGTCCGATAAACCTTATTTACTTTCTTTGTCTGCCGAAGAAGCTGCCGCGTTGGCTTATTTGGTGCAGTTCGCCGCCAGCAGCGACCAGTATCCTTCTTCCCATTGGGAAAATGTTTTGCTGCAGCAGGTGCTGCCCTATCTGACTGACTATCAAGAAGATGCTCCCGATTTTGCGGAAAAAGCCTTCTATGCGGCGGTGGCGGTTTCTTTGACGCATCACCCGCGGCTGTCCGGCCGGGTGGAAGATTGGGCATTTAAACAAGTAGAGCAAGCCGCAGACCCATTACATGATGCCCGCAACGGCTGGGCCGCGGTGGTATTGGCGGATATGTCAGTAGAATCGGCGGAAGGGGAAGGCTGGTCTGCCTCGCGCCGGCAGCGTTTTGAAGCGCGCATGAAACAACTTATCCGCAGATTTGATTGGTTGCAGAATGCTCCGGCAGATTATATGATACGCGGTGTAAAAAATGTGCTGAATGCCACAAATCAAGAAGCATTGCTCCATCTTTTTGCCCAAGCAAACAGTTTTTTTGCTTTGAAAGATGATGACGGCGTTTTGAAACAAATGGTCAGCGCCGGCGGTTTTAATGCCTTGGGCCGGGCGATGGGCGGCGAAGAGGCCGCCGGGGCGCGTTTTTCAGACACGGGAGAAATTTTCTATCTGCACGCTCCCACTCCGGGTACAGACGGGAAAGGCCATTTTGCAGATACGGTAAACGGACGCCGTCATTTCATTCTCTCCACGCTCATACAAGGCTTGTTCTTGTCCTATCATAGCCGGGAGACGGAAGCCAGCTCCCAGCTGATGCAGCAGTTTATACGGGAGTATTTGACTGCCAATCAAGACAGCCGGTTTATTCACTACTTATATATCCCGCTTCAGGGAATGCGGTTGGGAATGGTAATGCATTATTCCAGCTCTTTGTATGGATGGGAAAAAGAAGAAGCCGCTTTGCAGGACTCTTTATACCAAACATTAAAAAAAGGATATCCTTGGAAGGTTGTTTGCAGTGGGGTGCAAGGAGCTTGTGAAATCACGGCCGAGTGGGCTGGAATCGGTAAAATAATCGGCTGGATAGGCCATGGCGCCGTTTCCGGCAGTAAAGCATTAATGCGGCAGGTGGTGAACGCACTGCCAGTTAGAGCCGTGTGGTTCTTGGCCATGGGACAAGTGACGGCTAAACAAGGCGGAAAAGCGGTCGTGCGCTGGAGCCGGCAGTTAATTAGAAATATTTTGCAGAAAAGCGGCTGGAAGCAAACAGCCTCCGTTGTGGGGGCGGCAGCAGTGTGGGAAAGAAGCGCGCATGCCCAGCCGTCTGCCCCGGCAAGCCGTACGGCTTCTTATCAATCCGGTCGTGTTATGTCCCGGCAAAATTATGCCCGTTGATGTCTTGTTCTTATAAGATCGGTTTTCTCCGATTCTGCATCTTTATCTGTGTTTACAACCCGCCTCCAGAGGCGGGTTTTTATATAAAAATCACGTCTTTGCGGGAATATTTATCAATGCTGTTTCAATACCGACTTTTTACAGAGTGTCCTCTTGTTGTTTCAGCGGGGAACCGACTCAAAGGCAGTTATAGAGTCCCGCCGCCAAAACGGAGGCTGCTATGCCGTGCCGGGGTGCTTGCTTTTAGGCTTTCGGCAATAAAAAAGTAAGAACCTATCGTGCATATAACGGCCGGCCGCTTGCTTTTGCGCTTTCGGCAATAAAAAAGCCTCCCGGCTTTTCCCGGGAAGCTGTAAAAAAAGGTGCGGGCGGGAATCGAACCCGCGAATATCAGTTTTGCAGACTGACGCCTTACCACTTGGCCACCGCACCGAAAATTGAACAAACATATTATACCAAAAAATAATCCGGAATAGAAAAAAAGCGTTTTTCCACCAGCAAAATAACTCCTGGCCCGACGTGCGGACAAGTGGGCCTAAATAGGGCCTTGAAAAATATAAAAATCTTTTTATACTCAGTGTAAGGGATGGCCAAACAGGGAACCTATTTTAGGGTTATGCTCCGTAAAGGGGCCTAGGCCTCCCCTCTTTAATTATACCCGCGCTTTTAAGCGCGGGTTTTTTTGTTATAGGGGATATGCGTTGCGGTGCGTCTTTCCCCCTCGGTGCCCAAATCAGATATATGTTACGCCCAGCGGGTACATATGTAACATGCGCGGCGTCACCGCCAGTGCGTAGGAAATGCGGAGTAGAGAAAGAAGTTGTTTCTTTGTTTCCTCAGCAAAAAGACGGCAGGTTGTGTCTCGTTATATAAAAAGAAGCGAAGGAGCCTTTCTTTTTGCTATAATAAATAAAAGTTCCGCTGTTGTCCGGCCGTCATAATGACGGTGCAGTGCTACCGGCCCTTTTGCAAAGCAAGGATTTTTTGTATAATATACGAGATGTCCGTTTGCGGGCGTAGTTCAATGGTAGAACGTCAGCCTTCCAAGCTGGTCACGTGGGTTCGATTCCCATCGCCCGCTTTTTTTAAGCCCGGATTGTCCGGGGCAAACGATTTCGGCGTATAACGCCAAATGCTGGGGTAGCTCAGCTGGTAGAGCATCTCCATGGTAAGGAGAAGGTCGTGGGTTCGATTCCCATCCCCAGCTTATTTTTGACATAACTAAACAATGGCAGTATTGCAGTAAACTAAAAACAGGAGAACTAACAATGGCAAAGGAAAAATTTTCACGCAGCAAACCGCACGTGAACGTAGGAACGATTGGTCACGTAGACCATGGTAAGACGACGTTGACGACGGCTATAACGAAGGTATTGGCCAAAGAAGGGAAAGCGA
>CALUVB010000021.1 GCA_944324115.1 uncultured Elusimicrobiales bacterium
CAAAGCCACTGCCGCAGCCCGTTCATAAATACCATCTTGGGTCCCTTTATCTATAACCACGCTGTTCCATTGGGTAGGCTCCCGATAAGCTGTTTTAGCCCAGACCCCTTGCCAAATACGGGGCGCAGCGAAACCCAAAGCCGCTCTTAAACGGCTGTTTTCCGCAAAAACTTCCCTCGCTTGGGCATTCTCCAGCTGCAAACGCACCATCTCTTCCCGCAGCAGTGCATTCTCCCGGTGCGTATCCAACAAATCTTTTACCGTGTCAGATACCCCTTCGGCATATTCCACCGCCGCGTGAGCGGCCCGAATTTGCGGAATGAAAATATAGGAAAGCAACGCTTTGACGGAAGCCACCGGACTCTCCAGTGGCAAGACCATTAACAAAAGGGAGAGGAAAACAAACACCGCAGGCAAAATTTTACGGCGGCGGTTTCCTAAGTTGGCTTGCTTTTTATGCTGGGATTTGTGTTGCATGGTTCTAAATTCGTTCCATTAAAAACGGGCTTTCTCTAGGCGGACCAATAACCGCCCACACCGGCCCAGCCTATGGCTTTGCCGGAAGATTTCAGCATGAATCTGCAGCAAACAGACTCATCAAAACAAAAAAGCGGACAAAGTTCTTTTATGCGACAAGAACCCTGCCCGCTTTCTGTGGCGTAAAACTTAGTAGGATTTGCCCCGGTTCCCAAAAAAGCGGGAACCTTTCTCATTGAGCTGTTCCAGGAATTTGCCGGTACCCAACGCCACGCAGCTTAAAGGGTCTGCCGCGCGGTGCACGGGAATATCGGTTTCTTTCCGAATCAAATCCGTAATGCCGCGTAGCAAAGAGCCCCCGCCGGCCACCACCAAGCCTCTGTCCACCAAATCGGCGGCCAACTCGGGCGGTGTTTCTTCCAGCGTACTTTTGATAACATCTATAATCAGCCGCACCGGCTCCATCAGAGCCTGGCGGATTTCTTCAGAAGTTACCGTCAGCGTGCGGGGCAGACCTTGCGTCTGATCCCGGCCTTTGACTTCCATGGATTTTTCTTCTTTGAGCGGGTAGACGGAGCCAAGGTTGATTTTCACTTCCTCCGCCGTCGTCTCCCCAATAATCAAGTTGTATTTCTTGCGGAAATATTGCACGATACACTCAGTTAGCTCATCTCCAGCCACATCAATGGACTTAGCCACCACCATGCCGCCTAAAGAAATAACAGCCACCTCTGTCGTGCCTCCGCCAATATCTACAATCATACTGGCATGCGGTTCCGCAATGGGCAAATCAGCCCCCATGGCCGAAGCCATGGGTTCTTCTATCAGATAGACTTCCCGCGCACCGGCCTGGCGGGCCGCATCATCTACGGCCCGGCGTTCTACACCGGTAATATCCGAGGGAATACCAATCACAATCCGGGGACGCAACAAGCTGCTGCGGCTATGTACTTTGCGGATAAAATAGCGAATCATTTCCTGCGTCACTTCAAAATCGGCAATAACGCCGTTTTTCATCGGACGCACGGCTGTAATATTCGCAGGTGTTCTGCCCAGCATCTGCTTGGCTTTAGCACCAACGGCTTTTACTTCGCCGGTTTCGCGCTCTACCGCTACGACGGAAGGTTCCCGCAGCACGATGCCTTTGTCTTTAACATAAATCAGACAGTTGGCCGTGCCTAAGTCCATTCCCAAGTCGGAGGAGAACAAGCCCCCCAGATAATCTATGACCATTTAGTCCACCAGTTTAATAATCGCCACCTGCGCATTGTCACCCTGGCGTACGCCAGCGCGGTAAATGCGGGTGAAACCGCCAGCGCGGTTTTGATAACGGGCTGCCAACACTTCAAAAAGTTTTTTGAACGCGGCTTTGTCTTTCAAGGTGTCTTTTACGGCCAGTTGATTATTCGCTTTGGCTAAAGTAATCAGCCCTTCCACCACGCGACGCACTTCTTTGGCTTTGGGCAGCGTGGTTTTTACTTCTTCATGCAAGATAATGCTGGTAGCCATGTTTTTAAGCATAGCATTCTTATGGGAAGAAGTTTTGCCGAGTTTACGGTATCCGGTATTCTTAATCATCTTTTACAATCCTTTCAACGGGTTATACCCTAAATTTTCATGCCCAGAGATAAATTCATCTCGGCCAGTCTTTCTTTGATTTCGTCCATGGATTTTGCGCCGAAATTCTTAATCATCTTCAGGTCGTCTTCGGACATTTTGACCAAATCACGCACCGTGTGAATGTTTTCAGATTTCAAGCAATTAATGGAGCGGGAAGAAAGCTCTATAAACTCAATAGACTGGTTCAATGTTTCTTCCAGTTTAGAGTTGACGGGAGCAGCTCCGCTGACGCTGCCAGTCATGGAAATAGGCTCTTGCTGCACATCTGCACCCGTGCTTACGGCTACAGTGCCCGGCTCTTCCCCTTCAATCGTGAAGATATGCAAAGAACCGGAAAGCAAGACCGCCGCGCGGTGCAGGGCCCGGGCGGGCTCCAGCGTGCCGTCGGTGGTGATTTCCAAAATTAAGCGGTCATAGTCGGTTTTCTGACCGACACGGGCCGGCTCCACATCATAATGTACTTTTACAATAGGAGAAAACAGCGCATCTACCGGGATAAAACCCGCCGGGCGCTGGATTTTGGCCAAATCCTCGGCAGGAACATATCCTTTCCCTCGGGAAAGCTCTATCTCCATTTCCAAGGTGCCGCCCACTTCCAGCGTGGCTAACGGAAGGTCTTTGTTAATAATGCTCACGCCGTCTACTTCTTCAATATCGGCGGCAGTCACTACGCCGGGTTTATCGGCGTGCAAAGACACATATTCGCGGTTTTTATTATCCATCTTGACGCGCAATTTTTTCAAATTGAGCAAGATATTAATAACGTCTTCCCGCACATTAGGCAACGTGCTAAATTCGTGGATAGCACCTTTAATGCGCACGGCCGTCACCGCCGCGCCTTCCATACCGGAAAGCAAAATGCGGCGCAGGGAATTGCCCACTGTGTGGCCGTAACCGCTCTCATACGGCTCTGCGGTAAATTTACCGTAGAAATCCGAAGCGGTTTTTTCGTCCAACTGAATTTTTTGGGGAAGAACTAATTCGTTAAAAGCCATTTCATCCTCCGCGCTATTATTTAGAATAGTACTCAACGATCAGCTGCTCGTTGACAGGGTAGGACATCTCCGCTCTGTCAGGCCATCTCAAAAGTTTGCCAGTCATTTTCTCCGCATCAAATTCCAGGAAGCTGGGGCGCTGGTTGCGTTTTTCGGCTTCGTTGAGCCCCTGCTTGACGGTCACATTCTCAGCCAAAGCGGCTTTGAGGGCCACTTTGTCACCCGGTTTGACTTGGAAAGAGGGCACGTTGACGGCTTTGCCGTTTACAGTCACAAAACCGTGCAACACAATTTGGCGGGCGGTCTTCAAAGATACCGCAAAGCCTAAGCGACGCACGATATTATCCAAGCGGGTTTCCAGCAAACGCAAGAAATTTTCACCGGTCTGACCCTGGAGTTTGGCAGCTTTGTCAAACATATTGCGGAACGGAATTTCCGACATACCGGACTGCAATCTGGCTTTCTGTTTTTCCTGCAAGCGAATGCCGTATTCGGACACTTTGGCGCGGCGCGCTTTGGCGCCGGCTTTTCCGCCGCGTACTTTGGCGGAGGCCAATTTGTCAATGACACAATTGGTGTAGCATTTGGTGCCTTTGAGGAAAAGTTTGCAATCTAATTTTCTGCATTTTTTGCAGCTTGCTTCAGTGTATCTGGACATAAATCTTATACTCTCCGTGCTTTAGGGGGTCTGCATCCGTTATGCGGAATGGGGGTCACGTCTTTGATGGAAGAAACCGTCAGGCCGGCTTGTTGTACGGCGCGCACGGCGGTTTCGCGTCCTTGACCGGGGCCGCAGACTTTCACGGCCACTTCGCGCATACCCAACGCCACGGCTTTTTCAGCAGCTTTGTTGCAGGTAATCTGCGCGGCGAACGGAGTGCTTTTCTTGGTGCCTTTGAACCCATGGGAACCGGCGGTAGACCAAGCAATGGTATTGCCTTTGTCATCGGACACGGTTACGATGGTATTATTGAATGAGCAATAAATATGCACCACGCCAAACGCAGGGGCTTTGGCGTTTTTCTTTTTGCCTTTAGCGGCGGGAGCTTTGGCTTCCGCAGCGGCGGCGGTTTGAGTTTCTTTTTCTTCTGCCATATGTTAAATCCTAAAGTTAAAGTTATTTAGCTGCAGCTTTGGAACCGACGGTTTTTCTTCTGCCGCGGCGGGTTCTGCTGTTGGTTTTGGTCCGCTGACCGCGCACGGGCAGATTTCTGCGGTGGCGCTGGCCTCTGTACGAACCAATTTCAATAAAGCGGTGAATATTCTGCGCCACTTCTCTGCGCAGCTCGCCTTCCACCTTGTATTCTTTCTGCAAGATGGTGTTCAAAAGACCGGCCTGTTGTTCGGTAAGGTCTTTGACGCGGGTAGCGGGATCAATCTGGCCATTGAGTTTGGCCAACACTTCTTTGGCGTTTTTCTTGCCAATGCCGTAAATGTATTCCAACGCTACGTCAATTCTTTTATTTTTCGGTAAATCAATACCTGCGACTCTAGCCATATTCTATGAATACTCCTGTAAATTAACCTTGGCGCTGTTTGTGTTTGGCGACTTCGCACACTACACGCACTACGCCGTTGCGCTTAATGATTTTGCACTTTTGGCATATCTTTTTTACACTGGCTCTGACTTTCATTTATTTCTCCCTATAAGTTATTCTGCCTTTTGTAAGGTCGTACGGGGACAATTCCAGCTTCACTTTGTCTCCGGGCAGAATTCTTATATGATGAACTCTCATTTTCCCGGATATATGGCCCAGAATGACCTTGCCGCCCGGAATTTCAATCTTGAACAT
>CALUVB010000022.1 GCA_944324115.1 uncultured Elusimicrobiales bacterium
CACCAACAGCTCTATCAGCGTAAAGCCGCCAAAATCGGCTTTTCGGAAACTTTTAATACGAAAAATATTTTTTTGATATATCTTGTTCATACGCAAAATTTATCAAAAAAAAAAAATGAGTCAACCCTCTTCCAGCTCTCCCCCTATCTGCCTTCCGATACGGTGCATTTCCCCGCGCGCACTCTCCGCCATTTATCACAAAAGCCAACAAAAAACGCGGGAGAAGCAACTCCCGCGTTTTTCTGCATTCTCAATTTTTAATTATATAATTCCACTTTGTCTAACTGTTTTCCCTGGTCATTATAAACAGTAAGCGTCATTTTTCGGTCTGCTATACGAACATCTGCATAATGATAGGCCGACACAAAACGCGCCGTAGAACGGTGGCTGCTGGCGCGCCGGGTAGGGGTAGCTCCTCCACCGCCCAAGGTGACATAGGTTACGCCGCGGGTATGGGCTTCATCTTGATACATAGGGAAAGTACGTTCATAATTGGCTTCCGCCCCCTGCAGTACCAAATCCACCCCATACCGCTCAAACAACGGCACAAAATTAGCCGCCGCTTCATTAGCCGGCCCTTTAGGGCCTGTGGAATACATAGGGGCATTTACCACCACGATTTTCCATTTTTCCCCTGCGCTGGCCAATGTGCTTTGCAGCCATTTATATTGGGCAGATTTTTCATCTATATTCGGCGCCCATACCGCCCCATAGGCAGCGTTGGCATCTAAGAAAATAAAACGCGCATTGGCGGTATCAAACGAATAATATTTAGGGGTGGCATTGGACCAACTCATGTCATGGAAACGGGAATAATTGGTACGGACAAAAGCCTTGCTGTCCCGCTGCGTCAGATCCGGCCCATATTCGTGAGCACCTATAGCAATAAACAACGGCGTTTTGCTCAATACATTTCTATAAGGCGCAAAAAACTCCGTATCTGCATCGCCGTCTAGCCCGCTATAGGTCAAATCACCAGTGTGAATTACAAAATCAGCATCTGTTTGGGCCATTTGTTCAGCCAGCTGCTCCCGAGGATCCGGCTGCGGCAGCTTGTTTTCCGCCAAGGCGGCCTGTTCTTCTTGCGTCAGCGGCGTTTTGGCCGTATTTCCAAAAGCTAAAAAATGCACTTCTTTACGCTCTGCGCTGTAAAGCGTCTTGAAATGCCCTTCCACCGGGGCCTGCACGCCGTCACGCGCGGCGTTATATACATATAGCCGATAGCAAAACTCTTGATTCGGCACTAAGCCATATAAAACGGCTTTATGCTGCGTACCTTCCGGGTTAATTTTCAAAATCTGATTGCAACGCGGCGCAGGCCCATATTCCAGCCACGCGGGAGTGGGCTCATCTGTCTGCCAGCGTAAGACCATGGTAGTTTGAGTGGGGTCCTCTATATAGGGACCGCGGATAATCTGCGCGCTATAAGCGCAGCAAGAGGCACAAGCCAATACAAAAGAGAGAAAAATCTTCATATGAATATTCTAGCAAAATATCTCTTCCTTTCCGCTTAGTCCTTTCGGGCCGGCGGGCTGGTTTGTAGCACTTGTGCGCCAGAACCGGTTATCCAATCGGTTGCTCCCGCGCGTAAAGAGAAATTTTGCTGTTACAGCGGCACAAATTTTGCTAAATTATGAATATGAAGAAAATTTTACTATTTTGTCTTTTATCTTTTGCCGCGCTAAGTGCGCAGGCTGCTGTAGACGCTTCGGCAACGTACATGTATTCTTCCGATTATAACCAGGTACGCGCCGGAGCCGTTTTGCCGTTAGGGCTGAACGCCGCTGTCGGACTGGAAGGGCGTTATGTGGAGGATAAATTTTCCGAAGAAGAAGGGGCGTTTCAAGATCCCGTCTATTCCGTATATCTGCCCATACACTTGGACTTGGATTTGGTTAAAATCAACCTGATTCCTTTCTATTATTTTAAAAATAAATCCGACAACCCGCTGTTGCAAGATACCTCCGCCTATGGGATCAGTACGCAGCTGGTGATGAATCTACGCCAAGATGAAGTGGAGGAGTTATATACCCAGGCATATATAGGCGTCTCATACGCCCGCCAAAAGGCCACCCTTTACAGAGAAGACACTTTATCTAACGAGAACTACACCCAAATGGCTTACACGCTGGGGCTGAGGCAGAATTTCTTTGGAGCATTTACTTTTCATGTGGCCGGTACGGCTTATCAATATCCCAACGGAATAAGCGACGTAAAAGATTTCCGCGGCATTATGGACCAAAACGATTTGGCTTTTACCCAGTCCTATGACATAAGCCGCGCTTTGGGAAAATATGTGCTTTCCACCCGTATTACCCGCGTGTGGCCGCAGAAACGTTCCACGCTTTATGCTGGATACCATTATGCGGAATTTTATACGGCAGACCCGCAACATTCTATATTGGTGGGGAACAGCTTCTTTGTGGCCGCCAATGCCAGTTTAGACGTGGCTTATAACCATCTGCAAAATACAGACGGAAATAACAAACGGGATATCCTGTTTGTAAATTTGAATTTTGCTTTCTAGAGGATACCAACTATGGAAAAAGATATGGTCGCGGAAAATATTCAAAATGACAAAAATCCCACCAAAATGCTTTCTTTGGTGTCTCATAAACTAAAGACGCCGCTTTCCATCATCAACGGCTATTCAGAAGCGATTTTGTCGCAGTCTGCCAAAGAAAAATTCTCTCCTTTTACCGCCAAAGCGCTGGAAGAGATAAACAAGCAAGGCACCAAATTGTGCAACTTGGTGGACAAGTTGCTTCTTTTTAACAAAGTGGAATCCTTACAGCCCAAAGATTTGGCCAAAAAAAGCATCAATCTCAAAAATTTGATTAAAACCAGCGCCAATGACGCCATTTCCCATGATGACGAAGTGGCTACGGTATCGGCAGGGTCCACCGTGGCAAAAAAGGGAACTTTTATTGAAATAGACTGCCCCTCTTCCTTAGAAATTAAGGCAGATGAAGAATTGATGAGTTTTCTGCTGGAAGAAATGCTTACCAACGCAATTAAATTTAACAATAAAGCAGAAAAAATCATCAAAGTACAATGCACCCATCATGGAGACAGCATTTCCGTGTCTATACGCGACTATGGGGCCGGTATCCGCCCGCAAGACGTAAATAAAATCTTTGAAAGTTTTTACCAGGTAGACGACTATTTTACCGGTCAGATTGACGGCTGGGGGCTTGGCTTGACCATGGTGAAAAAGATTTTGGAATTGCATGGTGGCAGCATCAGCGTAATTTCGGACAGGGGGTTGGGGTCCATTTTCACAGTGAGTCTCCCGGTCGCATGAAGCAGGAAAATTTGCTAGACGATATTTTAACGCAGACAGAAGCACTGCGCGCCGCAACGGCGCAAACTGCGCGCACCTTGCAGGACTTTAGCCGACGGCTGGAATTAATTTTAAGCCAAGACCACAAACAAATCACCGTACGTGATACGTCGTTTGCGGCGGATTTTGCCGCCTTCTGCCACACCCTGCGCCAAGACACGGACAAATATATGGACTTCTGGCAGCAAGCCCGGGCCCAATTGCGCTGCGGAACCGGCAAAGAAGGATACTCTTTGGGATTGGCCGCCAAAAGTTTCGTCAGCCGGGCAAAGACTCTTTCCCGCGCTTGTGACGAACTGATGACGGCATATGATTTTTTTAACCGCTTTTACAAAAATTACACGCTGGCCAAATTGCCCGTTTGGTTGCTGACCTCTTGTTGTGATGACCTTAACAATTTAACCGGCAAGATTTTGTTTCTCGCACGCGAATTAGCTAAAAAAACAGAAAAAGCACGGGGGTATGCATGATAGACAAAACTTCTTGGTATTACCAGAAAATGAGCGCCATTTGCTTAACCATTATTGCAGCGGGCATTATTGCTGCTGCGTTGGTGTATACACGCGCGCTGATGATTCCATTGGTTATAGCCATTTTCTTCTATACCATTCTGACCCAAATGACGGAAGCGCTGCACCGGCGTTTATCCTTTCCGGCGTGGCTGGCCTTAACGATATCGGTGTTATTCTTTGCTTTATGTTTAACCGGCATCATTTACTTTACCGTCAGCTCCGTAGGCCAATTCCTTAAAGGGGCGGAAATGTATAAAGAAAATCTGCTGGCTTCCACTGCAGATGTCGTGGCCAAGCTGGCCCAGCACGGGGTGGATTTGGACCAAGCTTCTATCGTGGCTTATGTAAAGGGATTGCCGCTTTTTGATTGGTTTAGGAACTTTGGCAGCCAGCTTTTTTCCTTAGTATCCAATACGACGCTGATTATTTTATTTATCATCTTTTTGTTTATTGGGGAAAAAAAGGTCATTCCTTCCAGCCCCAACCCCACCATGCAAGAGATATTAGCTAATGTTTCCAAATATCTCTTTGTTAAAATCATGACCTCCCTGGTTACGGCTATCATTGTATGGCTTATCTTGGTGGCTTTCCAAGTGAAGCTGGCTTTCTTGTTTGGACTGATGACTTTTCTGCTGAACTTCATTCCCAGCATTGGCTCCATTATTGCCGTTCTTTTGCCAGCCCCTGTATTGTTTTTACAATATGGATTTGGCGCTAATTTCTTTGTGGTAATCGGATTAATGACGGCAACGCAATTTACCATTGGGAATCTGATAGAACCGCGTCTTATGGGAGAAGGAATGGACTTACATCCAGTTGTAGTAATAGCCTCTTTAATATTCTGGGGATTAGTATGGGGTGTACCGGGGGCTTTTCTGTCTGTACCCATTACGGCATCAGTAAAAATCGTATTAAGCAAAATAAAACACACCCGCCCTGCAGCGGAACTCTTAGCAGGAAGGCTGCCCCGTTGACACAGCGTCTTATTTACAGCGCGCCCTGTTGCCTAAGCAGGGCGCATTTTTATTCGGTAAAAACGCCTCTCCAGATCTACCTTTAGGTCCTTGCTGTTTCTAATAACTGGTTTTTCTTTCTCCGCTAAGCCGCACCGCACCCGCTGCGGCTGGAGAAATACTTGTTATGAATACAGCGGCTGCACTTATCGCCTAGTCAGAGAGAACCCTTTAATGCCGTTTCGGCGCATTTTCAGCTCTCCAGCAAGCTCCTGCCGGCTGGCTCCTGTATATAAATATCCCCCAGCCTAGCTGGGGGCACAACAAACAAAAACCCCCGCTTCTTATCAAGCGGGGGCGGTGACAAAGAATACTAATGGCTTTCCGCCGGCGGCTCTGCGGCGGGTTCTTGCGCCGGCATTTCCAAACGGACTTTATTAAACAAATCCGCCGCCGTTGCACGGCTAAGGAAATCCTCCCACTCTGTTGGAGACATTTCAAAATCGTCCATCACAATGAAAGATATCTCCCGGGAGCTGTCTTTTCCCAGTGTATGGGTACGGGCATATTCACGTTCCAACTCTACATACCGGCTGGCAATGGCATAATCAATATCCTGCTGGGAATACGTCGGCTGGGTTGGTGCGGGCGCGCCATCGGTGCCCTGCACGGCCTGCTGCGCAGGCGCCGGGGCTGCGTCTTCCTCCAAAGTAAACGAAGAAACCGTCTCCGCCGGCTCGGACATAGGATGCTGTGTACCAATCACTACGCCCACCGGTACGCCACGCTCCCGGCCTGCTATCATATTAGAGCAGGCCGAAGGGTGCACAATAAGATAAATACTTAAAACGATAAAAAACAGCACAGCTGCTTTGAGAAGAATCTTTGCCACGCAGATATCCTCCTTAATTTCTCTTATAAGATAAGAATAGCAAAATTTGACCCTTACGGCGCTTTTTATTTTTCACTGGAGCCGCCTGCAACCTTAGCGCCTTGCAGCACAACTATACTTTGTACAAACTGCGGATTTTGAAAAATCTCCTGCAAGGTACGGACAAACGCAGGATTTTGGGCATGTTTTGCCACTACCTGCTGCAACTGGGGATACTGCGCCAGCAGCTGCGGCAGTTTCTCTCCGCTTAAAGCCGTCAAGTCTATATCATCGCGCCCGGTAGCTTGACGTAAATCAGCATAAAAATCTTGTATTTCCGGGTTATCTTTATAATCGTTAAGTATGGATTTGACCGTTGCGCTGGCTTGTTCTTTTTGTTGCTGCGGCGCAAGGGGAGCGTCTTCCAAATAAATTTCCTGCGGAGCTTCTCGCCAATATGTTAAAACGGATTCTTCCACGGGAGGCGGCGTTTGCTGTACAGGCACATTATTAAACGTCATGGTAGGCGGTTGGCCTTCCTGTTGTTGCTGTACATGCTCCTCATACAAGCGATAAACACGCACAGCGGCAATAAAAGCCAGCCCCACAATAATAACTCCCAAGAAAAAACGACTCGTTTTAGACATATTTCTAATCGTCAATACTAATCAGTTCCACTGTAAATACCAAGGCGGAATTGGGCGGTATAATGCCGGCCGGCCGGTTGCCGTAAGCGGTACTGGCAGGGCAAACAACCGTCGCCTTGGAAGAAGGGCGCATCTGTTGCAACGCTTTTGTCCAACAGGAGATTACATCTGTCAATTGAATGGTCAAGGGCTCTCCCCGGTCATAGGAACTGTCAAATTTGGTGCCGTCAATGAGTTTGCCTTCATAGTGTACGGACACTTTGCTGTCTGCTTTGGCGGTGCGGCCTTTGCCTTTTTTGCTCAATTTAATCATAGCGCCATTGTCCAATACTTTTACACCTTTTTCTTTGGAAAAGTTTTCCAAATACTCTTGTTGTTCCGCCTCCCGCTTCTGACTAATCAGCTGGGCGTCTTGTTTGTACTTTTCAATAATTTGCGCTTTGTAATCATCTAACGTCGTTTGGGAAGGCTTTTCCAGCAAGCTGTCCCTCATGCCCTGGGAAAGGGCTTTGTAATCATCTTCATTATCCAAAATCAGTTGCCTTTTTAAATTATCTCCCAGCAAAAACCCCAGCGAGTACAGCATTTTATTGCGTTCCGCCGGATCCTGCACCGCGGCGGCCGTATCTGTAGAAGCCTGCGTCACCGGCTGCTCAGCTTCTTGTGCAACGACCGGCCATGCAAATAAAAGTACTGCCCCTGCCATAATTAATTTTTTCATCTAGTCTCTCCATTCCCCCGCTCCAGCAGCGGTATTTATTTCGTTTTTAAATAATCCGTCATGCGTTTTACAATCTCAACCGACGCTTTGGCTCCCACTCCTTCCATGCTTTTACGCAGCGAATCGGCTTTGCGGCCGGTGCCGGCCCGGTCATACACATTAAACCGCGCAAACGTAGTACCCGCCTGTAAATCACGCAGGCTTACGGCGGCGCTGGTGGCAGCCCAGATCAATCCTTTTAAGCGCTCGGACCCATACCCGTCAACTTTGGCATCAACTTCCACAGAAAGCAAAGCGGAAGAATCTTCCGCGCCAACCACGCTCAGCCCCATTTGATTTACGGCATCTGTAATACAGGAAAGCAGAACATGGTCTTCTTCCCCCCGGATAATTACAGCCACTTTAACGGCGGCCAAGCGGTCATTATACAGTTTTTTATAATTTTCAAAACGTTCCGTCTCATAACCCGTTTGTTCTTGGCTGACAAACACATACAAATCCTGCACCACGTTGCGTTGTTCAATCAGCGGTTTCATGGCGAACGCCGCCCGCAAACCGGCAAATTTATCTTCCGTTCCTTTTAATTGCGCCGCCAACGCCCCCAACCGGGAATCCAAAGCATTGGCCGGCACTTGCAAAATTAATTCCGCCGTCTGCCGTTTTACAACAGCTAAAGCAAAATAATTTTTAGGGTCTTTGCGGCTTTTGTCGCGCCACACTTTATCTACAGACGCATTGGCCATAATATCATTAATTTCAGGCAATGCGGCGGCATCAGGTACGGCTTGGGCAAAGCTGGCCCGCATATTAGCCAATGCGTTGGCGGAGGCGGCTTCTTTGTCCTGTCCTTCGCCGGCTACAATATAATACATCTGCTGGTCATATTGGCTCATTTGGTAGCTGACCGTATTTTTATTAATTCCCGCGCAAGCACACAAGACCCACGCGGCTAACAGCACCCCTGCTTTTTTCATAATCTCCTCACTTCGCCGTACGATAATGCAAATATATCCGCCCTCCCGGGAGGACCGGCACATTTTCAAAGGTATGTTCTCCTACTATATTACCAAATCCGTCTTTAAAACGCAGCGTAATATTGCGTTGACCCGCCGGCACATAAAACCGGGTTAAGCGCATCTGCGCCGGCAAAGTAAACCATTGGCGGGTATCCGCCTTTTCCGTCAGCGCACCCACCAGGCTGACCACCATACCGGCCAATTCCCCTGTGGATTGGCTGTCGGCGGCTTGTTCCACGGCGTGTCGGGTCTGTACGGCAGCCACCCGTTTGGCAATAGCACGCAAAGCCATGCGCACCAATACAGTAGGCATATTATCCCGTAAATCCGCTTGAGCGGCGGCGGCCAAATCCCCCACCAACTGTGTAGGATACACTTTTCCGTCTTCTGTTACGGCTTCAGAACTTTTAATTAAATAAGCCTGCGGCTGCAAGCCCGGATAAGACAAAGTAATGCTATTTCCCCATACTCCTGCCATAATGGCATTTTCCAAGCTGGGGTCCACCGTCTGTCCCTCTTGCAGCGTATTAGCCCAAATAAAAATATCCCGCCAAGCCACCTGTATCGTTTGGCTTACTTTCAGCGGTATAATGCCATTGGCATGCACTAACACCACTTCCCCCCACTGCGGCCCAGGCAGCGGTCCCGGAGAAGGAAAAGGAGAACCTTCCGTTTGCCCGGTTAAAGCTTGATATGCATTGAAAGCGCGGGTCCGGGCTATACGCGCATCGTCACGTTTCCCGGCAGACTCAAACACCAAGCTGGCGAAATACTGCACAAAGGGGTCATCTCTCCAACCGCCCCGGCTGCTGTGGCGCAAATTATCTAAATAAAAAACCGCTTTATTTGCTTCCACCAAAGCGCCAGACAGTTTGCCTTGATCCAAAAAATTCATGGCGCGGTAATAATAAGTCAGCGCCTGTTCGTATGGTGCAGGCGTATATGGCACCGTTAAGTCATTAATCAAGTATTGTCCCACATGCGCCGTAACGCTTTGGGTAAACAATTCTTCTATACGCTGCTGGGCCCAGGCAAAGCGCATGTCGCTCTCTTGCGCTTTATATTCATCATGCAACACCACCGCCGTGTCCAAATAAAACAACAAGGCATCGCGCTGAGTATATTGCTTGCTTTGGGATTTTTCCAGTTTCTGCTCCGCCGCGGCGAAGTTTCCCTCAGCCAGCAGCTTATTGACTTCCTTTTTATGGCGCAAAGAAGGCGCGCCGCACGCCGAGCAGCACAAAATGACTGTCAGTAGCGTAAGCCAACGCGCCTTCATACATTTACCAACTTACTTTACTTCTTGTAACGTATTTTTTAATCTGTTTTTGGCCGTTCCAAACGATTTGATTGGTTTCAATGTCAATTAGTTTCATATTCACCTGATAGAACACAACGGCCTTTTTGCTCTGCGAGTCCACGATAGAGTTCAAGGTGCCGGAAAGCATGTAATCAGCCCCCACTTCCCGACCAAACGCCTTGCGTGTTTCTTCAGAAGCGAATTCATCTTGCTCCAAACGCTCTTGGCGCACCTCGCCCCGTTCGCTTTGGCTGGCTACAAAATTCACTTTGCCGGAATTAATCAGCGCACGCTGCATTTCTTCCACAAAAGCTCCCGTATTAATATGTTCCATACTGTCATTGTACACGCTGCCCACAATAACCGTAGGCTCTTTCCCCAAACGGGCGGTGGCTTTGCTGTACCAGCCAGAATTTAAGCAGTCGGTAATCATCTCTTGAGCCACCATTTGGGAATCGGTATCATTCCAGCGGCCGCTGACATCTTTAATCTCATGCGTATCCATTCGTTCCACTTTGGTAGCGCACGCAAATAACAGCGGCAGCACCAATAAGCTCAGGCAAACTTTCTTCATAACTATTCTCCTTTCTATAATTTACAAATCCACTTGAGAACAAATACGGGCCCCCACCAAAGAGCCTTCTTCATACTCACAAGTTATTTTACCTTCTTGCAAAGACACTGTAAACCACTTTGGATAACGGGTATTGCTGACCCGGATTACATTGGCCTGTTCCAGCACGAAATCATAATGCGGACAATGAAATACCGTACGGCCCTCTTTTACTACAGACGAACAGGGCACATCAGCCGCCAACTGGCTAAAATCAGCCGTATAGAAACCATACTTTTCAAAAAAGACTCCCTCCTCCTGTGCCAGCCAGCGGGCGATTTGAGCCGCCTGCCGGGCATAATGTATATCTATTTTTTTCTGAAGCGGCGGCCATATAAGCGCCACCCCAAATCCTGCCAACAAAATAAGGACCAACATGATTTTATGTAAAAAACCGGTTCTGTTCATAGTACTCCTGCACAAAGATTTTTTATATTGTAGCAAAAGCAGGCCCGCAAACCTAACGCGGAGCTTTAAGCCCTTTGTGTTTTCCCAGCACTTCCGTAATATAATAATATTTAAACCGACGGAAAAACGGCGTCAGATACGGAGAGAGCACCACGACCAACACCGAAGAAATAATCAGAGCGATTCCCAACACCAACACCGCGCTAAACGCTTCACCGAATACCCATACCCCCACCAAAACCGCCGTCACAGACTCCATGGCTCCCAGTACAGAGGTAAGCGTGGAACCCAAATGTTTTACCGCATAGACCAGCGTCATATTGGAAGCTACCGTACATACCAGAGCCAATAAGGTCAGATTTATATCACTCTGCAAATTTGGCACCCGCTGAAATTGACCCGCCGCGCAAGCCATCACCAACATACCAAAAGAAGCAAACATAAAAACATAAAAATTTAATTTTAAAAGCCCCATGTCTTTCACGCAACAATGATTTAAAAACACAATATAAAGCGCATAAGAAAGCGCCGAGCACAAATCAATGCCTACCCCCAGTAAACTAGGGTGCCCGCCGCTTCCGCCGCCTAAAGACAAAATAGCCACTCCGCCGAAAGCAAAAACCAATGCCAAAAAGCTCCACAAAGAGGTTTTTTCTTTAAAACGCCCAATCATAATCAACATAACAAAAACCGGATACAAAAAATTAATGGTAGTAGCCACCCCGCTGGAAAGATATTTGTAGGACCAAAATAAAAAAACAGCCGATCCATCATAGAACAAACTCAGCCCCGCCAAAGTCAGCAGTTCACGACGAGTGACGCGCAAACTCTGCCGGCTTAACACCAATACGCCCGCCAATATCAAGGAAGCAATAGCAAAGCGGTAAAATAAAATAGCAGGGAAACGCATTCCTTGCGCCATCAGAGGCAAGGTAAACAGAGGAATAAGCCCGAAAGTGGAAGAAGTAGCCAACGCAGCCAAAAAACCTTTAAAACGCATATATGTAATTTTATAAATTCTGTTTATGAGGCGTAAATCGGGCTGCTTTCTGTTTATTCATTTTTTCCCCAATCCCCAAAGCATCAAATCCCGCCCATTATAACTGATGTCTTTCCAAACAACTATCCCCGCACGGCGGACTATATACAAAACCCCCGCCACAGGAGCGGGGGTTAAGATACACCGACTTTTTGTTAATCTTGATACTTTTTGGACTTATAATGCGTATGCAGCAGCTTATGAGCCACCGGGCCGCCGATTTTATCTAAAATCCGCCCATACAACGCCTGCACGCCGCTGTTATCCTGCGACTTATAGGCCAGCTCCGTATCTTCTTTATACAAGCCTTCGGCGCGCGTCTTGCGCAAAGCCCAGCCTTCAAACTGCGGCTGGCCCGCACCCGCCACGCACCCTCCTTGGCAGGACATGACTTCAATAAAGTCATAATGGCTCTTGCCGGCTTTGATGTCATCTAAAAGCTTACGCGCGTTTTTAAGCCCGCTGACTACGGCCACGCGGATTGTGGCGTCGCCAATCGTCACCGTCTTCTCTTTAAACACTTTGCTTTCGCGCAAGCTGGAGAATTTGACGCTGCGCGCATTTTCCGGGTCCAGCTCCGCCACTGCATAGCGCAGGGCCGCTTCCATCACGCCGCCGGAAGCGCCGAAAATAACGCCCGCGCCGGTTTTGGTGCCAAAGGGCATATCAAACCATTCATTTTCCAAATTCACAAAGTCAATGCCCGCCTCTTTAATCATACGCGCCAAGCCCACGGTAGTTACCACATAGTCCGTATCCGGGTTGCCGTCAACGTAGAATTCGCCACGTTTGGCTTCGGCTTTCTTGGCAGAGCACGGCATGACCGCCACCACCACCAAGTCTTCGCGTTTGCCGCCTTTTTCTTCAAAGTCAGCCTTGAGGATAGGCCCCATCATCTGCATGGGGGAGCGGGCAGTGGACAAATTGGGGATAAATTCCGGGGCGAATTTTTCCACATAATTGACCCACGCCGGGCAGCAGCTGGTCAACTGCGGCAGGTTGGTGCCTTTTTTAAAGCGGTTCAAAAATTCCGTCGCTTCTTCCACAATCGTCAAGTCCGCCGCAAAAGCCGTATCATACACATAATCAAAGCCCAGCATGCGCAGGGCAGTGGCGATTTTGCCGTCTATCGGCTCTCCGGCCGGCAAACCGAAAATCTCACCCAAGCCCACACGCACCGCAGGCGCGATGTGTACGGCCACTTTTTTGTTGGGGTTATTAATGGCTTTGAACACTTCTTCAATTTCAGAAGAGTTCGGCATCAAAGCCCCCGTGGGGCACACGCGGGCGCACTGCCCGCAGGACACGCACTCGTGGCTTTCGCCCAATTCTTTGTTAAAAGCGGTGGCGATTTTGGATTTAAACCCGCGGAACGCAAAATCAATCGCGCCGATACCCTGCACTTCGTTGCAGATACGCACGCAATTGCCACAAAGGATACATTTGCTGTGGTCGCGCACCAAAGCGGGGGAGGTGGCGTCTTTATGGCTGTCTAATTTTTTGGACTTAAAGCGGATTTCCGTCACGTCCATGTCTTTAGCCAGCTTCTGGAGCTTGCAGTTGTTGGATTTGCTGCAGAGCGTGCAGTCATGATTGCCAGACGAGAGCAAGAGTTCCAAATTAATACGGCGCAGCTTGCGGATTTCGTCACTGTTGACGCGCACTTTCATGCCGTCTTTAGGCGTGACCGTGCAGGAGGCCAAAATGCCCATGCCCTCTATTTCCACCAAGCACAGCCGGCACGCGCCATACACCGCCAGCTCCGGGTGATAGCAGAACGTGACAATGTTAAAACCCGCCTTGCGGATTAGCTCCAGCAGGTTCTTTTCCCCTTGTATGGGGACTCTTTTTCCTTCAATAGTTACAAAACCTTGTTCTTTATTTTCCATGGGGTTGCTCCTGGCCTTATGCGCCGGTAATCACGGCGCCGAATTTGCAGGTGCTCTTGCAGCCGCCGCATTTAATGCACTTCTTGGGGTCAATATGATGGGGTTTGCCCACCTCGCCCGTAATGGCCTGCACCGGGCAGGCGCGTTTGCACATGCCGCAGCCTTTGCATTTATCGGCCACGATTTCAAAGCGCGCCAGCGCTTTGCATACCCCGGCGGGGCAGCGTTTTTCCACTACGTGGGCCAGGTATTCGTCGCGGAAATGTTTCATCGTGGAGAGTACCGGATTGGGCGCGGTTTTGCCCAGCGCGCACAGCGATGCTTTTTGCACCGCTTTGGCCAAGTCTTCCAAGTTTTCCAGCGTTTTGAGCGTCGCTCGGCCTTCCACAATATCATTGAGCATGGTCAGCATCTGCTCGGTTCCTTCGCGGCAGGGCACGCATTTGCCGCAGGATTCGCGCTGCGTAAATTCCAAGAAGAAACGCGCCACGTTGACCATACAAGTCTTGTCGTTCATCACAACCAACCCGCCAGATCCCACCATAGCCCCCGCGCCTTTAAGTGAGTCAAAGTCCAGCGGCAAATCCAAATGTTCCTTGGTCAAACACCCGCCGGAAGGGCCGCCGATTTGCGCGGCTTTAAACGCGGCTTTATTTACGGTGCCGTCATCGTTGGTAGTGCCGCCGGCCACATCATCAATCACTTGGCGAAGCGTAGTACCCATAGGCACTTCCACCAATCCGGTATTGGCAATATGCCCAGTTACAGCAAACGTCTTGGTACCGGGGCTGGTCAAGGTACCGATTTTCTTAAATTCTTTGGCGCCCATTTCCATGATTTTGGCAACAGTAGCCAGGGTTTCCACATTGTTAATTACCGTCGGTTTGCCAAACAATCCTTTCTGGCTGGGAAAGGGTGGTTTCACATTGGGCATACCGCGTTTGCCTTCCACCGAGGCAATCAGCGCCGTTTCTTCTCCGCACACAAAAGCGCCGGCCCCTTCCATGACGTGAATGTCAAAATCTTTGCCGGAGCCAAAAATATTTTTGCCGAGCAGTCCCAGCTCTTCAGCCTGTTTAATGGCCGTGCGCATACGCTGCACCGCCAGCGGGTATTCCATACGCACATACACATACCCCTCATCAGCACCGATGGCGCGCGCGGCAATCATCATGCCTTCCAGCACGGCATTGGGGTTGCCTTCCATGACGCTGCGATCCATAAAGGCGCCGGGGTCGCCTTCGTCTGCGTTGCAGATGACGTATTTTTTCGGGCCTTTTTCAATACGGGTCAAATCCCACTTCTTGCCGGTGGGGAACCCGCCGCCGCCGCGCCCGCGCAGGCCAGACTCCATGATTTCTTTGCACACTTCTGCATCAGTCATTTGTGTATAGGCGCGCTTGGCCTGGGCATAACCGCCGTGGGCGATATATTCGTTGATGTCTTCGGGGTTAATGCGTCCGCAGTCGTGCAGTAAAATACGCTCCTGTTTGGAATAGAACGGGATTTCCGCCGTCGTTTTGCAATGTTTATGGGAGTTGGGATCCACAAAAAGCAGCCGGTCCACCACTTCCCCTTTCATAATCGTTTTTTCCACGATTTCCGGCACATCTTCGGGCTTAACGTGCGTGTAGAAAATATCGTTGACGCTCACCAACGGCCCGGCGGCGCAGAAGCCGCGGCAGCCGCTCATGCTGATATAGTTTTCGTGGCAGCCCTTAGTAATATTGAGGCAATAGCCAATTTTGCGTTTGTCCAGCTCTTTTTGAAACGCATCATACACTTTCATACTGCCGCCGGCAATACAGCCCGTACCGCCGCAAATAGTGACGCGGCCGGTTATTTTTTTATAAGCGTCATTATAATCTTTGGCAATCTTTTCAATGGTATTAGGCATGTTTAGCCTCCGCGGCGATAATTTCGTCAATAAGTTTTACGGCCTGCGCCGGCGTAATTTGCCCGTGCACCGTTTCGTCAATCACCATCACAGGCGCCAATCCGCACGCCCCCAGGCAGGATACGCATTCCAGCGTAAAGAGCCCGTCTTCGGTGGTGTCTTGGCCCTCTTTGAGTTTCAGTTTGTCTTTGACGGTATTAATCACAAAAGAAGACCCTTTTACATGGCAGGCGGTACCGTTGCACACTTTAATAATGTGTTTTCCTTTGGGCGTAATGGCAAAATGCGCAAAAAAAGTGGCCACGCCAAATACGCGGGCCGGAGAAATTTCCAATTTATCGGCAATATGGCGCATTACGTCTTCTGGCAAATAGCGGTACAAATCCTGCACCTGTTGTAGTATGGGTATGAGTTTGGCCGGGTCGCAGCCGTGCTCTTTAAGTATTTTATCGACGGGGGCGAACTTTTCAGTCATGGTGTCTCCTGTTAAATATACTGCAAAATTACTGCAAGCGGCCCTCTCGCACGCGGGGAAGCGTGCCAGCCGCACTACGGTAAAAATTGAAACATGGTTAGGTTGCCTTACTCCCCTATTATAGTAAGAGCGGCGCAGACTGTCAACGGAGGGCCAAAAGAGGCCGCGCCAAGTACAAAAACAAACCTGGGAGCCGTGAAAAGAAAAGAAAATCCGCGCCGGAGCGCTCCTTTACAGCAGGATCCACAACGCCACAAAGTAACCGCCCATCAGCGCCAATCCCGCCGGCACTGCAACGCGGGCCCATTCGCGGCTTTTAATGCCCAATTTTTCCGCCGCCACGATATTAGGCAAATTGCCCTGCACCAACATACTGCCAAAAGCCGCCAGCCCAATGACCATATACATTAGGTTATTAATCGTCACTTCCGGCGTCACTTCAATAGCCGCCAATGTGGCATTGTCTATAATGACAGAAACAGAATTGGCCCAGAACAAAATCTTTCCGCTTAAATGCGCAATCGTGCTCTGTGCAAACGGACGCAACCCCGTACTGATTAAATGCAAAGCCGCCACAAACAAATACACATGCCAGGTGCGGCGCAGCATGGAGTGGGTGTCTTCTTTATCCTCGCGTATATGCAGCTGCACTTGGGTATTGACGTCACGCAACGCATAGCCTGCCGCCAAAGACAACAGCAAAACAGCCGGCATAATCCACCAGAAGAAATGCCGCAGCATGAAGAAAAAATCCGCTTGATGCGGGCCGGCGGCCAACTCATTGTAAATCACCAGTCCCAGCGGCTCCGCCAGCGGCAGAAGCACCGCTCCCAACCCAATGGCATAACAAGCATATACCGTCACGCGCACGGTTTGGGTCCGTTCCAAATTGACTACTTGCAGCACTTCGGCCAAAATCAAAGCGGCTACGGTTACGCTGAATACGCTGGAAGTCATACCCAGCACAAACACCAAAATAGCAAAGCTGTATTTAGGTTCAAAATAACGGAACAAGATAAACAAAACACGGAAAATATAGCGGGAATAATAGTTGAAAATAATACTGACCACCAACACGATAAACGCCACGTTTATAGGCGCGTTTAATGTTTGGTAAATAAAACTTTTGCTCCAGCCGCCGCTGATGGTCACCGCGGCAACACCCACCAACAGCAGAAATACTTCCAAATGGTTCTCCACCCATTTGCTGACCAGTGGCCATACCAACAAATTGACTACTACCAAACCGAGCAAAAGTTGGGTTAGCAAAGAAATTTCCATGTATTTATTTTACAAAAAAACAGCCTCGGACCCTCTTTGCAAAACAAATTAATCTCCGCCTTTCTTTCCCCCGCCGCCACACCGCCGCAAACAAAAACCCGCGCCGACGGCGCGGGTTTGCAAAGAGGCGCAGAGCTTATAAAACAATCAGCCGAATAGCCATAAACGCCAATACCAATCCGGCCACAAATTCCGTTTTCTTGCCCCGTATGCTGCGAGCTGTTTTTCTGCCCAAATGGAAACCAAGCACCGTCATGGCAAAACTAATTACGATCAGAAAAAGGATCTGCGGGAACCAGCTTTTGCCCATCAGTTCCAGCGCATATCCCACCAAAAAGAACGGCGCCGCCGCCAAGGCGGATACGCGCACCATTTTTTTTGAATCGTCTACTTCTTTTTCTTTAAAGCTGGGCGACTTTTCAATTGTTTCCAGCATGCACTTAATGCCCAAAAGCAACAAGAAAGCAAAGGCAATCCAATTATTTGCGTTTACAAAATAGGGCCGGAAGAAAATAATGCTGAACAAATAACCGGCAGTAAAAAGCAACGCGTTAAATCCGGCGAAATAAAAAGCCGCTTTAATAGAAAAGACACTTTTGGTTTTCAGCTCCATATTCATAGAAGACATATTGGCTGTAACCAGATGGTCAGTACACAAACAGATGAAAATAATAATGACCGCCACTAAGCCCATAATTTCTCCTTTGCAGCGTAAGCTGCTTTTATATTACCAAATTCCAAGCCCTGCAAGCAGAACTTTTGTACCTACCCCCACCAAAGCAAGCCCGCCCAGTGCTTCCATTAAAGTACCAAACCGACGGCCCAAAAAACTGCCTAAAAAGAAACCGCTATAGCTGGTAATAAATACACAGCCCGCCATAAAACCCACCGTCAGCCCAAACGGCGCCGCCGTAAGAGAGAGCGCCATACCCACCAGCAAGGCGTCTAAACTGGTGGCTATCGCCAAAGCCGCAACCGTCTTGATTGATACCAAGCGCTGCAAAGCCGGGCCTTCTTTTTTTTCAAAGGATTCTTTAATCATTTTTAGTCCGATAAACACCAAGACGAAAAATGCAATCCAATGATCAAAACGATCTATCCAACGGCCCAGCTCCCGGCCGCCCCACCAGCCGCTGCAGAACATGACCACATGCGCCATGGCAAAACTGCAGCTTACCCAAAAAGTCGTTCCATGCCGCACCCGGCAGGAGGCACAACCGGAAGCCAATGTAACGGCGAAATTATCCATAGACAAACCTAAGGCGACTATTAAAGCGGATAGAATGTTCATGTAAATTATGATAACATTTTTAAAAGGCGTATACAGAATATGGAAACATTACGGGAACTCTATAAAATCGGCTGCGGTCCTTCCAGCAGCCACACCATGGGCCCGCGCAAAGCTGCGGACCAATTCAACCGCCGTTGGCCGCAAGCGTCGGCCTTTCGGGCCACGCTGTATGGTTCTTTGGCGGCCACCGGCAAAGGCCACTTAACCGATTTTACATTGCGTGAAGCATTTTATCCTAAGCCGGTAGATATCATTTTTGACGGGGAAACCGTACTTAAAAAACACCCCAACGCCCTTACCTTGGAAGCGCTGGACCAGGCCGGGCATGTAATAGGACAATACACGATTTACAGCATCGGCGGAGGGGCTATACGAGACGATGAAACCTTCGGCAAAGAATTAAACAACGTTTATCCGCACAAATCCATGAATGAAATTCTGCAATACACCTCAGAGAAACGCATGCTTTTATGGGAATATGTGGAAGAATGCGAAGGGACCGACATTTGGGATTACCTGACGGAAGTATGGCTGACTATGAAGGAAACCATGAAGCGCGGTCTGTCCAAACGCGGGGTGTTGCCGGGCTCGCTCAATTTGGAGCGCAAGGCCCAGCGCTATTTGTACAAGGCAGAAAACTCCCCACAATACTTGCGCCGCATGAATAATTTGTTTGCTTATGCGCTGGCTTGCGCTGAGGAGAATGCTTCCGGCGGCATTGTCGTGACAGCGCCCACCTGCGGCTCCTGCGGAGTGGTGCCCGCCGTATGCCGTTTGGTGCAGGAAATTTGTGAATTTGAAGACAATACCATTATCCGCGCTTTGGCCACAGCCAGTTTGTTCGGAAATATGGCCAAAGCCAATGCCTCTATTTCCGGGGCCGAAGTGGGCTGCCAAGGGGAAATCGGCGTAGCATGCGCCATGGCGGCTGCCGCCACCTGCCAGCTGGAGGGCGGAGACAATAAACGTATTGAGTATTCTGCTGAAATGGGGCTGGAACACCATCTGGGCTTAACCTGCGACCCGGTAGACGGACTGGTGCAAATTCCATGTATAGAACGCAACGCCTTAGCGGCGTCGCGCGCGTTGGATTGCGCCACATATGCCTTAATGTCAGACGGGCACAACCGCGTATCTTACGATGATGTATTAGCCACTATGATGCAAACAGGCAAAGACATGAATCAAGCTTACCGCGAAACGGCCCAAGGCGGGCTGGCGCGTTTTTTTCACTTAAATCACAAGGGGGAATAATCATGCAAACACTAGAAGCTATTACCAAAAGGCGGTCTATCCGCAAATTTACCAACAAAGCGCTCTCTCAGCAAGATATAGAAACGCTGTTACAGGCTGCCATGTTGGCGCCCACGGCACGCAATGCTCAAGAGTGGGATTTTGTAGTGGTGCGGGACCGGGCTGTTTTAAATCAATTGATGAAAGCGCACCCATATTCCCACATGTTATCCACCGCCGACTGCGCTATTATCGTCTGCGGTGACACACAACGCGAAACTGCCGCCGGTTATTGGCCGGGGGATTGCGGCGCCGCCACGCAGAATATTTTACTGGCTGCCACCGATATGGGTCTGGGCTCTGTATGGCTGGGAGTTTATCCGACTCAGGAGCGCATGGAAGCCATCGCCAATGTATTGGGACTGCCTAAACACGTTAAGCCGTTTAATATGATTGCTTTAGGTTACCCAGATGAACACAAAGAAGAGGTGGACCGCTTTGACCCTGCCAAGGTACACTATGAGAAGTGGTAATAAATAAACGCCTCTTTTATTAAACAATGTAGTTTTAATATATAAAAGCGGGCTTTTTTAAGCCCGCTTTTTTAGCTCTGTTCTAATCATCACAAATACATTATTTGATTTTACCGCCTGTTAGCAAATAAATTCCTTCTATATATAAAAGCCTGCCCAACATCAAAGCTCTGGCATCTCCATATGCACAGCTGTAAACGCTTGCCTCTGGCTCTCTAGCCCAGAGTTATTTTTTTTGATTATTTGCGTTAATAGGCACACCAGCCGCCAACAGCTGTTCTTCTATCTCTTTGTATCTGTTTTTCTTGGCAATCGTTAAAGCCGTTTGCCCGGCATTATCAGCAATATTCACATCTGCACCCGCTGCCAAAAGCTGCTGCACTTTTTCCGTACTTCCATCACGCACAGCAAATATCAGCGCTGTTTTACCTCGGTTATCTTTTGCATGTACGTCTGCGCCCGCTGCCAAAAGTTGCCGCACTATTTCCGTACTTCCATCACTAGCAGCAGTCATCAGAGCTGTTTCACCTTCATTATCTTTTGCATTTACGTCTGCACCTGCTGCCAAAAATAACTGTACTATATCTATATAATTATGTTCGATCGCACTAAATAGTGCACGTGTTTTTTGGTGGTTTGAATATATATCCGCTTCAAGTAATACGCGGACCACATTGGTCTCTCCGTATAAAGCCGCCCTTTTCAATGCAGAATAATCGTCATCGGGAATTTCACCATTTGCCGCTTTCACTACATTTAGCATATCCACAGCAACGGGAATTTTCTCCTCATCATCTTTAGCGTAATCGGCTATTAAGGATAAGAGATTTTTTTCAATTTTCTTTTCATTAGGTAATGTCACCTGATACTCATTGTCAAAATTTATTTTTTTCGTTTTACAAGCCTTTTTTAACCCCTCCACATCACCCTGCAAAATGGCAGATAAATAATACTTTTCAAACCTTCTTTCATCTATTGTTCTTCTAATAAAGGTTTCATGCTTCGTATCCGCCAGAAACACCACTCCCATGGTACAAAGGAAAGCGCCTAAAGTGAATAGGAGTATTTTCAAAGAAATTCCTTGGCTTATGATAGAGGGAATTGTCCACAACATACCAATAACTAATCCAATAATAGCCGCTATGATATAACTCGAGACGACTACTTCCCAAAAGGGAAATTTATCAGCACCCGGCGCAAGCATCACCAACAACGCAGTTTTAATTGTATTTACAATGGCTAAGGGAATTACCACAATCAAAGATATTTTAAATGCTCGGAAAAGCATTCTAAGCAAGATGGCAAACAATTCTTTTTGGAGAAAATACGAAGACACAAAGAATACAAGTCCAGATACACATAGAGCTATTACCGTCGCCTTTTGAGTTCCTCCGTAGCAACACAATATAAAAGATTTTCATTATCTGGCAGTACCGTGGATATTTTTGCCACACAATGACAACAAGCTTCTAGCGGTTGCGCCGCAAAGCACCACCCTATATAGTTATCCATTGTATCATATGTATTACAAAAAATTATCTGCTCACTAAAGAAATAGCTTGAGAAATGAAAGGAAAGGGGTTATAAAAAGTTAAAATTAAAGATAAAAGCGTATAGAAACGTACAAATAATGCACTCAACCAATATTAAGGCAGCACATAATACTGCAAATCACCTTCGACGGATAAGGGAGTTCCGCCTAAACTGGCGCAGACTTGTTTGCCGGTTTTATCATTCTTAAGCGCCATGCAATAGCGTTGGGAGCCTAAAGAAGGAGAGGCAGAATAATACAGATGATACGAATTAAGCATACAGTATGCCACTCCGCGGCTGCTATTATACTCAGACCCGTCTTCTATCCAACATTGATAGGTAGAAGATGCACACCGCCCCGGATAATCGTGAGATTTACAGTCGCCCAGCGCCACATCTAATTCCGAAAAATCAGTAGCATAAACTCCATTTGCCATATAATAGCGATCCTGAGCCTGGCGGATAGAGTTGGCTATCGTGACAATTTGCACATAGCGTGCTTTCAATACCGCCGCTTGATATTGCGGCAAAGCGACTGCCGCCAAAATGCCGATAATCAACACAACCACCAACAGTTCTATCAGCGTAAAGCCGCGCCACGCCCAATTGACAAGTCCATAATGGCAGGACTTTGTAAAGCTGCCAGAAATGAATTTAAAACATCTTTGTTTGTCTGCCAGCAGTCTTTTTACGGTAAAAATAGTTTTTTGACAAAATCTTCTCATAGACAGATTTTATCAAAAAAAAAGTCAAGAATAAGCCGGATTTTATTTTTATCAGAAAAAAAGAGTCTCCCTATTCTTTACTTATTCTTTTCTTTGTGCTATCCTGTAAAAAGGGTTTTAGGGGGTAGCCAAATGGTCAAAGTTTCCAAATCTGTATTCCGCGCTTTATGGATTATATCCGCCTGCATTTTGGTGTCTGGAGCAGGCCTGTTTTTATATGTATATCACCTAAGAGCTTCTTTGCATGCAGAGTTGATTTCCTATTTAGATGAAATGGCACAACAGGGGGTCCGTATCCTTAATACCCAAATTAAAGGCGATGTCAGCTCCCTCCAATCCGCCGCTACGGCTATTTCTACATACAAAACCTTAGATAACAAACCCTGGACCGAATTGTTAACAGAAGAAACCCGCCAAAATGAATTTAAACGCATGGCTTTTATATTACCCAATGGCGTGGCCTATTTAAGCGATGGGTTCTTAATCAATCTGGCCCACCGGGATTATTTCCGCCAAGGGCTGGAAGGCAAAAGCGCTATTTCGGACCCGTTAACAGATACCGTGGACCAAGGCACAGCCATCATTCTCTCAGTGCCCGTGCTGGCGGCTGACGGACAAGTACGCGGCGTATTAATTGCGGCCCACCCAACTGACATGTATGGCAAATTGATTGCAAGCGACAGTTTCCAAGGAAAAGGATATTCACTCATCGTAAAAGCGAACGGAGACAAAGTAGCCACCTCCCAATTCGCCCAGGCGGACCGCAGCGTAAGCAACATTTTCCAATCCGCGCGCAACCGCAACCTGGATATAGAAGGAACTATGCGTAAGGATATGCAAGAAGGCCGCAGCGGCACGTTGCGCTTCTACCGCCAAGGAGAGGGGTGGCTCTATATCAGCTATGTACCGGTAGGAATCAATGACTGGTATTTCTTATCTGTCGTGCCGGAACAAGTGGCTACGCAAAAAACTAAGAATTTACTGTATCTCTCCCTGATTTTATGTGCCACAGGATTTATTGTATTTGTATTTCTATTGTTCTATATTTACCGGCAAAGCAACCGCAATCACGCCACTTTGTACCAAGCTGCTTATATAGACCCCATTTTACAGCGCCCCAACTGGGTCAAAATACAGCAAGAAATGGCCGATTTGCTGACACAAAGCCAAGATCCGTATGCGTTTGTGGTGTTTGATATTAATAAATTTAAAGTCGTAAATGACCGCTTAGGCTACAACCAATCCAATGATTTATTGCGCCATATCGCCTCTGTGCTGCAAGAAGACGTAAAAGAAGACGAATTGTTCTGCCGCGTACAAGCAGACGTTTTTGCACTTCTGCTGCGTATACAAACCCCGGAACAATTAAAAAACCGATTAGAATTAATCAATGAAAAAATCGTCAACTTCCACCCGGCAACACAAGGCCGGCTGCAACTGATTTTATCTTTCGGCGTATGCCCGGTAACCAACAAAGACTTATCTCCGGCTGATTTGTTTTTGCGCGCAGTATTAGCCCGGGGAACCGTCAAAGGCCATTATAATGATATCGTTGGATTTTATGATGACAATCTGCGCAGCCGCCTTTTACAGGAGCAGACCATTGAAAATGATATGGAAGATGCTTTGTTCAACCGGGAATTTACGCTTTTGTTGTCTCCTATCCTCACCATGGAAGCAATCCCTGCCGCCGCCAAAGAATATACGGTATGGACACCCAAAGATAAACCTGCCATAGATACCGATTTCTTCCTTTCCGTATTTACCAAGAATGGGTTTATTTCCCGCTTAGATACCTATATGGCGGAAGAAGCCTGCCGCGTTCTCCAAGACTGGAAAACCCAGCAACAAGCAACCGTTCCGATTGCATTAAACGTGTCGGCAGCCAGTTTGCGCAGTCCTTATTTCTCCTCTGTATTATTGCAGCTGGCACGGCAGTATGAAATTCCCACTTCCAACTTAATTTTGCAATTAAGCCCCCGCACAGATCCGGCAGATATTCCGCTGCTTAAACAACTGGCCGAACGGCTGCATAAAGAAGGATTTAGATTGGCCCTCAATCATTTTGGCCGTGGTACCATTTCTTTAGACTTAATCCAAACTCTACCTCTAGATATGGTCATCATGGAAGGCGAATTTATCCGGGATTTAGAACACAACGCCAAAATTCCGCCCATTTTGCAGGCTTTTGTAGATATGGCCCAAAAACTGCAATTACATCTTGTTTTTGACGGAGTGGAAACGGAAAAACAACTCAACCTGTTGCGGCAATTGGGGCCCGCATGGTGGACCGGACCACTGGCTGGAAAGGCAGTGCCGGCTCAACAATTTTTTTCCGAAAAATCCGAATAAACAGGATACCCCGCACAGGGGCTGTTCCTGCTGACAAGAAGGGCGCGTGCCTGTTGCAAAACATGAAGGTTTAAATATTTATCAAATATAAGAAACGTAATAATTAAACGACCTCTTAATCATCCAAACCAAGAGGAAACTAGCTGTTTAATTATAATAAAGCCACCCCAATTAAAAATATATCAGGGGCTTCTTCAGCACTTGATTTGCCTTAGGAAAACTAAAAATAGTAAAATAAAAAAGTAATAGCTGATTTATGGTGGATGTAGCTCAGCTGGTTAGAGCGCCGGTCTGTGGAACCGGAGGTCGCGGGTTCAAATCTCGTCATCCACCCTTTTGAACTATTTGCAAAAAGCCGTTTCTCCCAAGGAAAGTAAAACAGCATCAATAGAAAACATTAAGGAAGATACCGCAGTAAATGTTTTCGGCAAGCAAAATCTTTTTGTCACAGATTAGAAAAAGTCTTGGTTGGACCACCAAAAACTGTTTCTCTGTGCACCAGCGGTACATTGCTATATGCTTTCTGGCTCTAGCCCTATCTGCCCGCTATTCATTTTTCACCCAATAGCTGTATTATAAAAATATGGCCAAAGCAGGCCATACATATAATAAACTGTCTATTCGATCAGCAAGTCCTCCGTGCCCCGGAAGCAACGTGCCAAAATCCTTTATTTTTAGCTGCCGTTTCAAAGCAGATAAGGTGGCGTCTCCAGCAAAACCTCCCACAGCCAAAGCTCCCCCACACAAAATGGCTGCCCAACCCCGAATCTCCACAAAATACGGCGCGGCCGCATAAGCCACACACGCGCTCGTTGCAATTCCACCCAAAAAGCCTTCCCAGGTTTTGGCAGGGCTGATCGTCGGCAAAATGGCGTGTTTGCCCAAACCTTTTCCCCATAAATATTGAAACACATCATTTAATTGCGTAAGAACAGCTGCAAAAAAGAAAAATTCCTGACTTTTGCTATACACTACATAACCGCTAAACCAACTGATCAACAACAGCGCACATACGATAATTCCTAGGAAAACCGCCTTTCCAGAGAAAGGCGGAGACAAGAAAAAAGAAGAAACAATTTCCCAAACGGACAGCCCCGCCAACAAACCAAATACCAAAACAACACCCGGAACCGGCAACACAAAAAAAGAGGAAAAAACCACGAGAATACACGCCCAACTTTTAACACGCAGCCATACCCGTTCCAGTTCCGGCGTTTTCCGGCAGCGCTGCAATATGCGGACAAGAAACGCCGCCACCACCAGCAATCCGGCCATTACCAACAAACCGCAGGCGATTTTATGGGACATCTGGTCTCCGTATTTTTTTCAGTGCCGCAAAGATATAGAAGGCAACCGGTATATTCGCCAAAGACAATACCCCCAGCAACACCCAAAGCGGGATTTGCTTCCATAACAGAAAAGAACAAAACAAACTTCCTATTACCATAAAAAGTGCATTGACAATATTATTCGCCGCCACAATACGAGCCCGATTATCGGCGGGAGCCAGCATCTGCAACAAACTCACCAACGGTACAATATAGATTCCACCGCATACGGCAAAAACAAATAACGCCAAGACTATTTGCCAACCATAATTTGTTTGCAAAAATACCCCCAATGGACTGCCGGGAACAGACGGGGCAGACTGGCACAAAAACATCAAATAGCCCAAACAGACCACTACTCCCAGCAGGCTGATTAGCGTATATTTAGCCGAAATATGGCCCCTCAAAAGCAATTGGCAGAGGAGCGACCCTACGCCTATTCCGCACGAAAACAACGCAATAAAAAGCGTAAACAGAGAATCTTCCCCTCCTAAAAAAGTAACTAAGGTGGGAATCAAGGAAAGGACAACCGTTCCAATGCCCCAGAACCACGAAATCGCCAAAATACAGATAAAAATATGCCGGTCATAAACCGCAAACGCCATATTTTTAAAGGTACTGCGCAGGAAGTTTACATCTACCCGCACTTGCGGATTGCTTGCCTTTTGCGGAAGAATGAACAGGCTGCAAACGTACGTCAGCACACCGGCAGCCAGCAAAATGCCATATAAGCAATATGATGGAAGAGAAAAAATCATTCCGCCTAGGATTGTGCCTCCTAAAATAGCCATATACACGGCAGCTTGCATTAATCCATTGGCCAACAATAATTTATGTGAAGGCAAAATTTCCGGCAAAATACTGTATTTGACCGGGCTTAACATAGAGCCTCCTGCCCCCATTCCCAACAAAGCAACAAATAAACAGGGAAGAAGTGCCCACTTAAATCCGATACAACCCAAGAGCACAAAGAAAAATTGACACAAGCAAATAATCCCAATAACGCGGTCTTTGGGATATTTGTCAGCCAATTCTCCCGCCAGGGCGGAAACTAAAAAAGCAGGCAACATCAACAAAGCAACGGCTACAGCAGCCAAAGAGGAACGGAGCGTGGGAGCCAAAGAAGACATTTCAAATATAATAAACGATGTCAGCGCTGTCCGAAAAAAATTGTTGTTAAAAGTATCCCAAAACTGGGCACTATTGACCCAAAAGAAAGGAGTTCCCATAAATCTGCTCTATACGCCTATATGCAAACATTCTTGCAAGGATATCCTTGCAAGAATGTTTATATTGCAAGATAAGAATTAACGAACGCCCGCCGCCAATAAGGCAAAACCTATCAGCGTCAGCACCCACTGCGTCACGCAGAGAGATACCGCTTTAAAATAAATAGCTTTCGTACCGGCCCAGCGGCTTTCCAAAGAGCGATTTTTACGATGCGCTTTCCAAAAATACCGAATAGTATTATCAAAAGATTCTTCCTCTTGCGGATGAGCGTATAATACTTCAAACAATTTCCCTTCCACAAACAGATGAACGCTCAAAAACATAGTCCACAATCCTATCAAAGAGGCAAGCCCCAAAATAGCAGCCCCAACGATATCCATCACGATTTCCGGGTTAAAAAAGAAATTAAATCCCATAATCGCCGTTGCATAGGCAACCAAAGAAACAATCAGCAGCTGAGGGGTGACACTTAAGAAAGCCTGCACGACTTTTCCAGCTACCGGAGTTTCTATATCTTTTGCATTAAAGTCTTCTTCCATACTTCTGTTCTTCCTCCTTGTTGATATAAATATAATCTTTTTTCCATTCTAACAAATATTGGATTTGCAAGTTGGAAAATATGATTTGCGGCCGCTTTTTGCCGATATAAGCTGCAGCTTCCTGCACCGAAAGAACTTTGTTTGCGGCCATTAAATAAGCTGCCGCCACTGCTGCACTGCGCGATAATCCCAAGGCACAGCATACAATGGTTGGCCCCAAGGACACCTGCGTCTTCAACAATTCCACAGCCTGTTGGAGTTGTGCCGGCGGCAAGGCCAACAAATCCAAACACGGATAAACGGTTTTACAACGATACGCCACATCCGAAGAATCAAATTCCGCCGTCAGATCCACTACACGTTCTGCGCACGCTTCCCGGGCATAAGGCAAACGGCCCACATACAGTCTGTCCGTTATCTGTGAAACCGCGGGAATACGACGCATAAAATACCGCTGTGAGAGCGCCGCCCCCCAAAGGTACGGAGCCAATAAAATACGCGCCGAAAGGCTTTGGAGTCCTTGTTCGTCTTTTTGGAAAACCGCCGGCCCCCATATCCAATATCCCAATCCCACTACCAATAAAGATGCCGCCGGCCATAACAGAAACCACCCCCACGCTCCCAGAAACCATGCACTGCCCGCCAGCAAAATACTTCCCGCCACATAAAATCCTCCCAATTTCCAACGTTTTGGGTCTGTCTCCCCCGCAAAACGCGGATATGAGCGCATTGGCAGCAAATAAGAAATACATACCCCCACAGCCAATCCCAACACCACATCAATAAAATGATGTTGATAACATGTCAACACAGACACACCGATCAACAGGAACAAACTGTCCACCAGCAGCCGTTTCCAGCCTTTCGTGTGCGCCCGAAAGCGCAGCCACACCAGCCATGCCAGCACAATATGCAACGAAGGAGCCTGATTATATGGGGCATCTACAAACGAGAGCCCCTTAAACAGGAAGTGGAAAAACCAATTGGAAATGAAGGGAATCTCAGCGGAACAAGCCAACGGGAACACCATAAAATATGTACAGCAAATACACGACGCCGCAAACAGTCTCCCCGCGTGGACAGCCAATTCCCGTTTTGTGGTGCACAAAAAAAACGACAGCCCATAAAATAAATCCATACTCCAATAGGGGATAATCATCCACGGGATAAAGGGGATATATTTTTCCCAACTATAGGGAATACTGGGGACAATTTCCAGCGAAGCCGTATAACGAATGGCCAGCCCGTATGACCAAAAGAAAAAACACGCCAACCCCACTAAACAGAGGCTGGCGTGTTTATATAACGGGAAACGTTGGCTGAGTTTCATTTTTTGCGGGCAATAGATACGGAGAACATTCCGTCTTCATCAATCACTTGCTGCTCCTTTACGAAACCCGCTTTTTCCACCAGAAAGTCCATCTCTCCCTGCGTACGGGCCCGCATCACCCACATTTTATCCGGGGAATGCAAATCGCGCAGGGTACGGGCAATCAGCTCCAGCTGCGGGTGATACGGTTGAGACGTATATACCAACAGACCGTCTTTTTCCATAGCATTGGAAATGCCCCGCAATGATTTTTCAATCGGTTCGTTTTGCGGAAAAATTTCATAGAACCCGGACACAACCGCCAACGTAGGCCGCGGCGAAGTGGCGCTGGTCTTTTCCACATCAAAAGCGTCTCCTTGCTCAAAAGTCACTTTCTGCTGCAAGTTCCGCTCGCGGATAAGCGCCTTGCCGGCTTCCACGTTCTGAGGCTGATAATCGCGCAAAGTTACCGACTCTATCCCTTCCGTATTGGAAATGGCATCTAAAATATACCGGCCTTTCCCGGCGGCAACGTCTAGAATGCGAACGGATTTATTTTCTTGTTTTAATTTGACAACGGCTTGTTGAATCATTTTTTCCAAATTTACTTTGCGTTGGCGAATGCCTTTCCAACCGGCTGACCTCAAATAACACGTATCAAACCATTTTCCCAGCAAGAACTTACCGGAAGGCTCGTTTCGGTAGACATAATCCAGCATAGCTCCGGAATTAAACCCCTGTTGTTTGCCCAGCCTCAAGCCGTCTGAAAGCTGACCCAACGTATTAAAAGCACACCGGCACAAACGCCACCAGTTCCCTTTTAAGGAATACCAAGGCAAATCACAAGCCAAGTAGCGGTATTCGTCGGCCGTAGCGCCCCATTCATCTGCATGGGTATAATCCGGATACGCGGGGGCGGGCTGGGAATAAAGCCGTTCAATAAAACGGCGCATATGAGCAAATACGCAGCTACGGTTCTGTTCACCCAGCGTATCATGATAGAAGCCTTTCAACACATGCTTTTCTTTTATCAAAGAACCCAAGTTTTGATAAAACTGATGCTGCGGCCGATGATGCACGACGACATCGCTTCCGGAAATAAACATCTGCACCGGCAGGCGGATTGCCCGTGCGTCTGCCACGAGCCGTTTGCCCAAACGCGCCAATTCCAGCAGCATATGGCTGGCAATGGCTTTGGTAATAAGCGGATCCTCATTATACGATTTACGCCGCTCCGGATCGTGCGTCAAGAAATTGGCGTTTACATAAGAAGAAATATAGAAAGAGCGCCCTAAAATTTTCTGCAGCAACGTCATGCCAGCACATGCAAAAGGAACATACAATTTGATGCTTAAAGCCGGCGAAGCCAAAATCAAACCGCGGATTTTGGGGGCATAATCGTGCGCCCAAGCCGCAGCATATACAGCACTGATGCTTTGGGCAATAACTAAAATATTTTGGGGCGAAATATGGTACGTCTGCGAAATATATGTCACAAAATCGTCTATATCTTGGACCGAGCGCGCTACCGACGGACTATAACCGCGAGGGCCTTCCGTTCGGCCATGACCGCGCGCGTCAAATGAGAACATCGGCACATCCGGCATATTCAATTCATCTACAATATGCTGCAAACGAGCACTATGTTCATGTCCCCGGTGCAGAAGCAGAAAACATTTAGCCGCATTCTCCGTCGGCCCGGTGCCCGGCCACATCCGATAAAAAATTTGCTTTCCATCAGAGGCTTGGAAAAAGCACTCCTGAGATTGACGATTTGCACTCATTTATTTTCTCCTAATGCACGGGAAAAGCGATTCCACACAGTATATAACATAAGCAAATTTATCACGCCGACAAAGCATTCTGTCACCATTACGGAAGGCCAATTAAAGGCCGCCAGCAAGCCCAAAAGTCCCAGCCAAAAAGCCCTGTCGCTTTTTCCCATAGGTCCGTCATAACGGCGGGAAGCCTGTACTTGCAGCCCCATAATCCCGGCAGTTTCGGTTAAGATTAACAAAATACTAAAGAATAAAATTGTCCATGCGCTCATATGGCGCACATACAAAAACGGAATGTATAATACTAAATCGGACAAGATATCCCCCATCTCATTTAAGATGGCTCCCAAACGGGTTTGTTGGTTGTATTCCCGGGCAAGCATTCCGTCAAATGCATTTAAAGCCATGCGAACAAAAAGAAACAGCGGCATTATCAAATATACAATCTGATGAGTCGGCGCGGCGTAACCCACAACCGCCCCCACCAAGCAGGAAAGGAAAAACGCGGATAGAGTAACTTGGTTGGCAGAAATATGGTGGGCTGCCAGAAAACCTACTATTGGGCGCAAAAGCCGCTGAAACGCAGGCTTAAGTTGGTATACAGAAATCATAGTTTATTGTATCATATAAAAAGCGGAAACGAAAAAGGTTCTAAACCAACCCTCTGCACAATAAAATCCGGCGGTTTCTGCCTTAACAAACGATCAAAATTACAGTCTGGACATTTTCTACCCCTCTATTGGGCATTGCGCCGCTGCAAACTGGAGGAATTTTCCGTTTTGGCCCGCTCTTTTCAACCGCGGCAAAAAGCCCGCCATACGTTAATAAAAATAAACGAAACAAACCGGTTAAATTTTCCCTCACTGTCCGACGCCGCTTCTCAACAAGTTCTTCCGGGACAGCCGGCCTTCCAGCAAGAAGCCAAGTTTTTCTTAGAGTCCAGTACAGGCCCCTTATTTCCCCGCACTATCATCCGCTTTTCTAGCAAGAGGTTTTGGTAAATACAGACACTTGGGCGGGGGAGTTCATTCTTCACTTTCAAGAGGACCGCAAAAGCCAACGCAAACGATTGTTGCATAGGAGCGAAACTAGACACATACCCTCAATTACAGGTTAAAGAGTTTTAAAACTAACTGTCCTATGGATTTTGAAAAGCAAGGATACGTCGACCTTTTATACCCCGAATATAGGAGTGATAGCGTAAAGAAGACACATATATCCCCCTGGGGAACTGGGCAGATGAATTTAGTTTTACTTTCATTTTCATCTAGCAGCTCCAGCAGACGCCTTTTTTATTGGCGGCGCCAATCAAGAAGCGTCTTAAACATCGTTTATCCCGGAATTTAAACAGCAAGCACGGAGAATTGTTTTTTATTGCGCTTCATGGGAGCAAATCTTCTATACTCCCAGGGAGGAACTTTCTCTTGCCGCCTGTTGCAAAAAAGAGACAAATTCCCGCTGGTATCCACTCTCACAGGGGGCTGTTTTTATATAATCCCAAACCGTTCTTCCTTCCTTATCCCGCAGCGCAGTGGAAGCGCCCTTTTTTAACAGAAAAACACACATTTTTTTATCCAATAATTGTGCGGCGAGAAACAACAAAGTCCGCCCCTGTGTATCCGGTCGGTTCACATCATAATGCAAATGCTGCAGCAACGTATCCACCACTGCGGCATTGGATTCTTTGACTGCATAAAACAGCAATTCTTGGTCCGCCCGTACCCCGTTGTGCAACAGCAAATACACCAGCTGGCTGTTGCGGCTGTCTATGGCGGTTTGTAAAATCTCTTGGGTAACGGGAATATGAGCTGTCGTCAGCAGCAGCTTGGCCGTACGAAACTTCCCTTCTGAGACGGCTTCCTTAAACAGTTCCGGCAAATCATTCTGAAAAGCTCCCGTACGCAGCAGCATTTGCAGGCAATCTGCCGAATCCGCCTCTATAGCCGCTATGGCTGGGGTTTGGCGATAACGCCCCGTATAATCTGCCGTATATAAACCGAGGCGCACATTAGCTCCTTGTTCTATCAGCCAAGCTGTTTTGTCCTTCTGTCCTTCTTGGCAAGCTTTCCACAAAGCCGTATATAATGTAAAAGAGGTTATGCCAAATTCCCGGTCGTAGGTCCCGTATCCCATACAGCTGTTAATATCCACTCCGGCTGATAATAATTTTTGGCAAATATTCGACTTGGGGGATTGAATAAAAGCCCCCACCTTAGCCGCAGGGGAAACATCTGGCAAATGCGCTTGTATATAATGTCCATTTCCCTGTATAGCCTGTTTGATAAAAGCATCTGCCCCGGCCAACTCCCAAGCCGCTTGGAAATACGGCAGTAAAGAGAGCAGGCCTTCTTGCTGTTGATCGGACAGATTCCCAGCCATGATTTGAACCAAGCTGTCTAAGTACCCCACTTCCGTAAAATTTTCAAAACACTGTGGCAAAGCGGAAAACTGTAGTTCGGGCGGCAATTCCAAAAGCCGGATCTGCCCCTTAAGAAAATCTTCTTTACTTAATTGCATAGTTCTATTGCCTCCTATTGGTTCGTTTGGTGAGGGGTATCTGTATTTATTTTAGCAGAAAAGTAGCCCTGCATATTTTGCTACAATATAGACGCTCAACCTTAAAATCTCCAGAATAAAAAAGCACACAAAAAGGGAAATCGGAGAAACAACAGGGAATAGAAAATGAAAATACAAAGTTTATCTATTGTCGTGCCGAACAAAAACTGCGTCAACAACTGTGCATTCTGTGTTTCTAAAATGCACACGGAAGACTATCCCAACCAAAAAGAAGGCAATGACCGCTTCTATGACTTATACGAGAAAGATTATATCAAAAGATTGGAATTTGCCCGGGATAACGGCTGCAATACGGTAATCTTGACCGGCAACAGTGAGCCACAGCAAAACCGGGAATTTCTAAAGCATTTCGGCACTATCAACAATCATCTCTCCAAGCCTTTCCGCAAAATAGACATACAAACAACGGGGGTATTAATAGATGACGAATACCTGCGTTTTATGCGCAATCATGTAGGAATCAACACCATTGCTCTTTCCATATCAGACTTATTTAATGACGAACAAAATGCCCGCATCAATGGCACGCCCCAACAATTAACCGTGCATATTGCGCACTTGTGCAGTGAAATCAAAAGATATGATTTCAATCTGCGTCTTTCCTTAAATATGACGGACACATATAATAACAGAAGTGCAGAAGAAATCTTTGACTATGCCAAAGAGCTCGGAGCCAATCAAATCACTTTTAGGGAGCTTTATAGTTCCGGTACGGGCACGCCGCAGGACAATTGGATAAAAGAACATGCCGCCTCTAAAGAATTATTGCAGTCCATCAAATCTTTCATCAAAACAAACGGCCGCCCGCTGCGCATTATGGAATACGGACAAACTCTTTATTCGGTGAAAGAAATGTCTGTAGTAGTAGATGACGACTGTATGTCCACCGCCTTAAAAGAAGAAATGAAATACTTGATTTTAAGACCCGACTGCAAGCTCTATTCCCTCTGGAACGACAAAGGCAGCCTAGTCTTCTAATTATCCCATAAAGATATAGCGGCGCAGATTTTCAGAGTCTATAAACGCCCCATCTTACAAGAACAGACGAAGAAAACATCGCTTTTGATTGGGAGGCCTCGTTTGGCGGCTTTCTTGCTGCACCGCCCTCCGCCGCAATAGCCGAAAGAAAAACATTTCCCCAAGCACGTCGCGCGCCTGACTGTTTTCTCACCCATGATACTACTAATTAAAATTCCCCCGCATAACTACAATGCGAGGGAATTGACAAAATGACGGCGAAACTTATTTTGCGCCGGCAGCTTTTAACAGCTCTACAATCTCCGAATCATATCTCTTCTCGGCCAAAATCCAGGCCGTTTCTTTCTTCTTATTAGCCACATTTACGTCTGCCCCCGCGGCCAGCAATACTTTTACAGCAGCTGCGTTCTCTCTATTTGCAGCCAACATCAAAGCCGTATTGCCGTCTATGTTCTGCAGGTTCACATCCGCTCCGAACTCTATGAGCTTCCGCACAGCCTCCGTATTACCTCCGTAGGCAGCACTCATCAAAGCAGTCCCGCCTTCTGTATCTGGCAGGTTCACATCAGCCCCCGCCTCTATAAGCTTCTGCACAGCCTCTTGATCACCATTCTTGACAGCATTTATCAAAGCCGTATAGCCGTGTCTGTCCTGCAGGTTCACATCCGCTCCCTCCTCTATGAGCTTCTGCACAGCCTCTTGATCACCATTCTTAGCAACCATCATCAAGGCCGTATTGCCACTTCTATCCTGCACGTTCACATCGGCTCCCGCCTCTATGAGCTTCCGCACAGCCTCTTGATCACCTCTCTTGACAGCCAGCATCAAAGCCGTCTCGCCGTCTCTGTTCTGCACGTTCACATCGGCTCCTGCCTCTATGAGCTTCTGCAAAGACCATCGATCGCCCTTCTTAGCAGCCAGTATCAAAGCCGTCTTGTCCCAGCTGTTCTGCACGTTCACATCGGCTCCCGCCTCTATGAGCTTCCGCACAGCCTCTTGATCACCATTCTCGATAGCCAGCATCAAAGCCGTCTCGCCGTCTCTGTTCTGCACGTTCACATCAGCTCCCGCCTCCAATAAAACGGCTGAAGCTTCAGAATATTTGTCCTTTATTGCCCGAGATAAGCAATCCCCTTCAACGGCCCCCACCTCTTTTAATACATTAACCATAGCAAGAGCCTCAGCCCGCGCCTGCTGATGCGTTTGCGCATAATATGCTGCAAAGAATAAAGGATAAGAGTTTATTGTTTTCTGAGATAAAAGAGAAAATTGATACTCTCTCTGTAAATTAAATTTATGTTGCTGACATACTTTCTTTAGGTTCTCCGCGTTTCCTTGTTCAATCGCTGGAATTAAATATCGACGGCATTTTTTCTCCTCACGATAAGCTTTGAAATTCTGACGCAGATCTCCAGCGGAAGCTAACACCGCCACCAGACACCACCCCGCCACCACAAGCACAACCGGCACCGCTACCAGCACAATAACTTGCCAAACAGGCACACTCGTATCCAATGCCACAGATATGCTTTTAAGTGCGCCAACCGCTATCCCCAGCAGTCCTGACAACACTACAGAAACAATCATTACGCCAGTAAACCAGGCCTGAACTATAAGACCGAAATAAGGAAAGAGTAGCATACATAAGCATATGGGGTTAAGGATACCTACCACCAAACCAAAAGCCACTCCACCGACAACAAAACGAAGAAGGATCAAAAGTCCTTCGTTGACCGCAGCAGAAGGCCCTTTTCCCCAAAAAGAAACAGAAATCCATTCTGCCACAAAGATTAAACAGAATGAAAGCAACAAAGCCACACCAGCCCCAGACTCAAAATTATCTGGATTAAAGAATCTTTTCAGCGCCCGCATAATACCCTCCACCAAACAAATGATTTTTATTATAACAAAAACTCTTGGGCGCAACCAACAAGCGGCGCCTTCCTTTTCTTAGCAAATTGGGCTGTTCCTCCCCTCCAGTTTGCTGTGATTGCGTTCGCCGCTTTCTTCTCCAAATACAGCTCTGGCTTTCTATGCTTATAGCCTTGTCGTTTAAAAAGATATACTATATAGCAAAAGGAGACCAAGATGAACGGACAAGTAATAGGCATTAGCTGGGGGCTGCAATTATGGTTTCGTTATCCGAAAATAGCGATTTTTGTGCTCATTTTGTTTTTGGTAACGGTGGGTTGGATTATGTGCGATATACATACGCAAAATACTTATTACAGAAACCTTCAAAATATGGCTGACTCTATTCTGCAGGCAGAAAAAGTTTACTATCAAAAACACGGCTCCTTTTCCGCTCATCTTAATAAATTGGACATCTCTCTGCCCCGTTTGCTGGAGAAAAAACAACGGCAGGGAACATACGCGTACAAAGACGGGCAAAAAATCACAGAGCCAGACACTTATGACGCGCTGACAGAAAAGGGAGACCGCATTCTCGTAACGGTTTATAACGAACAAAATTCACAAATTCCTTCCTTCGTGCAAATCCAGCTTTACGCCCCGGACCGCACGCTTCCGGCTTACTATTCTGTCCGTCATTACGAAGGAGGAGACCTTCCGGCACAAACTTTTTATGAATGCAAAATGCTCCCCCCTGCGCAACAGCAGCCCCCTGCCGGCGGCAACAGAGGCGGCAGCTTTTGCAAAAGACTGGGCGCTTCTCCCACGCATGACCCCCTAGTCTATTTCTTTCAATAAATTCCCATATTTCTGTGGCTGAAAGGAATAAACTGCGCCTTATAAAAAGACATTCTTCCCGCTCCCGACATGAGACATATAAACCGACGGTTTGATCTATATGGCGGTTGCCGCCAGTTTGCACATAAAAAAAGACTGCTTTATTTGACGGATTATTTGGCGCTATATGAAACAGGTTTGAAAAAAAGCAGAACGGAGCCGCTCTTTTGAGCGTACATATCCCGCGGTTATCTCTGAGCGGCCATATCCCGGGCAGTTATTCCTCAGCCGCAGCAGACATAGGACCGCATTAAAAATACGTGCTTAAAAAGTGATTTATTTTATCGGCATAGGCCGCCGCCGCTTCTTTGGCGCAGCTGGTATGTCCGGCCTGGGCAACCGCCCACAATTCTTTCGGACCGGACAACAAAGCATATACTTTTTCTGCATTGGCAAAAGGAGAAATCGTGTCCTTTGCTCCATGTATCAGCAAGGTGGGCGCCGTTACGCCGGGAGCCGTATTTTTGGGGGACAAGTCATCTAAACGGCAATGCAGCTTAATATCTTTGAACAATAAGTAGGAATAAACCAGCGGAAAATACGGCGTTTTGCGGCGTTTCCAAATCCAGCGCCGGGCAATATCTTTAAAGGAAAAATAAACCGCTTCCAATATAACACAGGATACCCCCTGCTGAGTGGAAGCGTAACGCACGGCAGCGCCTGCGCCTTGGCTCAAGCCGTAAAGCGCCATCTTTTGCGAAGAAGCTGGTTTAGTCTGCCGGATAAAACGCATCACCGCCTCTATATCACCGGGCTCGGAATATCCCACATCTGTGCGGCCGGTACTTTCTCCGGAGCCCAAAAAATCAAAATAACAAAGATTATAGTCCTTGGCCAAGAAATGCGTTCGGCGCAAGATATCCCCTTTATTCATAGAAAAGCCATGCGCCAGCACAATAGTCTTTGTACTGTTTGGATTGGCAATAAACCAGCCGGATATTTCACCTTTTCCGGGCACAGGCACCCGTATATCTTCTTTCACCAGGCCAAAATCTTCCGGGAATATCACCACCGGCGGCTTCTTGGCCCGGAAATAATAACACAGAGCCCGCACTACCGACAAAACAACCCACACCAATCCCAAGGCCAAACAAATAAGAAAAATTTTCATAAATACACACTCCGCCTTATTTTACCGTCGGACAAAAGCGCTTGTCTATTAAAATCCAGCCGCCGGCCGCACCGGGGACAAACTGCCCGTCAAAGTGCCGCTGCCTTATATTGTGCAAGCCGTTTTCTTCGTATTTAGATTACCATTTTTGCTTTCATCTTGTCAGTGCTCCACCGCCTCACTTTTTCCAACAGTACAATCTCTTTTGCCCACAGCTGAAGCTATTTCCCGCTTTTTGTCCGTCTTTCCCATGACAGAGACAAACCTATACTTGCCGATTCAACCGCTAACCTAAAACTAACTAAGCCCGCAGGCTATTTTTTATCTATAATAAGACCATATTCCAAAAGGAGGGATTATGAGGAAAATAACTTGTTGTTTGTTTCTGTCCGTCTGTTTGCTGTCTATACATATGCCTGTTTCGGCCTGTACGGGTATTGCTTTCAGCACCCAAGACGGCAGCCGGCTGCAAGCGCGCACCATAGAATGGGGTGGATATAATCTAAACAGCAAACTGATTGTTTTGCCGCGCGGCCAAAAAAATATTTCACTCACCCAAGGCGGGAAAAATGGCCTGGCCTGGGCCAACCGCTACGGGGCCGTAGGCATCAGTGTCGTAGATGACGGATTTATCGGAGAAGGGGTAAACGAAAAAGGATTAGCCGCCGGTATATTCTATTTTTCCGGTTATGGCAGTTTGTCTCCTTACAACTCCAAAAAAGCCAAGAAGTCCGTAGGCGATATGGACTTAGTACGCTGGATGCTGACCAATTTCTCCACTGTAGATGAAGTAATCAAAGGACTTAAAAGAATAGAGATTGTGCCCATTTATCCACCCGAAGAAGGGCAAAGCGCTCCAACGGGGCATTGGCGTATTTCAGACGCTTCCGGCCGCAGTATTGTATTGGAAATAGAAAACAATGGCGAAAGGCATATTTATGAAAATACCGTAGGCGTACTGACCAATTCTCCTTCTTTTCCCTGGCAGGTTACCAACCTTAACAACTATGTCCATATGCTGCCCGGGCCAGTGCCTGCCGCCACTTTTGGCCATACTGAATTGAAAGCCTTCGGCATGGGAGCCGGCATGACGGGCCTGCCGGGAGATATTACTCCGCCGGCCCGGTTTGTACGCGCTTTCTTTTATGTGCAAACAGCTCCCCAAGCCGCCGACGCACAAACCGGCATGCTGCAAGCTTTTCACATTTTGAATAACTTTGATTTGCCTATCGGCGTTGAATTTGCACCTGGAGAAAAAACCAGCGGCCTGCCCAGCGCCACCCAATGGACTACCGTCACGGATATGACGCACCCGGCATTTTATTACCGCACCATGAAAAACAGCCAAATCCGAAAAATTGATTTAAGCAAAATAGATTTTTCTAACGTAGTTTACCAAGCGCTGGCATTGGATTTACAAGGAGAAAATATTCAGGAACTTGCTTTTTAAGCTGTGGCTTTGTTTCCTCAGCTGCTTTGGAGAACATAACGCCCCGCTAACACGGGGCGTTAGTAATGCAGACTCTCTGTTCAAAAACAAGCCAAGGCCCAATCAAATGATACGGCTAAGCGACACAATGGGAAATATCCGCCAGCGCTTGCTCTTGCCGCTGTTCCATCATATGGCAGTCGGCTGCCGCAGAGACTGCAAGTCGTCTTATGCCCGACACGGCAAACGTTTCCAGAAACAGCTAGGCTCTTCAAAGCACAATCTGGCGGACTTTCAAGACTGGAAATATATCTACTTCGGCCACGACATGCTGCGGAATAGGCGTTTTTGGGGCCGCATTGCGTACCCATTTCCCCAATTGGTGGATATTGGGGATCTTCCGTTGGCATTACACAAAACAGCAAAACGGATTTTGACAAGGCCTGCTCTGGATTTATTTTTTATCCCGCTCGTCTAGCAAACGCTGCTCAAATTCTTGAGGAGGTAGGGGCCGTGAGAACAAATATCCTTGCGCCAGATCACAACCGATGCGGCTTAAAAATTCTGCTTGTTCGGCGGTTTCCACTCCTTCAGCCACTACACCGGAACCCAAATCTTTGATCATACGCACCAAACCAGAAATAATTTGACGCATACGGGGGTTTCCTTCCCCGCGCACCAAGAATTCTTTGTCCAGTTTGACACAATCAAAATCTAAATTCTTCAGCACATTCAATGAAGAATACCCCGAACCAAAATCGTCCATCGCCACGGAAAATCCTTTTTCATGTAAACCGTCAATGACTTGTTTCATTAAATCCACATTCCCAAATACCACACTCTCCGTCAGCTCCACTTCCAGCAGGCGGTGTTCCACGCCATATTTATCCGCTGTTTGCGCTAACACCTCTATAAACCGGGGGTCCTGCAAATGCAGCCGAGAAAAATTCACCCCCACAGACACCACCGGCTTGCCTTCCTCTTTCCAACGTTTGAGCAAGCGCAGAGTCTCTTCCAACATAAACATATCCAATTTCAGCACAAAGCCGTTTTTCTCAAACACCGGAATAAATTGATCCGGCGGGATCATGCCCTTCTGCGGCTGCAGCCAGCGCACCAAGGCTTCCGCGCTGCAAGTACGGCCTGTTTTAAAATCACATTTGGGCTGCAAATAGATTTTAAATTCTCCGTCGCGCAGCGCTTGGTCCATACTGCTTTCAATGCGTTTTTCTGTTACAATTTGCCGCCGGGATTGTTCATCATAAAAAGCACAAGTCTGCCCGGCATGCTGTTTAGCCGAAGCCCACGCCAGATTGGCCCTGTCCATCATAATATAAAAAGGCACTTCCTCATCAATCAAATAAATACCGCACGTCAGAGACAGAGGAAGGCATTCTCCGCTGTTTTGGCAATAGCGCCCCGCACGCAATGCCACCTCATCTACGCGTTTTCCCAGCTCGGCGCGGTCCGGACAGGCCAACAACAACAAGAAAATATCAGCAGAAGAACGGCACAGCAATTCTCCTTCCCGCAGACACCCTTGCAAAGCCCCACACACCTGTTTCAGCACCTGGTCCCCTTGCTCAAAACCATAAATATCATTTAGCGCTTTAAACCGATTAATATTTACCATTACAAACGCATAGGGTAAATTTTTCTCCTTAAAAGCTTTGGCTGCACGGGGAAATTTAAAGCGGAAAGCGTTCAAATTGTCCGCCTCCGTCACCGGGTCCACAAAACCCATACGGTACAAAGCCCGGCTGCTTTGGCTTTGCATACGGAGAATAAACAGCAACAAAACCCCCAAAATAGCGATAATGGACAAGCACAACACCAGCGACAACAACACTAAAGTCTGCGCTCGGTCCGCCACTGATTTTGTGGGCAATACGGCAAAAGCATACCAATCATTGTAGTCCAATGGATAATAAGAAGCGAAGCGATGTTGGCCTCTTAGCGTATAACCGGTCCAACCGCTTTCGCCGCGGCTCAGCTCCTGTTGCAGACGCAGCGCAGAGCGACCCCGGTCAAAAGAGGAGTGTTCTCCCGCGACAAATAGATTGTCATACACGGCGCGGGGATAAGCAATAATAATATTCCCATCACGACTTAATACAAAAGAAAGCCCTTCTCCATGCAACGCATTGGCGGCTAAGGCTTGAGAATAAAACGCAATAGTCTGTGTGGCAAAAACAACCCCGTTCTGCTTTTGCCCTTGTTGGGCCGGCATAGGTACGGCAAACACCAAAATATCTTGTCCGCTGAAAGGTCCTTTGCGCCGGTCTGAAATATAATGTCCGCGGGCATAAACTTCTTCTACTGCTTGGGCAGAAAGAAAATCCTGCAACACATGCCCGTCAGAAAAAATGGCCCGCCCCTGGGCGTCTTGGTACCCGGTCAGCGTAAAGGCATTGCGTTTGTTCTGGCGGGCCAAATAATTCATCAGCTTCTGCTGGTCTTTCAAAGCGCCCGGCTGATCCAAAGAAACCGCTATAGAAGAAAGCACTTGGAATTCCGTGCCCAGCAACCGATCAAAATTTTCCGCCAGTTCCCGGCTGGCGCTAATAATAGTTTCCCGGGCGTCTTGAGAAAGTTTTTGCGTCACTTGTTTCCAATACCAAACGGAACCGGCCGCCACCAAAACAGCAGACACCAATATTAATACAAAAGCCCGTTTAAAACCAGTAGTTTTATACATATTTAGCCAATAAATTAATCTTTTTTCTCCCCATCGCCCAAAGGCTGGGCTTCCGTCTTTGCAGACGGAGTTTGTGCGGGTTGCTGCGTTTTTGCATCTTGCTGCGCTTTTTCCTGTTCCGCCCGGAAGGCTCCCAACAACTGCTGCGTATAAGCAAAAAAGGCATACAACTCATTTTCATGCTGTCGGGCTTGATTTTCGGGCAGCGGCTGCGCGTAAATTTGTCCATCTCCCGATACGGCAAACAAGGTTACATATTCCGGATCTGTCTGAGGCGCCAGGGCAGTTACCGCAGGCAATTTATCGGCCACTGCCGCAGCCGCTTGCATAAGACGCAACGCCTTTTCTCTTATCACTCCACTGGAGGCACCGCCTGTAAATCCGCCCAATCCGCTGGCGCTGTTATTCTCAAAATAAACGCTGGCATTGCCCAAAGAAGAAGCAGCTATCATCAAATTTTTTATTCCGCCCTGCGTATCCCGCGCCGCCATTTCCACGCCGGCTACACAAATTTTACGCTCGGACAAAAGAGGAACCTCTTTCTTATGCTGCAAATTCGTTACGTCTAACCAAAAACTCCGCATCGTTTCATACGCCTTATTCATTTTCCCCTCCGGCAAAACTTTATCTTTGTATATAGTTTAGCAGAATCGCAGACACACGAAAAGCCAAAAATAAGGTAATCTTTTCCACCGCTTATATATCATTAAAAAACCCCGGCCTAAAAAAGCCGGGGTTAGAAGATATTTGTTATCTCAGAAAGAAAAAGCTAAACGCACATTGGCGCCCCACCCCTGCGTCTGCCCAGCCAGACCAAACACAGAGAGACTGGATTTCATCGGCATCATAGCTTCCTCATTTTCATATGCTACACCGATTTCCGCCTGTCCCGTCAATCCAGCCAAATCTGCATCGTTAACGCGGTGGCCGTCTACACGCACATTGCTGTCAGCGTCTAATTCATAAATGCCGCTTACTCCCAAATAAGGTTTGTAGCGTTTGCCCCAAGTACCCAAGTCCAACCGCGCGCCAAAACGCCCGATTACACTTTGCGTATCTTTAAATTCCAGTTGCTGGCCCAAATTGTCTTTTACATCATCTCCCATCAAATACAGCCATTGCATTTTCCCGTATAATTGCAGGGAAGATATATTCTGCACCAACCCCGCCGACAAACCGCCGTAAAAAGACTTTTGGTCAAAATCAGAAGAATTGGCTCCTGAGCTGAAATCCCCTTGCTGATATCCCGCACGCAGCGTCGCTTCAAAGCGGCCTTGATCGCTGTAAGGCAGCAACACAAATCCGCCCAGAGCGAACGTGTCCGCATCGCCGACGGCTTTTACGGGATCGGTGGAATAATGTCCATGCCCATACTGAGCAAACAAGCCCCACACGTTTTCACCCGCTTTAAACCAGCGCCCCGCCTGAAAGGCAAAGCTCTGCATATCAAAGCTGCTTCCCGTATCATAGGAATTATCATAATATTGCAAATTGGCAAACGTGTCATTGGTTTCATTTAACTGCAATGAGCGATCAAAAACGGAAGAAAGCATTTCTTCTCCCTGTGCCGCCAATGTTAAATAAGCCAGCTGAGCTTGGGCATAAGGTTTAGCCAAGTTATTTTGATAGCTGCCCACTACATTCCAACTGATTTGACCGTCCTGGCTTACGCGCTGCAAAACATACGAATATGCTCCCAGCGCATCATGGCTTAAAGCAAAAGAAGAATTTCCGGGCGTATAGGCCAGCGTCTGCACAACTTCCGAAGGTTTGCCATACAAGACGACTTGTACATTTTGCACATCTTCCGTAAAAGTCACCTGGCTGTCCAAGCCGCGCAATGTCACGGAATCAAAATTATTCAGCGTGCCTATTGTCCCGGTATAGCTGTTTAATAAAAGGGCGTTTCCGGTAGCCGTCGAGCCGTTTCCGCCATAGAAATTGCCCGTAATTTGAGTCGCGCCGGAGAGGACCAAGGTATTGTTGTTCGTCGCCGCGCCCGCCGTTGTATAACCGGCATACACATCGCCGTTTACCGTCACATTATCCAATGTAACTGTATTGCCGGAAGCTTCCCCGCCGGCGGCATATCCGCCATATACGTTGCCGGTCAGTGTACTCCCGGAAGCGGAAAATGTATTTCCGGTCGCCGCGCCGGTTTGGGAATAACCGCCATACAAAGCACTCGTCAAATCCGCATTGGCTACAGACAAAACGTTCCCCGTGGCTGAAGCAGCGCCGTAACCGCCGTACAGTCCGCCGGAAACAGTAAACGCGGAATCAGACACAGATAAAGTATTTCCGGAAGCTTCCGCCGCGTTCGCCCAACCGCCTGCCAACACGGCTCCGCCGGCTTGAGCCCCGCTGACCGAAAGAGTATTGGACGAAACATTCCCCTGTTTGGCATACCCCCCATACACTTCCGAACCGGTTTGCTCACTGCTCAACTTCACCTGGTTTTTAGCCGCTTCTCCTTGCTCTGCATAACCGCCATACACGACACTGCTGCCCGTCAAGCCGGAAGCGGAAGTAACAGTTACCTTATTATTCAAAGCATTTCCTGTGCCTTCAATCCAGCCGCCCGCTACCAACCCGCTGGCCGTGCCGCCGTTCAAACGGACTTCGTTGCCATAAACTTGTGAACCAGCCGCACTATAACCGCCATAAACGGCGCCGGAAACATCAGCCTGGTTTACCAACACCAAGTTATATTCCGCCACAGAAGTATCGCTGTAACCGCCATAGAGATCCGCCTCCACGGAGGAAGCGTCTTGGAGCGTGATTTGATTATGATACACATCGCCTTCGGCAGAATATCCACCCATGACCGTGTTGAACAGAGCAGAGTTTTTGATAGAGCTTGCGCCGGAAACGGTAAGGGTATTATATGCCACGCTGGCCGTGCCTGCGCTGAAACCGGCCGCCGCGTCTGTATCCAGCACAGAGCCCGAAGTAATATTTAGATTGTTATACTCCACCGTGCCGGAATATCCTTTGCCGGCTATCACTTGATTGCCTGCCGCACTGTTAAAATTAACAGTCGTATTTTCCAATGTAGCCGTATTATCATTGGCACCTACGGCGCCTTCCCCCGCTACGATATTGGACTGCAAGGTCACATTGCGCACAATCAAGGTATTGTCATCAGCGGCGGCACTTTGCGACACACCGGCTTTGAGGTGGGCGGAGTTAATGGTGCCCCCGCTGACCGTAAGTTCATTTTGATAAGCGTCGCCGTTTTCACTTTCTCCGGTAATGATATTGCCGTTAAACGTACCTGCGCTGATAGTAAGTTTATTGAGGTAGCTGTCTATTTCCCCTTCTTCATTGTCTTCATAATTTGCCCGAATAATTTCGTTATACACCCGTTCGGACACATTATAATTTCCACTGCCGCCGGTACCGGCCCAAAGCATAGTGCCGGAGCAAACCAAAACTGCTGAAACATACGCTATCAAAAATTTTTTCATGTACTCCTCCGCTTTTAAATTACCCTATGACCATTATACAGATTTTTTTAGGCGCGCGTACGGAATTTGAAGACTTGGAACAAGAGGATTAATTTGCTAGAGTAGAGGAAATACCCCTGCCGGGGCTGCATGACAAAACAAAAACGGGCCGTATAATAAAGGAGCGCTTATGTCTCAGAAAGGAAGAGTAATAATTTTAATGATGGATTCTTTTGGAATAGGAGGAGCAGAAGACGCCGGCCAATTTTCTGACCAAGGTGCCGACACGCTGGGCCATATTGCCCAACAGCGCGGCGGCATCAAACTGCCCAACTTAGCCTCTCTAGGTTTATTTAAAGCGGCGCAAGCTTCCACCGGCAAGCCCGTATCCGCCGGAGAACAACCGCAGCCCGCGCTGCAGCTGCCATCTAAATACGGTTATATGAAAGAAGTCAGCAAAGGCAAGGACACCTCCTCCGGCCATTGGGAAATGGCCGGCGTGCCGGTGACGTTTGATTGGGGATATTTTAAACCGGATTATCCATCGTTTCCGTCGGAGCTGATAGAGAAAATTTGCCAAGAGGCCGGCCTGCCCGGCATTTTGGGCAACAAAGCCGCTTCCGGAACGGTAATTATTGAAGAATTAGGCGAAGAACACCTAAAAACCGGCAAGCCCATTTGTTACACTTCCGCCGACAGCGTGTTCCAAATTGCCGCCCATGAAGAGCATTTCGGATTGGAACGTCTGTACAAAGTGTGCGAAATTGCTTTTAAACAGTTAAAGCCCTACAATATCGCGCGGGTTATTGCGCGGCCTTTTACCGGGGAGAAAAAAGGAGAATTCAAGCGCACAAAAAACCGCCACGACTATTCGGTCACGCCGCCGCATGAGACGTTGCTAGATGTAATGAAAAATGCCGGCGGGAATGTGATTTCCGTTGGCAAAATAGCCGATATTTTTGCCCAAAGCGGCATTACGCGCGCGGTAAAAGCGTCTGGATTGGAAGAGCTGTGGAATGTCACGCTGCAAGAAGTGAAAACCGCGCCGGACCACAGCATTATTTTCACGAACTTTGTAGATTTTGACATGACGTGGGGACACCGCCGCGACGTGGAAGGCTATGCGCAGGGATTGGAATATTTTGATTCCCGCCTGCCGGAATTGGCCGCCATCTTAAAAGAAGACGATATCGTCTTTATTACGGCCGACCATGGCTGCGACCCCACCTACAAAGGCACCGACCATACCCGCGAACACGTGCCTGTACTGATGTTTGGGAAAAACGTAAAACCGGCTTTTATCGGAGCCAGAGAAAGTTACGCCGACTTGGGACAAACCGCCGCCGATTATTTGGGCTTGCCCCCCCTGTTAACCGGAAAGAGCTTCCTGCACGATTGATAGAAAACCCCCGCCCAAAGGCGGGGGTTTTTAAATCCGCTTTCCCTGCCGGAAAGCAGTTAACAGCAAAAACAATCTTCGCTCTCTACCCCCATCAATTTGGCTACATCTATGTCCAGAAACTTTCCGTTGGCACAGTCGGGTCCTTCTTGTCCAACAGTCAGCTTGCCTTCTCTGTCTATACAAAAACACACTTCTGCTTTCCAATATTTGGCTACCGCCAACGTGTCATAGGTATTCAATCCGCCTTTATCTACACAGAATAAAAAATTACCCGTGTCAAAGCAGTTGCTTCCTGGGCTACTAGGAAACTGTATATCTAAATTTTCCACCCTAGTGCAGGCTTCATCTTCTTGTCCGTTGGCCAATTCACAGCGCTGGACAGACTGGGCTAAGCTTTTCAAATTAATCAACGCCTCTGCAAAGCGGCTTTTCAGAACCGCTTTTTCATATTGAGGCAAAGCAATCGCCGCCAAGATACCAATAATCAACACGACCACCAAGAGTTCTATCAGCGTAAACCCCCGGCCCCTTGATGACGGGCACGCAGCTGGAGAACAGGGAACCTCACCAGCACCTTGTTTCAGACGGCCTAATTCGCTTTTTTTACGTACTGTAAGCGCAGAAATTATTTTTTGATACATTTTGTTCATAGACAAAATGTATCAAAAAAAAAAAACAATGCAAGCCCCCTAAAACGAACAGCGCACAAACGGCCCTGCCCCGTCTGATCCCGCAGCTGATTTAACTTGTTTGGCGGCCTATTTGGGCGCTAGTTTTCTTTATGGATTGACACGACGCGGTACCCCGCTTTTTCTACCGCTTCTTTTAAAGCCGCATCTTCCGCCGGGCCGATTATCTGCGCTTGCTTGTGGGCCAAATCCACTTTAGCGCTTACACCACTCAGTGCATTGAGCGCCGCCTCCACGCGCCCGGCGCAATGAGAGCACATCATACCTTCAATTTCCATTATTTTTTTCATAGTTTGTTTCCTTTCTTCTCCGCCCAGCGGCACATTTTCCCCCGCTTGGGTCTGGGAAATGGCGGAACCGGCAGCCATTAAAGTACATACTTGAGCCGTCTTTGTTTCCGCTCTTTTTTCCGCCAAACCGATGGCAGTTCTTTGTCCTGCCGCTGTTTTTTTAAACGGATTAAAATGCCGCAGGCGCAAAGCATTGCTGACTACAAAAACTGAGCTTAAACTCATCGCCGCAGCGGCAAACATGGGGTTTAACTTCCAACCCCACCACGGATAAAATAATCCGGCCGCCAGCGGAATGCCCAACACATTATAAAAGAAGGCCCAAAACAAATTCTCTTTGATATTCACTAATACCGCACGAGAAAGCCGCACCGCCGCCGCCACCCCTTTTAAATCATTTTTAATAAGCACCACATCGGCGCTTTCCAAAGCCACGTCTGTCCCCGCGCCGACGGCTATCCCTACGTCTGCCCGCGCCAGCGCTGGCGCATCATTCACGCCGTCTCCGACCATGATTACTTTATGTCCTTTCTGTTGCAAAAGCCGTATCTGTTTTTCTTTATCCTGCGGGAGCACACCAGCCATCACTTGCTCTATACCCAGCTGACGGCCTACAGCCTGGGCCGTTTGTGGGTGGTCCCCGCTCAAAAGCCACACAGAAAGCCCCAGCTCTGTCAGCTCCGCCACCGCTTCCGCCGCATTCGGTTTGGGCAAATCCGCCAGCGCCAGCAGCCCGGCCAACTTGCCGCCCCAAGCGAAAAATAAGGCCGTTTTCCCTTCCTTTCTCCAATTGTCCGCCTGCAAAGCCAAAGACTCCGGAAATGTGATGCCTCTTTGCTCCATCAGCGCGGCATTGCCGCCCAACACCCAAACACCGCCCACCCGTGCCTCCACGCCGGCTCCCGGCAGCGTCTGAAAATTCTGCACTTCCTGCCACTCCGCTCCTTTTTGCTGGGCTGCGCGTAATACCGCGCGCGAAAGCGGATGTTCTGACGGACTTTCCACCGAGCAAACATTTTTCCAAAAAAGAGCTTCTTTCACCCCTTCCGCCAAGACGATATCCGTCACTTCCGGGCGGCCCTGCGTCAGCGTGCCGGTTTTATCCAATACCGCCGTATCTGCCAAACGCGCCGTTTCTAACGCAGCGGCTGATTTAAATAAAATACCATGACGGGCCCCCGTGCCAGTTCCCACCATAATAGCCGTAGGCGTAGCCAAGCCCAAAGCGCAAGGACAAGAAATAACCAGAACAGCCACCGCCATACTACACGCAAAAGCCGCCCCATATCCCGCCGCACACCACCCCGCCGCCGTCAATACCGCCACGCCTATTACCACCGGTACAAAAAAAGCGCTTACCTTATCTGCCAAACGCCCGATGGGCGCTTTGGAAGCGGCGGCTTGCTCCACCAAACGGATAATCTGAGACAACAGCGTCTGTTGGGCACATTGAGTCACACGGAAATGAAAATATCCCGATTGGCTGACTGTGCCCGCCCGAACAACACTTCCCGTCGCTTTATCAACGGGCAGACTTTCCCCCGTCAAAGCAGACTCATCAACCGCTCCCTCTCCAAACACCACTACGCCGTCTGCCGGCACGCGCATGCCGGCTTTTACCGCCAGCACAACTCCAGTCCGAATTTCTTGAGCCGCGATTTCCCGCTCTCGGCCTTGCTCAACCAAAAGCGCTTTCTTGGGCGTAAGCTGCAAGAGCTGTTCTATCGCGCTGGAAGTTTTCCGCTTGGCGCGGGATTCTAAATATTTTCCCAGTGTAATCAACGTCAAAATCATAGCGGCAGATTCAAAATATACATCTGCATGCCCTTGCCGCATGCCTGCGCCATTGCATAAGCTTGGCAGCTGCACCAAGCCATACAGGATAGAGGCTCCGCTGCCCAGAGAAATCAGACTGTTCATATTGGGTGCACGATGCCACAGAGCCAATAGGCCGTTTTTAAAAATCTCGCGGTTTATATAGACAACCGGCAAAGCCAGCATAAGCTGTACCAAAGCCCAAGTTCCCGCATGGTGCGGCATTGCCAAAAAAGAAGGCAAAGGCAGTCCCCACATAGGGCCCATTGCCAAATAAAATAAGGGAAGCAAAAAGAGAAGCGAAAACCAAAAACGAATTTTGAGCTGTTTCTCCTGCAGCTGGGCTGGATTGGCTGTTTGTCCGCCGCCATACATGGGAGCGGGCGCCGCCCCATAACCCGCCTGTTCCACAGCGCAGATAATATCCTGCTCTTTGAGCAAGGAAGGATCCCACTCTACCTCTAAAGAATTTTGAAGCAAATTGACAGCGGCGCAGCTTACTCCGCGCAAAGCAGAAACGCTCTGTTCTACACGGGCAGAACAGGCGGCACAACTCATACCGGAAACAGTAAACTTTTTCTTCATAATTCTCCCCGCTTTCATTATACAAAACCACTGCCGGCTGCGGACTGAGCCTTAAGAACAGAGCCTGCTTTCCACCCCACGGCATCTATCTGTCCCCGATGCTGATGCGGCGGAGCCCCCCTGCCGCTTGTTATATAATCCTATGTCTGTTCCCAACAACAGAATTTGCGTCTGTTTGTCTAGGCATTAGCTTAGTTGGAGAACATGACGCCGCTTGCATTGTATGCTAAATGAAGGATTTCTTTGCTATCATAATAAAAGAGGCTCCTATGTTAACAAAAACCTTTGAGATACGGTACGATGAATTAGATTGCCGGGCTCATATCAGCCCAGTCACATTATTACGCTGTTTTCAAGAAGCTGCCGCGTTAGACGCTGCTTCTTTCGCTTTCGGCTGGGAACAGCTGCAAAAGAACAACCTTTCATGGGTTTTAACCCATATGCAGCTGGAAATGCTGGAACAGAATATTGCCAAACAGCCCGTTTCCATTAAGACTTGGCACGCATTCTCAGATAAAATTTTAAGCCGCAGGGAATTTGAAATATTCTCAGAAAAAGGACAGCCGCTGGCGCGCGGAAGCAGCTGGTGGGCGCTAATAGACGTTACCAAACGACGCTTAACAAAAAGTCCGGCGGAATTGCTGGCATTAAATCCGCCGCAGCCTGTCTATGTAATGGAAGAAGAAAATTTTAAACGCCCCGTGCCGCCTCAAGCTTCGCAAATAGGACAGGCGGTTATTCCCGTACGCCAAGAAGATTTAGACTTGAACAATCATGTAAACAACACCCACTATGCCGCCTGGGCCTTGGAGTGCGCTCCCCAAGAAAAAAAGCTCAAAAAAATATTGCTCCATTTTAAAAATGAATGCCGGGCCGGCGATAAAATTATATCATCTGCCTTCGCAGACGGCCCTGATGTGCTCTGCCATACCCTTATTCGCCACTCAGACAGAAAAGAGGCCGCTTATGTAATTACTTATTGGGAGAAATAAGCCTCTTTCCCCACCGAACTGACAGAGAAGAAGCCAAGCGGGATTTGTTTTCCAGCGGAAAAAGCCGCTGCATGTTGCTGGTCTTGCGCTTCTCTTTGATTTTATGTTGTCCAGGGAAGTCCGCCCAACAGATTGCAAACGGCTCTCTCTTAAGCTGCACGGCCCGCCATTTTTTCCGCCACTTCCGGTCTGCCGTTTCCATAGGAAGAAAAACGCTGCGCCTAAATGGATATATATTGCCGCGTTCTCCGTTTAACATACAAAACAGGCCGTCTCCGCAAAATACATTCTTTCTTAACATAATGCAAAAGGGTAATTTTGAAAATAAAACGGCGGATTTGCTATACTTTTTTTTACATGAGTATAATCATTATCATTTTGATGTTAGCACTAAACGCGTTGCTGGCGGCCTATGAAATGGCCTTAGCGTCTGCATCGCGTACAAAGTTGTCCATTTTGGCCCAAGAGAAAAAACGCGGCGCCGAAAGTGCATTGTACATGAAAGACCACATGGAAGGCAGCTTGGCCACCATACAGATTGGGATTACATTGGTGGGAGCCGTGGCAGCCGCCGTGGGTGGAGCCGGGGCAGATGAATGGTTTGCCCCCTGGATGCAAGAAAACTTTCATATTCCGCTGCGGCTGGCCAATGCACTGGCGGTCATTATTGTGGTGCTTCCGCTGAGCTTTGTAACTATTGTTTTTGCCGAACTAACCCCCAAAACCTTCGCGCTAAAAAATAAAGAATGGGTGGTGCTTTCATTTTCCCCCATGATGCGGCAGCTGTATCGTATTTTATTTCCTATTGTGCGCATCATGGAAACAATTGTCGGTATGTTGACAAAAAAAACTGTCCGCAAAACCACCGACCCTAAAGCCGCCCAAAAAGCCGCCATGGCGGATTTGCGCGCGGCCGTGTCTATTGCGTCATCTTCTCGCTTATTTGGAAAAGCAGAAGAAAAAATCGTGTTATCCAGCGCCATGTTTTGCACACGCAAAATTAAAGAAATCCAAGTTCCGCTGGAACAAGTCTATACTTTATACGCCAATGACTCCATTGCAGACACTTTTGTAAAAGCCCATTTGGATATGCACACTCGTTTCCCTGTGCGGGAAAGAGAAAACGACCCTCAAAGCATCATCGGTTATTTAAACTTTAAAGACATCTTCGCTGCCACCAAAACCGCCGCGCAAGGGGTAGCCCCCACCACCCGTTCCATTCTGCGCCCCATGCTGCGTTTAGATGAAGACACGCTGATTTCTGCCGCTTTGGAAAAAATGATGAAAGAGCGCCAGCATATTTGTCTGGTAACAGATGATGAACAAATTACCGGCATTCTGACGTTGGAAGATATTTTTGAAGAAATGGTGGGAGAAATTGAAGATGAATATGATTTCTTCCCGGCATATATTCGTCCGTTTGGAGATGCCTTAGTGGTCAGTTCCTCTGCCAATATGAAAGAAGTATTCGCCCGTTTACAGCTCCCTGCTCCGCAAGACTTGCCCGCCCTTTTGACAGCCGAACAGTGGGCTGCTCAAAAAGCAGGACATACGCTGACACCCAGCGAAGCCGTCACGGCAGACGGTCTGCGTATGGCGGCGCGCAAATTCCGCCGGCACAAACTAATGGAAGTGCTGGTCAGTAAGCTTTAAATTTATCTTTCCTTTTCACCCCGCCCAAAAGGCGGGGTTTTTGATTGTGGGGTTTTATATTATAAAACTAACGTATCTTCCATGTCCGGTCCGGTGGATATCAGTGCCAGCTTCGGGTGCGGATAGGTTTGCCGGGAAAGTTCACGAATGTTTTCCAAGAATTCCTGGGCCTGCGGCGTAAAATCCTCATAACTTTTGATATGGTCATTTCCTTCAAACATATCAATATGCGTAATGGCGATTTTGGTGGCATTGTTAATCATTATAGCGCGGGAAGCGGAACGTTTTTCAAACACGCCTACGCGGCGCAGCCGTTTGCTTACGCTGCCGATTTCGTGACCTTTCGTATGATATATTTCCAAATCTTTCTCATCAGTCATTTCTTTTTCCAGCGGCCCCGGGCCCACCCGGGTAATATATGGTTTAAACACCACATACACATCGCGCACGCTTTTGGGGCCCAGCCCAGCTTCCCCTAAAAAAGTGGAGGCGGTGGTATCACGCGAGGTAACAAAAGGATATTCTCCATGAAGCAAAGACAGTTTTATTCCCTGCGTACCCTCCAATAAAATATGTTCCCCCTTATCCAAAGCGCTGTTCAGCAGTTCCGGCACGTCTTGGATAAATTCTTTAAGCAAAGGCTCATCTTTTGCAAATTTAACAGCACGGCGTTCTATACGGTCTTTAACCGCTTGCCCCAGCCCTGTACCCACGCTGCCGATATGCTGCATAAAGTGGCTGGCGCCCTTTTCGGCGGCGGTTTCTTCATCAGTAATTAATACGGCATATGGGTCTATAATCAGCCGCTCAGCCGTGCCGGTCAGCTCAACTTCTTTAAGCAACCATTCCGTTTTGGTATAAGCTCCTGCCCCCAGCACCAGCTTCGTCGCCGGGTTTAAAAACCCAGACGGGATATTTTTCAGCGTATAAGATTTGCCGTCAGCCACCACGGTATGCCCCGCATTGGGACCGCCTACCCGTACGCAATATTCATAATCTCCTTTATAAGACAAATAAGCAGAAATCTTTCCTTTTCCTTCATCACCGGCCTGTCCGCCGCACACAATATCTATCATTTCTTTCCTCCCGCCTGCTCTGCTGCAAGCCCTATATAAGAATCTACAGTTAGAGACAATATCCTTTGTTTTGTATTTTTGTCCAAATGCAACGTGTTTACAAAATGCCTCAAATCTTCTTCCGTCACTTCGTGCCCGCGTGTAAGCGCTTTAAGCTGTTCATATGCGTTTTTCACGCCGGCGGCACGCAGCATGGTCTGATACCCTTCGGCCAGCACCTCCGGGTGGGCCGCCAATTCCACCCAGGCGGCACGCGCATCAAAATCCGTTTTTTCCAACCCTTTGAGCAAAGAGCGGTACGCCACCACCCCATGTCCTAATGCCACAGGAATATTGCGCAATACCGTAGAGTCCGACAAATCCCGCTGCAAACGGGAAAGCGGCAATTTTTCGCTCAAAAAAGACAATAATGCGTTGGCTAAGCCCAAATTTCCTTCCGCATTTTCAAAATCAATAGGATTTATTTTTTGCGGCATGGTGGAAGATCCCACTTCACCAGCCACGGAACGCTGCGTAACCAGCCCGGCGGAAATATACCGCCACATATCTTGGCACAGCCCCAATAAAATGACATGAATACGCCGCAGCGCATCAAACGTCTCAGCATAACTGTCGCGGTTATCTATCTGCGTAGAAACGGGGCTGACAAACAGCTTTATCTTCCGGCCTTTATTTAGCTGTGCGGCCCACATACGGGCCGCGCGGGGCCAGTCAACCGCCGCAAACGCCGCCACATGGGCATTATAAGCGCCTATCGCTCCTCCGGCTTTGCATGAAATTTGCTGCTTTTTAAATTGTGCCAACTGGCGTGCAAGACGGCTTTCAAACACGCGCAACTCTCTGCCAAATGTCGTCGGAACAGCCGGCTGTCCATGCGTACGCGCCAACATCACACGGCGCGCATATTTGCGTGCGCGGCACGCTAAGGCCCGGCGCACCTCTTCCAACAAGGGCAGCACCGCTTTTTCCAAAGCAGCAGAAAGCACTTGCGCATAGGCGGCGCTATTGATGTCTTCGCTGGTCAATGCAAAATGCACCCACGACGTATGTGATGAAAAACCATGCTGGGCCAGCTTGTCGGCTATAAAATATTCCACCGCCTTCACATCATGATGCGTGGCCGAACGACCGTTCGCCCCTTGCCATTCTATCTTTTCCAGCAAATCCAAATCCGTTTCGTTCAGCTGCGGCAACCGCTCAAGCAGTTGTTTTTCTTTAACAGCAATCGGAGCAAACCCCGGCAAATGGAGTTTATCCAAAGTTAACAGCCACACTACTTCCGCCCGCACCCGCGCACGAGCAAAAGCCGCCGGGCTACATGTTTCCTGCAGCGTACCGAGCTGGTGACGATAACGCCCGTCTAACGGGCTGAGAGCAGTCTGATATTCCATGTTTTTATTTTAGCAAATTCATTTTTATTCTACGCGTATCTCCCCCTTCTATACCCATTAAAAGCAAGCCAGATCTTTCTTTCCTGCAGCCTTCCAGGCCGCCACCTTAGAAAGCATACAGACAGCCCAGTTCAACCTATCAGTCTACGGAAAAGACCTCTAATGACCACAGGTGCTTGCTAAACTGCGATTATAAAAGTTCAACCGCTGCCCCCTTTTTCTTCAACTGCACTTTTAGTCAAACAAAACTTAACCTGTTATATGTTCTCTTTTCTCCAATATTTTAAGAGTTTCCCCCTCTCCGGCCAAGACATTGCTAAACGCGCCGCACATGTCCGCCAGCCAAGACTTTCTATACATAAAACACCCCGGGGTATACCTGGGGTGTTATGATATATAGTGCTAAAGACGGCCTCTTAACAGGCCGTTTTTTATTTAGAGATTAGCCAATATATTGCCGCCATTGTCGCGTGTAAACACAGTAAATTTGGGACGATGGAACGGATAACTCCAGTCGCCAGTCCCTTCCTGGCCGCCGGCACTGTTTAAAGCAATAACTCGGTTCCCAATAAACACAGGTTCTCCGAATTGACGTTCCTGTAAGGCAAAACGCAAGGTAAAAGTATCAAACTGATGCTGAAAAGAGCCAAAATGCCAGCCGCTTTCTCCGCGGAATACAAATTCCTGTTCAAAAGTGTCCTTTCGTTTACCCGATTTATTATATCCTAACTGTCCTATAACATCTATTCCGTCAGAAACGGAAAGTACAGCCGGGGTTATGTCTTTCAATAAGCCCAGCTCCTCAGGGATTTTCCAGTAAATAAAAGAACCCGCTCCTTCCGGACTTGCCTCGGCCGAGCCATAGATATAGCCGTTAGAAAAGTGGAAAAACACTCTTGTTAATTTGGCCGATGCAGAGGCTTTGCGGGGTTTAGAAAGACAGTTGGCGTGAGAAACCAAATACTTTCCTCCCCCTATTAAGACCCCTTTACAAGATGCGGTATTTTCTTCCCCATTCGGGTTTTTCCATGTAAGCTTAATCTGTACCACACTGGTGCGTGCCACTTTCAGCTGGGCGTTTTCCAGTTCTTCTTCCATAGCTTGAAAGACACGCCGGACCATATCCGGATTATTTTTCGGATAAGCCGCCCACAACCCTGTGCCCATTAAACACAGGCAAGCCAGCAAAACCAAAAATTTTTTATTCATGCGGGAAACCTCCGTTGTTTCTTTTATTATTTCATCTTTTCTATTGATTTCACAAGGGCCAGAAGGCCCATATAACTGCAGATTTTAGACCTAAATTTCTATTCACGAAAAACCTGCATTTTGCCAAGGGCTCCGCCAAAGACTGTCACATACCATACTGCAGCCTCAAAAATCTGCTTCCCAGTTATATTAAGCGGGAAACTGCAGCTTCCAGGGCGGTTCATGCCGCCATACTCCGGCTTACAGAAGGGATTTGTTGAAAAGTATGCACCAAAACGCCCTAGGTTTACAGGTGGATTTCAAAGGAACTTATACGAAAAGTATGTACAAAAAACGCCTTCATCTTATGGGCGGTTTTATATGAAAAGTAAAAAACGGCCCCGAAGGGCCGTTTTATCTTAACAAGTTTATTTTTAACTAAACGATATTTTTCAGCAAGGATTATTCTCTTGTCTCTAATCCGCATTGGCAGCCGGCTGGGACTCCGTCTGCGCTGCCGGACCCTCTGCGGAAAGAGCGGCTTGTTCCTCTTTCGCTGCCGCTTCGGCAGCAGCTTTTTCCTCCGCGTTCCGCTGTTCAAAAGCGGCCCGTTCAGATTCTATTTGAGCTTCAAAAGGGCCAAACCCGCACTTATCGTCCCACCCGCCTCCAAAGGCTTTGGAAAGGCCAATCAGAGCCAACAACTCATTTTGCCGGGCAGTAGCCAAATCCATTTCAGACTGCAGCAAATTACGCTCCACATCTAACAGTTCCATCGTTCCGATTAATCCGGCATCTTCCTGTTTTTTAGTTAATTCATAACCGCGGCGCAAGGCTTTGGTCTGTGCTAAACGAATTTCAAAAATATCCCGGTTAATACGGTTGCTGTTCAAGGCATCTAATGCTTCTTTGAAGGCAGTCTGCACCGTTTTCTCATAAGAAGCCAACATCTGTGCATACTGCGCTTTGGCCGCTTTGTTTTGGGCAATAATCCGCCCGCCGGCAAAAATAGGCTGCGTCAGCTGCCCCGCAAAAGCCCACAGACCGGAAGGCCCTTGGAATAATTCATTAAGCTGATAACTGGCGTAACCGGCAGCTCCGGTCAATGTGATATCCGGGAAGAAAGCCGCCCGCGCCGCGCCGATACGAGCATTGGCCGCCATCAGTTGTCCTTCCGCGTTGCGCACATCAGGGCGGCGGGCCAAAAAGCGGGAAGGCAGCCCGGCCGGCACATTGGGCAGCAGTACGGCATCACGCAAATGCCCTTCGCGCGGTCCCATACCCTCTACAATTTGCCGAGGGGAGCGCCCGGCCAAGACAGACAAGGCCGTCTCCGTAGTAGCCACCGACAGTTCCAGCGTTTTGGCTGTAGCCGCCACGGCATACATATCCGCCTCCACACGGCGCAAATCTACTTCCGTAGCATATCCGGCATTATAACGGCTGGTATAAATGCGCACGCTTTCTTTGCGCGTTTCCAAGGTGCGTTTTGCAATTTCCAGCTGAGCATCTAAAGTACGCAGCGTAAAATAAGTGGAAGCCACTTCTGCCGTTAAAGCCAACAAGACCGTGTCTTTTGCCGCCATGGAAGAAAGAAGATCCGCTCTTGCGGCCTCGCTCAAACGGCGGTATTTGCCCCACAAATCCAACTCAAAAGAAGCCACCACCGTACCGGTGCTCAAGGTCTGCCCGGAACCGTAATAGTTTCCGGCCCGCCCGCTGCCTCCTTGTGCGGCAATGGTGGGCAGCTGGTCCGCCACGGCGCTGGTAACGGCTGCGCGGGCCTGGTCCACACGGGCTACCGCCTGGCGCAAGTCACGATTATAAAGAAGCGCTTCCGTTTCCAATTTATTAAGCTGTTCGTCTTCAAACATTTCCCACCACTGGTAATTTTGGAAAATGCTGAAGTCTTCCCCCGGTTGGCTGGAAGGCAAATCCAACTGCGGACGTTTATAATCCGGCCCCATCATACAGCCTGCCAAGGCCATGGCGCATAACGCGGCGCCAGCTAATTTTTTAAATATCATGCATCGCCTCCGATTTGGCCCCTTGGGCATTGAGGTCATGTTTTTCTTTCCACCCGCCCGAAATTAAATAGAAGAATAAGGGTACGAACATAGGCGCAATGGCCGTAGCGCCAAGCATACCGAACACCACCGCCGTACCGATGGAATGGCGGCTGGCTGCGCCGGCGCCGGTGCTAATCGCCAGCGGCACGCAGCCCAAAATGAAAGCCAATGAAGTCATAATAATTGGGCGGAAACGCAATTTGACCGCTTGCAGAGCCGCCTCATAAGCGGTGGCACCTTGTTCACGCACAAGCACGGCAAATTCCACAATCAAGATAGCGTTCTTTGCCGCCAACCCCACCAGGGCCACCAAGGCGATTTGAAAATAAATATCATTGTCCAATCCGCGCAGACAAGTACCTAAAAGCGCCCCGAAAATACCAAATGGCACTGCCAAAATAACCGCAAACGGCAAGCCCCACCGCTCATACTGAGCAGCCAAAATCAAGAACACCACCAGCATACCCAAAAGCAGCGCAATGGTAGAAGAACTGCCGCTAATCGTTTCTTGATAGGTAGTACCTGTCCAGGCCAACGTATATTCTTCTCCTAACACTTCGTGGGCCACTTCTTCCATAGCGGCAATGGCCTGGCCGGAGCTGTATCCTTCTGCCGGAGTCGCCATTACTTTAGCGGCGGGGAACGCGTTGAAGCGCTCCACCATGTCCGGTCCTAACATAGGCGTCAGCGTAATAAATGCAGACAGCGGCACCATATCGCCGGAATTAGAACGAACATAAATTTCCCCCAGTTGTTCGGGGCGGGCGCGGTAGTCCCCTTCTGCCTGCATCATCACCTTAAAGCTGCGGCTGAATTTTGTGAAATCATTGATGTAGGCTGTACCAAACGTACCTTGAATGGTGGAGTAGAGCTCCGAAAGAGACACATTCATAGCCAATGCTTTAATTTCATCTACCTTTAAATTATATTGAGGCGTAGAGGCTGAAAATGTGGTGCTTACGCTGGCAAGCTCGGGCCGCTTTTGAGCGGCGGCAATAAATTCGTTTACCTTATTTTGCAAGGCATCGCTGCCGGAGCCGGCCCGGTTCTGCACATAACCTTCCAAACCGCCGGTAGTGCTCATACCCATTACTGGAGGCGGGTTAAACGGCATAACTAACGCACCCGGTATTTGGGCCGCCGCCAATTTTCCAATAGCGGCAATAGTGCCAAATGAGGACAAAGCTTCCGTTTCGCGTTCTTTCCAAGGTTTTAACGCCACGAAGGAAGCGATGGAACTGCTTTTCATCGTACTGCTGAGCATATCGTAACCGGCAAAGGTCAATTCTTCTTTTACTGCCGGCTGCTGCAAAATAATTTCTTCCACTTGTTTAGCCACGTTTTCCGTACTGCTTAAAGAAGAAGAAGGATCCAACATCGTGGCTATCATAACCATACCTTGGTCCTCATCGGGCAGTAAGCTGCCCGGCACGATTTTAAATAAACCAAGCGCTGCGGCCCAAATAAGTGCAATCGTCAATACCGCCACCGGAATACGCCGCAGGAAAAACCCTGCCAAGCCGGTATATTTGTCGGTCATTTTGGCGAACCATTGGTCAAAACGGAAGAAAAAGCCGCTGGTGCGGGGCTTCATATCTCTTAAAAGCAACACGCACAAAGCCGGAGTCAGCGTCAAAGCCACCAACCCGGAAATAACCACAGAAACCGCAATCGTAATAGCGAACTGCTGGTACATCACCCCGGTAAAACCGCCCATAAACGCCACAGGGACAAACACAGAACACAGCACCAACACGATGGCCACTACCGGGCCGGTCACTTCGTCCATAGCTTTGATAGTGGCTTCTTTAACGGGCAGATGTTCATCATGCATGATGCGCTCCACGTTTTCAATTACTACAATGGCGTCATCTACCACGATACCTATTGCCAACACCAACCCAAACAAAGTCAGCGTATTAATAGAAAAGCCCATCAGCAACATGCCGGCAAAAGCACCCACAATAGATACCGGCACCGCCAAACACGGGATCAGCGTGGCGCGCCAGTCATGCAGGAACAAATACATAACCAAAAACACCAAAATCATGGCTTCAATCAGCGTATGAATTACTTCTTCAATAGAAGCCGTTACGAACAGCGTGGTATCATAAGCCACTTTATATGTAATACCGCCCGGAAAATTGGCCGCCAGTTCTTTCATGCGCTGGTCCACGGCTTTAGCCGTTGCCACGGCATTGGCCCCCGGAGAAAGGAATACACCAATAGGCACGGCCGGCTGCTTATTATATTCCCCGGAAAACTCATAAGTCTGGCTTCCCAGCTCAACACGGGCCACATCTTTTAAACGCAAAGAAGTGCCGTCTGGATTGGCGCGTAAAATAATTTCTTCAAATTCTTCCGGCGTTTTCAAACGGCCCGGCGCCACAATGGTAAACATGCGGTCCACCGACTGCGGCAGCGGCGGCTGGCCGATTTTACCTGCGGCGCGCTGTACGTTTTGCGCCTGTACCGCAGTCATTACGTCTGTAACCGACAGCCCCAGCTGGCTCATTACGTCCGGCTTTATCCAAATGCGGATAGAATAATCGTTGGCGGACATGACTTGCGCATCTCCCACCCCGCTGATACGCTTTAAATCGTCTACCACGTTGACTAACGCATAGTTACCGATATAAGTGGTATCATACACCCCGGAAGGGGAATACATGGTGATTAACTGCAAAATGGCCGACGATTTTTTCTCCACCGTGATGCCGTAACGGCGCACGTCTTCCGGCAAAGACGTTGTGGCGGCCTGCACGCGGTTATTGACGTTAATCATGGCTTGGTCCGGGTCAGTACCCACTTCAAAATAGACCAATAAATTCATGTCTCCGTTCGCCGCAGAAGTGGAATTCATATACAACATATCTTCCACCCCGTTAACCTGCTGTTCAATCGGCGCGGCCACCGTATCGGCAATTACTTCCGGGCTGGCGCCTGGATATTGAGCCGACACCTGCACGGAAGGAGGCGTCAAATCAGGGTATTGTTCTATAGGCAAATTAATAATAGACACAATACCCGCTAATAAAATAAGCAGGGAAACGACGGTGGAAAAAATAGGGCGGTTAATGAAAAATTTAGAAAACATAGACGCCCCTTATTCGTCTTGCTGGCCCAGCAAAGCGCCGGTCACCGCATCATTTTTACGCTGCGCCGGGGTACGAATATCCTGCGTATCCGGAATAATATCTTTGCTCAACGCTTCGTCAAAAGCTCCCACGTCAGCCACCGTAGCTGTGCTGGGTGCGACCGGCTGGGTATATGACGGCACCGCAAAATCTTGCAGCTGGGGCTGCACTTTCATACCTGGGCGGATTTTAATCAACCCGGCAGAAATCACGGTTTCCCCTCCTTTAAGGCCTTCGCTGACTATATACATATCATCTTGCAGCTGAACCGTCACCGGTTGGGCTTTAGTGGTGCCGTCTTCTGCCACCACATACACCAAATTGCCGGTAGGCGTGCTTAATACAGCAGAGGAAGGAATCAATACAGCATCTTTATAGGTGGCTCCCACCAAACGAACGCGTACAAATTGGCCCGGCATCAACATACGTTGATTTTTGGGATTAGGAAATTCCGCTTTAATAGCCAAAGAAGCGGTTTTTACGTCTTCGGTGCTGTCAAAGAAAATAATGGCTCCTTTCTCCGGATATACGCGCCCGTCAGACGTGACGGCTTCCACATACAGTGGGTGTTCTCCTTGTGCGTCTAAAGAAATCGTACCGGACAGATAGCCGCTGGCTAATTTATAGAACTGGGCGCTGGGCATAGAGAAATTGACCCACAGCGGGTTGATCTGCACCATTGTGGTAAGCAGTCCGCTCCCAGCCGGGGAAACCAAACTTCCCACCGACTGGGCTTCTTTCCCGGTAATCCCTGAAATAGGCGCCAATACGCGGGTATATTCCAAATTAATTTTCGCCTCATTCACGCCGGCTTCAGCCACTTTTACAGCCGCCTGTGACGCTTCGTAGGCAGAGAGGGAGTCGTCATAGTCCTTTTGGCTCACGGCATTATCGGCACGCAATTTTTTCATACGTTCAAAATCACGGCGGGTGCGGCTTTCTTCACTGCGGGCCTGCGCCAAAGAACCTTCTGCACGCTGCAAGGCCACTTCATATTCTTTAGGATCAATTTGGAACAGCTGCGTGTCTTTTTTTACATAAGCGCCTTCATCAAACAAGCGGGCCTGCAAAATGCCTCCCACCTGGGCACGCACCTGTATTTCCAAAGAACCTGCCACTTGGGCCGGATACTCTATATTCCAAGGCAAATCCGTTCTTAATACTTTTACGGCAGAAACAGGCACCGCCGCATCTGCGTTTTGTTGGTCTTGTTTTTTACAAGCGCCCAACAACCCCACACACACAGCCAGGGTCATCATTCCAGTAACACGTAAATATTTGTTCATTCGTTTCCTCTCTTTCATGCATACAAAAACTAAAATCGGCAAAGCTATTTTCCTGCTCTCTGCTGCACAACATATACCTTATAGGTATTGTATAAAATTTACTATACAGTATACAGAAAAAGAAAAGATTTTTTGCATTAGAATAAAATTGCTACAATAATCCCATGAGTGAAAAAGAAAATATGCTGGCCGGACTCTTTTATAATGCTTCCGACCCCGAGCTTGTACAAGCTCGCCAGGAAGCCCGCCGTCTATTGTGGAAATATAATGCTACAGATCCTGCCGAAAAAGACAAACGGCGGGAATTGCTTCAGTGTTTATTTGGCCACATGGGAAAAAACGTCATCATAGAGCCACCGTTTTTTTGTGATTATGGCGGCCAAATTTCTCTGGGAAACAATGTATTCATTAATTTCAATTGTGTGATTTTAGACTGTTCCCGCGTGGAAATAGGAGACAATTGCCAAATAGGTCCCAGCGCGCAAATTTATACGGCCACCCACCCGCTGGAACCCAAAGCCCGCGCAGAAGGCAAAGAATTTGCCGCTCCTGTGAAAATAGGGAAAAATGTATGGATAGGCGGAGGGGCCATTATACTGCCCGGAATAACAATTGGAGATCATGCCGTCGTAGGGGCCGGAGCGGTAGTTACGCATGACGTGGCGGCATTTGCCGTAGTGGTGGGTAATCCGGCAAGGCAGCACCGGCAGTTCTATGACTTCAAAAAAGACACCAACAGCTCTGCGAGATAATTAATTTTTTTCAGCCACCTAACGGCGGCTGTATGTTATATAAGAAAAAAGAAGGGGGAATAACTATGAAAACTGTGTTTTTTGACGTAGACCAAATTACCAAAGAATACCTGCAAAAACAGTCTATTTGCACCGGAGATGTCGTCATGCTGGAAGAAAGCATGGAAAACATATCCGAGGAACAATACGAAAAAATCAAAGACGCGCAAATTATTTCCGTCTTTGTACACACGGCTTTAAAAATGACCCGGGAAACTTTGGACAAGTATGCCCATCTCAAATTAATCGCCACGCGGTCCACCGGTTTTGACCACATTGATTTGAATTATTGCAAAAGCCGCGGCATAGAAGTGGTCAATGTCCCCAAATACGGCGAAGCTACTGTGGCGGAATTCACCTTTGGGGTGCTTTTGTCTTTAGCGCGGCATATTATCCAAGCTCGCACTGACATGAAAAACAACTATGTCCGCATGAATGAATATATTGGATTTGATCTTTACGGACACACTATCGGCATCATCGGCACAGGCGCCATTGGCCGCCATGTAGCCAAATTGGCCCGCGGATTCGGAATGGAAGTATTGGCTTATGATTTGTATCCAAATGAGGAGTTCCAACGCATTTACAACATTCATTATGTCGGTTTAGACGAGCTGTATGCCAAATCCGACGTGGTCACACTGCATGCGCCGGCCACCAAAGACAATTACCACTTATTAGACGATGAAGCCTTTAAAAAAATGAAAGAAGGAGTCATCATCATCAACACCGCCCGCGGCAGTTTGGTGGATCCGGAAGCGCTCTACCGCGCGCTGGTCAACGGCAAAGTAAAAGCCGCAGCATTAGATGTGCTGGAAAACGAAGATTTTATTATTCATGACGATATTATTTTGAAATCACAGGACATACCTATGGATTATGCCATGAATACCATTATTAATGCACGTTTAATGCAAATGAAAAACGTGCTTATTACCCCGCATATCGGTTTTAATTCCATAGATGCCGTGCATCGCATTTTACATACGACGCTGGAAAACATTAATCATTTCTGCGCCGGAACAGTACAAAATTCAGTAATAAAATAGACGCGTCATGCCTTACGCAAAAGACCTAACCCAACTGATTGGCAACACGCCGCTGGTACGGATTAATAAAATAAATTCCGGGCCGGGCAATGTGTTTGCCAAATTGGAAATGTTTAATCCTTTCAGCGTCAAAGACCGCGCCGCCCTTTCCATGCTCAACGCAGCGGAACAGTCCGGAACGCTGAGGCCAAAAGGCACGATTATAGAAGCCACCAGCGGAAACACAGGCATTGCGCTGGCTTTTTTGGCAGCCGTCAAAGACTACCAAATAATTTTAGTCATGCCTGAAAACATGAGCCCGGAACGCGTGCAACTTCTGCACGCGCTGGGCGCGCGGGTAGAGTTGACGCCGGCGGCACAAGGCATGCAAGGCTCCATTGCAAGAGCAGAGCAATTGCTTCTGGAAATTCCCCACTCGTATATGCCCCGGCAATTTGAAAACCCCGCCAACCCCTCCGCCCACACGCAAACGGGACAAGAAATATGGCAAGACTTAGACAAACAGGTGGATTGCTTTGTAGCCGGAGTAGGCACTGGAGGTACCATCAGCGGGGCGGGACGTTTTTTAAAAGAACAAAATCCACATATACAAATCGTTGCCGTAGAACCGGCCGATTCGGCCGTACTTTCCGGTCAAGCGGCTGGACCGCATAAGATACAAGGCATCGGGGCCGGATTTATACCCCATATTTTAGACAGAAAAATCATAGACCGCATTTTCCCTGTTACCAACGACCAAGCCCTTCACACCAGCCGCCTTTTGGCGCGACAAGAAGGCATTTTTGCCGGTATTAGCTCCGGGGCAGCCATGTATGCGGCATTACAACTGGCAGAACAGCCGGAATACGCAGACAAAAACATTGTCGTTATGCTGCCCGACAGCGCGGAACGGTATTTAAGCACGGAGCTGTTTGCCTCTTAAGCATAAAGGACTTTGACATACAGCCCCAACGACAACAACTTACCTATTTTTCAGTTTTCTGCAAACAAAAATGCTAGACTAAATCCATGAAACCCCTATACCTGGCTATCGCGCTGCTGGCGGCATGCACGCTTATTGCGCCCTGTTGCCAAGCGCAAGGAGAAATTATTATTGAAATGCGCGGAGAAGACGCTTCCCCCGCCCCGTCTGTGTGGGAATATAATGCCATAGAGCTTACCCGCAAATTACGAGGCAAAACACGGGAACAAGTCTTGTACGCCATGCCGGTTGTTTCCAACAAAGACCGCATTATACGCAGCGAACAACAAGAATATGCCCTGGTGGAATACTACGATGGGGACCATTTCCGCAAATTTCTCTTTAAAGCAGAAACCCCGCAAACATTTATTGCCGCCGCAGCCACTGCCGCAGACGTATTGGCAGTAAATAAAAAGTATGGCATTAATATGGGCTTGACACAAAGATCTTTTGAAAATTTCTACGCGGACAAAGCCGTTTCAGAAACAGCAGACATTTTGCCTTCCGGGGCGGTATTGTATCGTTTGCTCTATACGGATATAAACACACCCGTTCCCGTTCAACGCTGGTTTTTGTTTGAGAACAAAGAACTGACGCAAACATTTGAAACCTTGCAAGAAAAAGACAATTACTTGGCTTCCCTGCAGCCCCAACCGCAGCCGTCTACCGCCTCTGCCACGCCGCAAAACCACTCCAAACGCACCCTGCGCAAAGCGCTTATTTCCGGCGGAACCCAATGGGACCAAGCCTATTTGCCGCGCGTGGTCAACCCCCAGCCGCTGCTCTCTACTCCCAAACTAAGCCAAACGCAAACGCCTTAGCCTATATGTTTCTGACCAGCATAAAGAATAAAGAAAAAACAAATTGACGTCTGATGTCGTCTGCATCTTTTGGGCATGAAGCAATTATGAGCAAGGTGCTCTACACGGCAAAGAAATTCATAGAGCAAAATAATTAAACGACAGCTGAAATGTTGCATACCATTCGCTCAGCAAAACAGAACACTTCTTTCCGGCACATATCGGAGAAAATAATTTATAAATTATGCAAACGCACAGCGATCAACCCCCGCGGTAAAAGTATCGCAAACAAAGCCGCAAACAACAAGAGAAAGCCCGACGCCCACAGAACAAAAACGTATCCCCAAAAGCACTCTTCCTCCGCTCCAGCGTCACCCCGGCAGGCTTCTTCCCCCAACGCTCTGCCGTTTCGACCGGCAGGCGGCTCTAACAGAATAACCATTTTTTTATCTCACTAAGCCCGACAGATTTCCTAAAATAAAGATATGCATATGGATCCTATATCAATGTCTTCTTTTGGAATAGCCGGTTTTCTTTTTTTGATATTACAAATAGTGGTAACCGGCCACATCATCTACCGAAAAGATGACGTCAAAAGCTCTTTCGGCTGGATTGGGTTGGTATGGCTGACGCCGCTTATCGGCAGTATTGTTTACGTCATATTTGGTATCAATCGTATCCGCCGCAAAGCGCTTTCTTTGCGCAACAAAGGACCAGACATTTTAACTATTACCGGGAAAACAGAAGAAGAAATACAAAAAGAAATTCCCCGCCCGCTCTTGCAGCTGATGCGGCTGGGCTACAAGGTGCACCCGCAGCGCTTTGCGCTGGGCAACACGGCCCAAGCCTATGTCAACGGAGACGAAGCCTATCCGGCTATGTGCCGTCTTATCTCCGACGCCCGCAAAGAAGTATTAATGCAAAGTTATATTTTCAATAACGACCGGGCGGGCCGGCAATTCGTAACGGCGCTCAAACAGGCCGTCAAAAACGGCGCCAAGGTTAAAGTGTTAGTAGATGGCGTGGGGCTGAATTATTCAAAACCCACTATTGCCGCCGCACTGAAACAGCTGCCCGGAGTGGAATTTTCCGTATTTTTGCCTTCCAAAAGCCCCATTACGCTGCCCTTTGTAAATTTACGCAATCACCGCAAAATACTTATTATAGACGGGAAAGAAGCCTTTTTCGGTGGAATGAATGTGGCGGAAGGAAACCTGGTAAACACCCACCCCAAAGAACCAATCGTAGACATCACCTTTCATGTACAAGGCCCCGTAGTAGACCAAATGTCGCGCGTATTTGAGGAAGATTGGATTTTCTCCGGGAAGAAACATTTTATCCCTGCTTCGTTCCGCGCGGCCGGCCCGCTGCCTGGCACCATGCCCGCCCGGATTATACCCGACGGTCCAGACGCAGATTACGGAAAAATAGAACTTATGGCACAAGGAGCATTGGCCTGTGCGCAAAAAACCGTACAGATTGTTACTCCCTACTTTTTGCCAGAAAATGAAATGCTGACCAGCTTAGAGCTGGCCGCCATGCGCGGGGTGAATGTGGAAATCATTCTGCCCTCTAAAAGCAATATCTTCGGCATGGACGGCGCTATGCGCGCTAATTTTGCGCGGTTGCTTAAAAAGGGCGTTGTCATCTATCGCACCCAACCGCCGTTTGACCACAGCAAAATTCTGCTTATAGACGGAGCTTGGCTGTTTGTCGGTTCCGCCAACTGGGACGTGCGCAGCTTTAAGCTGAACTTTGAATGCAACATGGAATGTGTTGATACGGCATTGGCCCGGCAAGTAGGCCACATAATCGCCCACAAAAAATCCATAGCGCAGCGGGAGAAACTGGAAGATTATTTTCATCGGCCGCTGCTGCGTACCCTGCACGACAATGCGCTGCGTCTGCTGACGCCTTATTATTAATATGAAAAATTTCCTGTTGTCCGACATCCCGCTGTTAGAAACCGGGCCTGCCCCCAGCCTAAAGACGTTGCCGCGGCAGTTTCGGCTAAGCGTATGGAATTTCCAAAAAGAAAAACAACCGCTGTGGCGGCAGGACTTCCTTTCGCTGTGTGAGCGGAGTGATTTGTTTTTAGCACAGGAAACCCGTCTTGACGCGGCTTGTACGCAGGCCGTAGAACAAAGTGGTCTGCATTGGCACGCGGCTATCAGTTTTCTCTCCCCGTGGGGCAAATACCCAACAGGTATCGCTGCAGGCTGCCGTGCTCCGGCGCAGGAAATTGCCTTTGACGCTTCGGTAAGGGAACCCTTCCTAACCATTCCCAAAATGGCCATGCGTTTGATATACCCCTTACAGAATACACAACTGCTGGTAGTCAACGTACATGCCGTAAATTTTACGGGGATTAGTTCGTTTAAACAACATTTAGAAAAAACCGCCCGGCTGGTGGAATCGTTTCCGGGGCCTGTGATTATCGCCGGGGATTTTAATACCTGGAATCAAAACCGCCATGCGGAGCTTTTGCATATGGCCCAGCTGCTGGGCTTGCAGGAAGTGCTTTTCCGGCCGGATTTACGTACCCGCTATCTGCGGCGCACAGTGGACTATATTTTCATACGCGGGCTGGAGGCCGCGTCTTCCTGCGTTGCCGACATAGACTCCTCTGACCACCGCCCCTTGAGCGCCACCCTGCGCCTGCCCTAAACAGGCCCCATTGCCAAGCGGTCCAATGCGCGCCGCACCCTTGGGAAACAAAGCAAATATGGTAAAATATAAATAATATGAACGATAACAAAGCCATCGGATTTAAAAGACAAGCCCTGCGCAAAGTAATAGAAGCTTTTGACGCGGGCAAATTGGAAACGGCGGCCTACCGCATTCCTTATGATGTAATTCCGCGCGATGCCAAATTAGACGTGCGTTGCTGCGTATACAAAGAACGCGCCGTCTTTCGCGCGCGCACATTGGCGGCCTTAGGCTGTGCAGTGGAAGCCGATGATGAGGCCACCTCTTTAAATGATTATGCCAAACAGGCCCTGCTGCGCAAAGACACCCCGCAGACACCGCTGACTGTTTTGGATATCGCCTGCAAAGGCTGCGTCAAAGCCCGTCATATCGTAACCGAAGCTTGCCAAGGTTGTTTGGCGCGCGCCTGCGAAACGGCTTGCAAATTCGGCGCCGTTAAAGTAGAAAACGGCAAAAGCCATATTGACCCGGACAAATGCAAAAATTGCGGCCAGTGTAAAGCGGCCTGTCCTTACAATGCCATTACCTATGTGCCGGTGCCGTGCGAGCAATCCTGCCCCGTAGATGCCATTCACAAGGGGGAAAACGGCTTCGCCCAAATTGATTTTGACAAATGTATTTCCTGCGGACATTGTATGGACGCTTGTCCGTTTGGCGCCATTATGGAGCGCAGCCAGTTAATTGATATTCTCTGCGCCATAAAAAGCACGCGCAAAGTGTGCGCCGTGGTGGCTCCCTCTATTGTCGGGCAGTTTAATGCCACCTTGCCGCAATTACTGACCGCCGTCAAAAAAGCCGGTTTTGATAAAGTATCCGAAGTGGCCGAAGGGGCCGATGTAACCACCCGAAATGAAGCCAAAGAACTCATTGAACGATTGGAACGCGGCGATAAATTCATGACCACCTCTTGCTGTTCCGCCTGGATACAAGCCGTCAGAAAACATTTGCCCGCTTTACAAAAATATGTATCCGACACGCATACGCCGATGTCTTATATTGCGGAAATTGAGAAGAAAAACGGCTATACGGTCGTGTTTGTGGGGCCTTGTGTGTCTAAACGCGTGGAAGGGAGAGAAGACCCCAATGTGGATTATGTAATGACATATGAAGAATTGGGCGCTTTGTTAGACGCACGCGGCATTGACCCGGCCCAGTGCGAAGAAACCCCGCTGGACTCCAAAATCTCCGCAGAAGGCCGCTATTACGGCGTTACCGGCGGAGTAGCCAAAGCGGTAGAAACCGCCGTCAACGGACACCGCCCCCTGAAAATGATGACGATTAACGGCCTAGATAAAAAATCCATGCTCATGCTCAATGCCTACGCAAAAGGTGTGGGCGATTTCCAACTATTGGAAGTAATGAGCTGCAAAGGCGGTTGTATTGGCGGCCCCTGCACGCTATGCAACCAAGCAAAAGTTATCAAACCGATAAAAGACTTGGTGGAATCCAGCCCGCATATTGCCCCCGTCTTTGACAAAAAAGAAGAAAAATAAATTAACCCCCGCTTTAAAGCGGGGGTTTTGAATAGGGACCGAAGACAACTTCGCTTTTCTACATAACCGGTTTTTCGTTTCCTTTAAACAGTCTTTTGCACCAGACTTCGCTGCCATAACAAACAATCTGATTTGGATATGGGGCATTTTCACACGTCTCATATTGCAGCGTATATTTGATATCAATATTTTCAAAATCACCGGTGAAATTATCTACCCGGCGTGCCATGGGTCCGTTCACCAAGCCTGTCGCACAAAAATTCCCCCAAGACAAGGAGCTGTTAGCATAGCACCATTTGTCATTACAACAGATTTCCTCATCTCCATTAAACTGGCAAGTAAACCCGCCGCCCAATTCTATCCCGGCTTCTTCATTCGTTATTTGGTTGCAGCCCGCCACGCCTCGTTCCAGCACACACAGCTCCCCCTGCTGATGCATATAACGCAACATCTGCAAAGCTTCCGCAGCGCGGCTTTTTTCCACCGCTGTTTCATACCGAGGCAAGGCAATGGCAGCCAAAATGCCGATTATTAATACCACAACCAACAATTCTATAAGCGTGAAACCTTTTTGCATATTTTTCTGTTTGTTTAAAGGAATATATCATAATTTCACTTCTACTCAAGTATATAAAAAACACCCTGCAAAGTAAATTTTTGTTTATTTAACAACAGAAGGCCCCCGAGATGAGAGTACCGGGGGCTTCGGCCGGACCGGAAAACCGGCCCGGCTGGGGGGAGGGGTATAAAAAAGCAGCTTTTATTTTGGAAAGCTTTCACCCATTCCAAAACAAAGCTGCTTTCCATGTAATGCTTTACATGGAAAAACAAGTTTGCTTTTAGGTGAAAGCAGTTCCCTTTTCGGAAACAGCCCCTTTTCAGGGCTAAAAACAAAATAATTTTTCCTGCAACGGCCAACGGATCTATCCTTCCCTGCTAGTCGCAACCCACCAATCCACTCCATAGTGTTTCGTCAAAAGCGTTCCAGATACACATATACCCGCCGCCATATAAAGAAGGCCGATTGGGCACTACTTTCTCTTGCAAGGCAACTAAATCTCCGGGAAATGTGCTCCTCCGCTTTTGTCTGCGCCTGCCAGATCAAGTGAGCAATAAATTCTGTGCATCGTTTTAAGGAGACCCTTCTCCATTTTTTTACACTACGGGCGGGGATATGCCGCCATGTTTTTCTTGTACGCGTCTGCAGGCACACTCCACCCCCTACACCGCGGCGGGGATATGCCGCCGCGGTGCGCTGCAGGGGAGCCGTAATTCCCCCTGCCATACGGGTATTTAAAAGCCTCTTTTGCCAACAAAAAAAGGCAACGCTTGCGTTATTGGTAGCTGTCACACAACCAATAACGGCGCTGCCTACTGTGTAATGCGTTACACAGTTAAATGGCGACGCCGTTTTCGGGGTGACAGCTCCCGGAAATCCGGGTGCTCCGCATCTGCGGACCCAAAAACGAGCCGATTTAACTTATCAAAATAAATTCATTGCGTAATTTACGCTAGAAATATTATGGCAAAAACCTCACCTAAAAGTAAACCCCTTCCCACAGGGGAAGGGGTTTATAAAGCATATAAGGCACAAACGCTTAACGTTTGGAGAACTGGAAGCGTTTTCTGGCGCCCGGTTGGCCCGGTTTCTTTCTTTCCACCATACGCGGATCACGGGTCAAGAAGCCAGCTTTTTTAACTGTTTTCTTCAGTTCTTCGCTGATTTCCGCCACGGAGCGGGCAATGGCGTGGCGCAAAGCGCCGGCCTGTGCGGAAATACCGCCGCCCTGCACTTTGGCGGTCACATCATATTCTTTTTCCAAGTTGGTCACCGTAAGCGGAGCTTTGACGGTAGCTTGGAATTTTTCATGACCTTTAAAATAGTCAGCCAAGGTTTTGGCGTTGACAGTAATCACGCCCGTACCTTTTACCAATCTGGCCTGCGCTACGGAAGTTTTGCGGCGGCCGGTTTTAATTTCTTTGGTATTGTTCATAAAACTCTATCCCTCTTATTTGGCAAATCTGCCGGCAAATTCATGTTCTTCACCGCTGAACAAGCGCAAGCGTTTGAGGCGCGGAGCGCGCAAGCGGTTGACGTCTAACATGCGTTTTACGGCCAACTCCAACACTTTGGTGGAGTCTTTCTCAAACTGGCGGCGCAGCGGCGTCTCTTTGGCGCCTTTGGCATAACCGGAATGGCTGAAATAAATTTTTTCTTCCATTTTGTTGCCGGTTACTTTGATTTTATCCGTATTGGTCACAACGACAAAATCACCGCAGTCCATATGAGGGGTGTAGGTTCTTTTGTGTTTGCCCATCAACAGCACTGCCACGCGGGTGGCCAGTCTGCCTAGGGTTTGGCCCGAAGCATCAATATGATGCCATTTGCGGGTGGTTTCAACTTCCTTCACGGAAGGCAGAAAAGTTTTCGTCATAATTTTATGTATACCTTTTGTTATTAAAGCGCAGCGGAGTGGTGGCCGCCGCATTAATGACTCGTGGTTTCCTGTATATTATACCAAAACAAAACGCCGCTGTATAGGGGAAAAAGAAAAGACTAAAAGACAACACTTTGGAACAAAGCGCGAATATCGGCCAAACTCTCCATACGCACAAAACGCCCGCGCACGTCAGCGGCATTGGGGAAATCCCGCAGCCAATAGCCGGCCGTTTTTTTGCTGCGCCCTATGCCTATTTTTTCTCCATAACGGGCGATATTTTCTTCTATCAAAGCTAAATAAATTTCCACCCGCCGCCGCGGACCCAATGGTGCAGGCGTACCGCCTTCCAATTCTTCTTGTATATCCTTAAAAATAAAAGGATTCCCCACAGCGGCGCGCCCCACCATGACACCGGCGCAGCCTGCGTCAAAGAAAGCTTGGGCTGTTTTGCCGTCATGAATACCGCCATTTCCGATAACCGGTATTTTCACGGCGCGACACACCCGGGCCATAGAGTCCAAATCCGGCTCACCGCCGTGCATATCTTCTGCGGCACGGGCATGGATAATCACGGCAGAAGCGCCTTCACTTTCGGCAATATGGGCCAATTGATCACCCAGCAACACTCCCCTCTTTAAAGAAATGCGCGTTTTTAAAGTTACCGGGACATGCACCGCTTTTACAGCAGCCGCCACCAGACGTCCCAAATGAACCGGATCCTTCATCAGCACGCAGCCCGCACCCGCCTTATTGATTTTTTTGACAGGACACCCCGCATTTATATCCACTATATCTGCTCCGCGGGCTTCTGCGGCACGGGCGGCCTCCGCAATTGTTTGTTCATCAGAGCCGAAAATTTGCATAGAAACAGGTTTTTCACGTTCATCAACACACAACATGCGCAAACTGCGCGGATTGGCATAATGCAAAGCATGGGCTGATACCATTTCCGCACATACCACCCCCGCACCGCCGCGCAAACAGAGAGAACGAAACGGTCCGTCAGTTACGCCGGCCATTGGAGCCAGCCATATATTATTGGAAGATTGAAAAGACCCTACGGAAAACGAATGAACAGCAGACGTCATTTTACTTTTCTCCAGCGTTCCACCTTTTCGGGAGAAACCTCGTTCTTTCCATTTAGGCACAAACGCAATACGGTACGCATTTCTACTTGGGTATTTTTAAATTCTAACGAATCAATAAACGCCTCATGCCCCGCACCGCCCGCCAGCATATGGTCTGTTACGGCCACGCGGTACACTTTGGAAGGGATAAGAGCCGCTCCGTTTATTAGTATGCGGTCAATGCGTGTCCCGACCGCGGCTTGCGGATTATAATAAACGCTTAAACCGGAAATCTGGGCAAAATTATGTGCGACAGAAAGCCCTTCTTCTAAAGCGTTTTGCAGGGCGGCGCCTTTAATATCTAAAAAGGTAATATGGTCTGCGTACGGATACATCTCATACAAATCATACTGGGTAACCGCACCTTCCGGCAAGTCAGCCCTCAGCGAATCGGCATTGATGACGGCTGCGTCAGCTTTGGCCCAACGGCGCATGCAATCTGCTACCCAATTACCCAAAGAGGATTCTTGATCCAAATCCCCGGTCAACTGTTGCGCCAGCTTGCCTACAGGCCGGTCCATTTGACTTCGCGCCGTACGCCGCAAAGCGGCTATTTGTTGTGCCACCGCTGCATCTTCCCCAAAATCCCGCCGGTAGAGCACTTTGTCTTCAAAACGCACCTCCGCCAGCTGATTTTCCTTGTTAAAATACAGTCCCACTTGCCCTACACCGTCTAATTTGGCGCCTGGATAAACAATTAAAGTACGGCCGACGTATTCAGTTTCAGCTTCTTCACGGCCCAAATTAGAGCTTAAAATGACATCTATACCAGGCACTTCTTCAGCCAATTGAACATCTGTCAGTGCTTTTTCATCACTTCCGGCACCCAAAGCACTTAATAACACAATGGCATCTACTCCCTTCTCCTGCAATATATGCACGGTTTTGCGGGCGGCTTCCAGTTCATCACCTATTTCCAGCCCACCCATACGGCGTTTACCTGCCACAGCCTGCCGCCCCACCAGCCCCAATATGCCAATCCGATAATCCCCCGCCTTTGCAATCAGCCAAGGCGTTGCTCCGGAAGGCGTTTTACCGCCGGAAGTAACATTAGAGAGAATAAATGGGAAAGGAGACTCTTTGATAATTTGCCGCAGAGAACCCCAGCCATACGCCAGGTCTTTATCTGTAAACAAACGGCCCGCATAAGGCAAAGAGGCAGCCATTTGATTAAAATAAGCCCCCTGGGAAAGCGTACCCTCCGGGGTTTGGGCATACCAGTTTCCGCCGTCTAACAAAACATAAGGAATTGTTTGTTTTTCCAAGAAGGATTTTAATACCGCCAGGCCGCCCGTCATCTCATTGCCGTATTGCGGCTCCGGCCGCGCCCAAAAGACGCCCTCTATGTCTGAGGTAAAAAACAGATAAGCAGACGGAGGCATTTGCTGGCGGGCGCAGCCCAAACTAAAAAACAGCACCGACAAACACAGAAAAAGACGGACAGCGCTCACCTTCATTTAAATTCCACAATGCGCCCCGTGGGCAGCGGTTTGACAGGAGATTGCGTCTTTAACCCATTTTCCAACATACTGCGGATTGTAACATGAGAAATTTCTTGCTTTTCGCTGTCTTTGATTTTTTTGAAAGGCCAGCCTTCGCTGCCTCCATAGCCGATATAAGAGTTGGTGGCTAAGGTATATTTTTTATGATTTTCAACGAGCTCCCCATCTACATATAATTTTAAGTCTTTTACCTTTCCGTTTTTATTGCGGTATGTAATGGTCATTCCAGAATAGGTAAACAGACTGCGCGGCAACAGGGATTTCTTTACCAAATACTTTAAAAATTTACCGTCAACCGTCATCTTTACTATCGTATTGTCAAACGGGTGTATGTCGGTGGTATTGCGGCGGGTGACGGGGCCTTTCTCCATATCTGTGCGGGTGCCTCCGTTGTTGTGTACAAAAATTTGTGTGCCGGCGGCTTCCCGCCCCAAATCGGCTATCCAATCATTTAAGGGGCCGTCTTTATGTTCGGGCACGGAGGAAAAACGTGCAATATCCGCCGCCGCTTCACCAAATACTTCGTCCATACCCGGTTCTTTAAGCGTTTGGGCATACTGCGCCACATCTGCGTCTTCCCCCACTTGTTCCACGATTAAAGGAATCAGTTCCGATTTGGCTGAAACAAAAGCACCGGTTTTATCATCTGTTTCTATGGTAATCTTGCTGACGTTTTGAACATAGCAGCCGCTTTCCACATACAACACGCCATTAATATATTCGTTCTGTACTATATTATGCACATGTCCGCCCAGTACCACATGCACACGCCCGCCGAATTTTTTGCCTATTTTGGCCACATAGCTCTGTGTGCCGTGTTTTTCATCGCGCAGTCCGTCATGCACCAACACAACCACCACGGCCGGATTTTCTTTTTCCACTTCTTTTAATGTTTTTTTCAAAGCGGAAAGCGGATTGGTAAATTTATAGGTTTTATCATTATTGGTCGGGGTGCGGTTGGCCAAGCCGATAACCGCCACATTCACACCGCCCACATCAAAAATCCGGTAGGGAAGCACCAAGGGCGGATATTTCCCAGTCTTGCTTTCAAAGAAGTTAGCCCCCAAAGCAGGGAACTTCAAATTCTGCAAAATCGGTTCCACGCCGGCAGCTCCGAAATCAAACTCATGATTTCCAATCGTGGTGGCATGATATCCCACCGCATTCATTAAAGCGGCGCTTTTTAACCCTTTGGAATTTTTGGCCTCGGCTGTTCCGTTTGAAAAATCCCCGCTGTCTAAAAGCAAATAAGGCTGCGGCCCTTTTTTCACCACAGAGGCCAAAGCGGCAAATCCACCCTGGCCTTTTTTCGGATAATAGAAACCATGCGTATCGCTGGTATGATAAATAATCGTCGTCTTAGCCAACAAAGCCGTGGCGGCGAATAAAAAGACGGACAACAGAAATAGTTTTTTCATGAACGCTCCTCGGTTTAGAAACCGCCGGCAGACGACGCTGGCGATTGTTTTTATCCTAGCAAAAACAAAACGCCCGCTTCAAGAGCGGGCGTTGGCATGCAAGATCATTTTTCCACAATGCGGCCTGTGGGCGGCGGATTCAAAATGCCGTGCTTTAAATCATCTTCTAAGATTTGGCGCATAGTTTTTTCTCCGGCAGGCTTCATAGTACCCTGTGGCAGGGTGCCGAACAATTTGCCTTCCCCGCGGCCTCTGCCCATATAGGAATTGATGGCCACTGTATACATCGCTTTTTTATTCAAACGTTTGCCATGTATCCAAATTTTCAATTTTTCAATTTTGCCGTCTTCCGTCTGTGAATAAGAAAGATTCAGTCCGCAATAAGCCAGCCGCACCCAAGGGGTAAGACCCGCCTTTACCAACTGTTCCAAAAACGCACCGCTGACCTGCCCCGTCATGATCGTATCATCAAATGGATATAAATCTATAATGTCACGCCGAATCACCTCTCCTTCGGGCAGGCCTGTGCGGGCTCCTCCTGTGTTATGAATACAGACATCTGCCTGCACCTCGCGGCAAAGCGCGTCTGCCACCCAATTATCCGCAGGAGAATCTTTATGTCCAGCGGTACGGGCTGTTTTCTCCAAGACGGCCGAAGTCTGCCCCACCACATCATCTACACCGCTTTCCCGCAGCGCTTCTGCGGCTTTTTTGACTTCTTTGTTTTCTCCTGTCTTCTTGATATCCAAAGGGATCAATTCCGATTTGGCGGAGACGAACTCTCCGCTTTGGTCATCTGTCTCCACCGTTACTTTCGTAACATATTTCAGATAATAGCCGCTCTCGGCAAACAACACCCCGCCGCGGTATTCGTTTTGAAATATTTTATGGGCGTGTCCGCCCAGCACCACATGCACACGCCCACCCAGCATACGGCCGATATCACCGATATAATTGGGGTGTCCCATTCTGTCGTCTGCCAAGGAGTCATGGGCCAGCACGACCACCACAGCCGGTTGTTGGGCTTCCACTTCGCTAAGGGCTTTTTGCAATGCGGCAAAAGGCTCCGAAATGTGATATTTTTTAATAGGCTTGGTCGGGTTTTGGTTTGCCAATCCAATAACGGCCACCTTAACTCCGTCTATATTAAAAATTTTATAAGGCAACACACCGGAAGGATATTTGCCCGTTTCAGCCAAAGTTAAATTGGCGGCCAATACAGCAAACTGAGCTTGATTTAGAATATCTTGAAATCCTTCTTCTTTAAAAGCGAACTCATGATTGCCCACTGTGGCGGCATCGTAATTCAACTGATTCAACATCATGACGGCTTTTAATCCTTTGGAACGCTGCGTTTCCACCGTACCTTCAGCAAAGTCCCCCCCGTCTAATAACAAGTAATTGCGCGGGCCATTATGCAACACCGCCGCCAAAGCCGCAAAACCGCCTTTTCCATCTCTGGGATAAAAAAAGCCATGCGTATCGCTGGTATGATAAATAATCGTCGTCTTTGCCGGCAAAACCGCAGCGGCAAATAAAAAGACTAACAACAGAAATAGTTTTTTCATGAATATCCCTTGGTTTAAACGCCGCCGGCAGACGACGCTGGCGATTGTTTTTATCCTAGCAAAAACAAAACGCCCGCTTCAAGAGCGGGCGTATAGAAGGTGTTAACAATTTATCTTATTTCAAAAGATAGTTTTATGCGCCGAGCATCCGTAGGAGACAAGTTGCTTTCTATTTCTTTAAGGATTTGTGCGGCTTCTTCCCGTACACCCCGTCTGGCACCGGGAGTTTGGGCTTTTCGGTACTCCACCAGCAATTCACGCAAGCGGGCATATTTGCGGTCAAAAACTGCCTTATTAGCAACGCTCTGGACTCGCGAATAAGTCTGAACCTCCAATTCTTGCAATGCAGACAGATAGGGTTCTTGCATATTTTTCCGCAAGCGGGCATAGTCGTCTGCCGACACCGTACGGCTGCCCGTGCGTCCTGATTTGGTATATTTCAGTGTTACAGAACCATCTGCATTTTTTGTCAATGAAGTAGCCCCTCTCACCAAATCAGCCTGTTCCGCACGCAATACGGCTTCGGCTCCTTCAGGAGACTTTGACAGTATACTAGCCAATTCTTCACGCGTTAATATTTGCGTCGTTCCATTTTTAAAAGATACATTAATTCTATCCGGCGAAAAACGGGTGTAATGTTCCACTCCGCCGCCAAAAGAATCTATTTTGGTCACATCCGTAAGAGAAGGAGTCGCTTTAGAGGCAATTGCAGGCGCTGCAGGCGCTTTACTCGCGGTAGTCGCCGCAGCGGCGGCAGATGCTTCCGACTTTGCAGGCAACGGCTGTGGGGCAGAAGGGGGTGTGGTGCGGCTGGCATGGACTGCGTCGGCTGCTCCTCCTGTTTTAGTGCCGCCTAATACATCGCCCACGCGCATTACTTCCGTACTACTGTTCCCCGCTGGCGCAGCCGGAGCGGCAGAGCGGACTGCCGCTGCACTGCTCGTATTAGCCGCAGAGGAAGACGCCGGTCGCGCCGCAGCACCGGAGCTTGCAGAAGGGGTCGCGGTACGGCTGGCATTAACTGCGTCGTCGGCTGCTCCTCCTACTATTTTAGTTCCGTCTAATACATCGCCCACGCGCATTACTTCCCTACTACTATTCCCCGCTGGCGCAGCCGGGGCGGCAGAGCGGACTGCCGCTGCACTGCTCGTATTAGCCGCAGAGGAAGACGGCGTTCGCGCCGCTGAACCAGAGCTTGCAGAAGACGCAGAAGTCCGGCCACCGGCAACACTCCGGACACCGCTATTGCCAGCAGGAGTTGATGCGGGTTTTTTTACTATCTCTATCCCTGGGGGATTTGACGATACTGGTTTTCTTACTATCTCTATCCCAGCAGGATTGCTACCCGTATTGACCGCAGAGGAAGACGGCGTTCGCGCCGCAGCACCGGAGCTTGCAGAAGGGGGTGTGGTGCGGCCACCGGCAACACTCCGGACACCACTATTGCCAGCAGAAGTTGATGCGGGTTTTTTTACTATCTCTATCCCAGCAGGATTGCTACCCGTATTGGCCACAGAGGCAGACGCCGGTCGCTGGCTGCCTGTTGCGACATCTGCGGGTTTCTTATTTTTTCCAAACAGATTTCTCCAAAATCCGCCTTTAGGAGGGGGTGTGCCTCCGGCAATCAAAGGAGAAGTATTTGTAAAACGCAAGAGGTCGTCGTTTTTCCCTTCTGCAATAATGTCCTCTCTAAGGCGGAGCAAAGCGGCATCTGTCTCATTTCTGGAAAGCGAAGAAAGAGCCGGCTCTTTAAAGGGCACTTTAGGCGCGCTGGAGGATATAGGGATTTTGGTGGTGGAAACAGGTGCAGGCTCCGGTGTTGCAGCAGGCAAAGCGGGCCGCGCAGGAGTCCGCGCAGCAGACGAGACGGGAGACTGCACAGAACGGCTGCCGGCACGGCTTGCGGCAACACGAGAGGCCGCGGGCGCTTTGCTTACTGGAGCCGCCACAGCCGGCACTTCCTTTACGGCAGCAGCGGAACGAGCATTAGAAAAACGGAAACCGATGTATTTGCGGTTAGCCTGCAACCATTGCGCCGCATTGGACAAACTGCGCGCCGCCGAAGGCACGGCAGCCACCAACGCAGGGACAAATACAGGCATTAATGCCAAATCCGCTATATTACCCATATTAAGCAAACGTTCATTATAGATGTATCGTTCCTGTTTTTCCAAATCTTTACCCGGCACTTTCCAGTTCAAGCCACGCGTTTTGGCAAAGAGCCACGCTTTATAATGCACACGCTGTTGAGTACCTTCATTGATATCCCACCAGTCCCCTTCGTAAAACAATCTCAGCAAATGTTCGCTGGGAATTAATGCAAATTTTTGTCCTTGAGAGGTTCGCCAGCCCTCCAAAATCCCCAGCACCACCGGATAGTGAATCTGTCCTGCTGCGTTTACCGCACCGGGAATCCATGTCCTGTCCGATCCGCTGGCACTACCGAATTCCACATAATTATTCGCCGTCTTAATAATTTTCTGGGCTGTTTGGGCGGCGTATGTATTGCGCGCACTTTCTTCACCCAACAGGCGGCCCACGTCTTCCAACATATTTCCATACGGATATTGGCGGTTTTGATGCTGGATACTGGTATCGGAATAGCCTTGACGGGCGGCCTCGTCTTCATCTAAGTATTGAAACTGTTCGTTTATTCTGTTTAAATAACGCGAATTGCCACCCCGTATATTGCTGCTGGCCCGTAAAGCGGCTTGCGCGCCGGACTTGACGGAAATATTTACCGCATTTCCTAACACGGAGGGCAAAGACTCGTCCATCAAAAAGTCATATATGGCTTGATAGGCTTGCTCCGTACCGACTGTAGCCAGCGCCGTCGTCGCACTTGGAATGACCGATCCGGCCGCGGCAGAGTCATATTTCCGCTTCAACAAAGTATAAATCTTCTTTACGGCGGCTTGGTTCTCCTGCTGGGTTTTGGAAAGCATAGCCAAGCCGTACAAACCAGAAAGCTCCTGACTGCATCTGTTTTGTTTCTGCGCGGTGGCGTTGCGCGCGTCGGCGCGGCGGGAAGCGGAGCCATATTCCGTATATGTTTTTCCGCAGTCGGAATCCGCTGCCTCAATAAGCGCACTAAAATAATCTAACGCCGCCTGGCGGTCCTCCTCACTATGAACGCCATAAGTGACCACCAGATTGGTAAAACTGTCGGCAGATTCCACAATCAGCTGTCCTTGGTAAGAGAGCAACTCTTGCAAAGCCCAGTGCACGCCACCCTGTGCAAAAGCCAACAACGGCACACACGCCGTTTTGTCTTTATTACAGACTTCCCCGTCTTCCGGTGTCCAGTTCGCCTGGCGCAGAGATTTAAAAGCCACATCATTAATACACTTCAGCGAGTGATACGGACATTGTTCCTTGGCCAGTTTGGCCCCCGCCTCAATCAATTTTTCATCAACGGAATTGAGCTGCTGCTGCATTTGGTCTTCCAGGATTTCCACCCGTTGCTGCAAATACTCCGGCCAAGCAGTGGAACCCGAAGTCAGCGCATCAAAGGGAGAATAAATCATATTATCTTCAGCGGCAGGAGCGGCGCCTTCCACAGGAAGGATTTGCCCCTGCATAGGAGGGACATAAGAAAAGAGAACAGACACGCTTACAACTAAAGATAATATCCGTTTCATAGAGTTTCACCTTTAAAAAGAGTTTTATAATAGCATAAATGGTTTTTTTAAAGAAACAAGCCCTTTTATTCCTGCTCCGAAACCGACACAAACAAATCAGAACGGTTAAACAAATAAATTAAGGCTCCGTTAAGCAACACAAAATATGAAAAACTACCCCACAGAGTTAACAAAGAAGAAACCAAACCGCCGTTGCGCAAACCAAACCCTGCCAAAAACAAAACAGGAGTCCACAACATCAGAAGAACTGCCGCCAGCATTAACAACCACAGCGGTAGATAACGGCGAAACAGCCCCCAGCCCAATACGGCTCCTCTGGAAAAAGACTCTTCCGTGGCAAACCCTAAAGCAAAACACACTGTCGTGACCAGCCAAATCCACATCCACAAATTATTCATAAAAGATGAAGAAACAAGCGTAGGAACAATTACATATACAGAAAAGCCGTCTTGCCACACAAATACCAAACACGCCAGCAGCCCCAGCACAATTTGAAACCCCAACAAACGCCACCAAGCGCGGGCGCTTACCCACAATACCGTACCTGAGGAGGAGCTGCGCACGACCAACGATTCCAGTAATTTATAGGTATAGAGCAACACCAGCCCGTCTAAAGTACCTATTACACATACGCCAAACAAAAAACGCACCGCTGTTTGAAAAGCAGACAAAGCGGCAGGATGTTTAATCCAAAACTCAGGCAAAGACCCCGCCCCAAAGACAGCCGCAATAATTTCCCCCAATAAAGAAGGATAGACCGCATAGGCTAACACGCAAAAAACACAGAACATTCCGCCAAACAGAAAAACTGTTTTTTTGGTAGGCAAATTCCACGTTTTATTAGATGCAGACGCAAAAGTCATAAGCTATACCCTCGTTTGGTAATATTTAGGCCACTGATTAGTCTAACCGGGAAAAAGGCGATATTTGGCGCAAATTTTCAATAATTCCCGGCATTACTTCCAGCACCTTGTCCACTTCCGCCTCAGTAGTTTGGTCTGACAAAGAAAAACGCACAGAACCATGGGCAAATTTAAAATCCACCCCCATGGCACGCAGCACGTGCGACGGCTCCAAAGAACCCGACGTACACGCCGAACCGGAAGAAGCGCAAATGCCATATTCGTTAAGGTGCATCAAGATGGCTTCCCCTTCAACAAACCCAAAGCTGATATTGACCGTATTGGGCACGCGGTTTTCCGGATCTCCATTTAAGCGGCTGTCTGCAACGGAAGCCAACAGTCCATTCTGCAATTTATCGCGCAAAGCAGCCATACGGGGCAAACTGCCATCGGATAAGCGGGTTTTGGCTAATACCGCGGCCGTACCCAACCCCACGATATAAGGGATATTTTCCGTGCCGCCGCGGCGGCCTTTTTCTTGATGGCCGCCCATCATAAATTCCGTAAAACGCGTACCGCGCCGCACATACAACGCACCCACTCCCTTCGGCGCGTGGAATTTATGTCCAGACAAAGAAAGCATATCTATAGACGTATTTTTTACATCAATCGGCATTTTGCCGATAGCCTGCACCCCGTCTGTATGAAACAGTGCACCACGCTCTTTGGCCAAAGCCGCTATTTCCGGCACGGGGAAAATAGTGCCTGTTTCGCTGTTTACCCACATAACAGAAACCAAAGCCGTATCATCTGTCAGCGCTTTTTTATATTGCTCCATATTAAAACGGCCTTGAGAATCCACCCCTATGTAATCTACTTTGTATCCCTGGGATTCCAAATAACTGAAGGGGTGCAAAACAGCCGGGTGTTCTACGGCTGAAGTAATGATATGTTTCTTCTGCGGAAAACTGCGTACGGCGGAAAAAATGGCCGTATTGTCGCTTTCCGTGGCGCAAGAGGTGAAAATAACTTCATCGGCATGTGCCGCGCCTATTAAATCGGCTACTTCCGCGCGGGCGATATCCATTGCTTTTTTCGCTTCGGCCGCCAGTGGATACATAGAGGAAGCGTTCCCATATTTTTCGGAAAAATACGGCTTGATGGCTTCTGCTACAGCTGGGGCCACCTGCGTCGTTGCATTATTGTCTAAATAAATGATTTTCACACGCCGCCTCTTTTATGCCTGCTCCACCGTAAGGGAAGGGTCCAACTTTTCACGCAATGTTTTCTCCACAAAATTTTTCAAGGTTACCGGCGCCGCCATACAGCCGCTGCACATGCCTAGCAGCCGCACTTTGACAATATTGCCGCTGATATCCACCAGCTCCACAGAGCCGCCGTCTATATTCAGCTGGGGGCGCACATCGTCTTCCAGTACTTTTTCAATGCGTTTGATTCTTTCCACAATGGTTAAATCGGCAAATTTTTTGTTTTCCGTTTTGGGAGCTTCCGGCACGGCGCAGGAATTGACTTTATCCAAAATTTTCTGAATTTCGCCCTTGCAGCGGCCGCAGCCACCGCCGGCCTTCGTATAAAAAGTTACTTCTTCTACCGTTTTTAAGTGGTTGGCGCGTATTGCTTTGATAATGGCTTCTTCAGATACATTGAAACAGTGGCACACAATCTTTTCAGCTTGCTGCTCATACACTACCGGCTTGCCGCCTTGGCGGTAGCTCTGTATGGCAGCTTCCAACGCTTCCATACCCATTACAGAACAATGCATCTTTTCCGCAGGCAAAGACCCCAGCTCATTTGCAATGTCTTGATTGGTAATTTTGGCAGCTTCCTGCAGCGTTTTGCCTTTAATCATTTCCGTCAATACGGAAGAAGAAGCTATGGCGCTGGCGCAGCCAAACGTTTCAAATTTGGCATCTTCAATCACTTCGGTTTCTTTATTAATCTTCAATGTCAGCTTGAGCGCATCACCGCACACCAAGCTGCCCACCTGACCGGTGGCATCAGCGTTCGCTATGGCTCCCACGTTGCGCGGGTGCCGAAAATGCTCCATTACTTTATCCGTATAATCCCACATAAAGGCTCCTTTTATTCTATTTTATTATACCATTCTTAAGCGTGCCTACGCGATACGCCAAACCTAATTTTATACTATAGCCGCTTATGCGCAGGTGGCAGATATTTTGGTAGAATGAGTTTCTATGAATATCAGACGCGTTCTTTTCGTATGTAATCCTTCCCAGGCCAATGCCGCCCAAACGGCCCGGCGGCTGACGGAGTTTCTACATAAAAAAGGACTGACTTGTCACACGCTTCTGGATTATCATGAAATCCGCCAGCACCCGGACACGGATCTGTGTGTCAGCTTGGGGGGAGACGGCACGACATTGCGCTGCGCCCGTGAAACTGCCCCGCTGGATATCCCTGTATTGGCGGTAAACTGCGGCAGTTTGGGCTTTCTGTCAGCCTGTGAGGAAAAAGATGCGGAACAATGTCTGCAACATATTTTACAGGGACATTTCCAAATTACCCGCCGTTTATTGCTCAGCGCGGATATAGAACGAGCAGGACAGAAACCCGTGCGTGATTTGTTGGCTTTTAATGATTGCGTAATTAAAACGTTGCACCCGCGGGCTTTCACGCTGCAGCTATCGGTGCGCGGATTGGAATTGAAACGCTATTATGGAGACGGAATTATCCTCTCCACTCCCGCAGGATCCACCGCCTATTCTTTGGCGGCCGGCGGGCCTATCGTGGAGCCGGATTTGAATGTGTTCATTATGACGCCGCTCTGCCCGCACAGCCTAACCGAAAGACCCCTTTTGGTGCGGGCCGATGAAGAATGGGTCTTTTCCCCGGTATTTAAAAATTCAACCGACACCGCAGTCGTCAGTTTAGACGGGCAGGAAAATTACGAACTAAAACATGCGGACCGGGTTATTGTGCGCCGGGCCGCCGCACAAGCACAGCTGATTTGTGCCGGGAAATTTGATTTCTTTACCCGGCTGCGCGACAAGCTGGAATGGGGAGAACGCGATGCTTCATAAATTATCTGTACGCAATTTTGCCGTCATATCACAACTGGAATTTACCCCCCAACCCGGCTTAAACGTATTTACGGGAGAGACGGGGGCCGGGAAATCGGTGGCGATTTCTGCCTTAAGCTTTGCTTTAGGGGCGCGCGGTTCCATTTCATTAATAAAAGACGGGCAGGACCAGCTGGAAGTCTGCGCCGAATTTGACGCGCAGGCCCTTTCCCCGTCTTTGCATCAAAAATATGCCCCGGGAGAAAACCGCCTGCTTTTAATGCGCACCTTAGACCGAAAAGGAAAGAGCAAAGCGTTTATCAACCGACGCGCCGTACCGGCGGCCGCATTGGCGGAAATAGGAAAAGAACTGGTAGACTTCCACGGACAGCATGAACATCAAAGCTTGCTGCGCCCGGAGATACAGCTGCAGTTGCTTGACCAATATGCCGGTTTGGAAGATTTGCGCCGCCAAACAGCCACAGCCTACCAACATTGGCGCCAGATACAAGAACGTTTGCAAGCCGCTCAAATGAATGAGCAGGAAAAAGCACGGCTGCTGGACTTATACACCTTTCAATTACAAGAGATAGAAACCACAGCGCCCCAAGCCGGAGAAGACGCCGAACTGGAACAAAAACTACCCCAGCTTAAACACGCCGGACGCTTATCAGAGTTGGCAGGGCAAGCCTATCAAAGTTTATATGAAGACGAATGTTCCGCTACAGCCTTGTTGGGCAGAGCCATACGCCATGTACGGGAAATGGCAGATTTAGACGAACATATGGCTTCTTTGGCGGAAAAACTGGAGCAAACGGAGGTCTGTCTCTCAGACGCTTGTGCTGAACTGGGCGCCTATCAGAGCCGTCTGCAGGTGGATCCGCAAACATTGGATCAGCTGCTTAGCCGCCATGAAAAAATAAAACGGCTGAAATTAAAATACGGCCCTCAATTGACCGATGTCCTGCAAAAGGCGGAAACACTAAAAGAACAAATAGACAATTTACAAAATTCCCATTTGCATGAAGAAGAACTCCGCCATACATTGCAAAAAGCACGCACTGCGCTGGACAACCTCTGCGAAACTTTGCATACCCGGCGCGAGCAAGCCGCCCAAAAATTAGCCCAACGTCTTGTCAAAGAAATTACCCCCTTGGGGTTTCAAGGATTAGTTTTTGAAATTGCCGTGGAAATGGATCCGGAAAACCCCAGTCCAGCCGGTGCGGACCATGTAGAATTTTTGTTCTCTCCCAACCCGGGGCAAGCGCCGCGTTCGTTGGCATTGGCTGCCTCCGGCGGGGAACTTTCCCGGGTTATGCTGGGGCTCAAAACAGTATTGGCGGGGCAAGTGCCGGTCATGGTATTTGACGAGGTGGACAGCGGCGTAGGCGGGCGCACAGCCGCCTTGGTAGGGGAAAAACTGCACGCCGTAGCCCAGGGCAGACAAGTATTATGCGTTACCCATTTGGCTTGCGTAGCAGCCTGCGCAAATGCTTTTTTCCATATAGAAAAAACCACTGACGGCAAAACAACAGAGGTTTCTTTGCGGGCGCTGCACGGAGAAGAAATCACCCGCGAATTGGCCCGCATGTTGGGCGCCGCTTCAGAAAAAGACCGCACCGCTTTGCAGCATGCGCAAGAAATGCGCCGCCGGGCTCAAAAAGCATAATTCTATTTTCCAATATAAAAGCAATTCTTTTCCTGTTCGCTTTTGATACAATATATTTGTTAACGGCATAGGGAACGCCCCGGGCCGAATTTAATAAAAGGAGTAATCTTATGGCTTGCAAAAACAAATGGTGGCCGCACAACTGGTTCTGCCTCAAGAGCTTATACTGGATTTTCGTGGCCTTGTTCTACTTTGTGCTCATTTACATGGTCTATGTGATTGTCGTTATGACTAGATCTCCGCTGTTAATGGGACTGGCATATTGGCAAAATGTGCTGTGGATGCTGTTTACCGGCTTAGGGTACATGCTGTCTTTGATAACTATAGCGACTATTTTAAAAACGCTTTACAAAATCAAACATGCGGTAGCCCCTTGCTGCTGCGAAGCTAAAAAAGAAGAAGTAGTTGTCGTGGCCAGCGAAGAAAAATAAATCTGCTGAAAGAAGGCGGCGCTATGCCGCCTTCTTTGTCAGAAACGCCGGAGTGTCGCATGAAAAAAACTGTTGTTTTATGGGTATCCCTTTTTCTATTTTCTTTTTCTTTTGCAGAAACCGTTAAATTAAAAGACGGCACCTTTATTAGCGGTTCTATCCTTTCCCAAACCGAATATACCATTAACATGAGCACCGCATACGGACCGGCCGTCATCAACCAACGAGACGTGGAAGCCGTATTGCCGGACCAACACCGCATTTATTTAAAAGGCGGCACCCAGCTCATAGGCGTCATTTTGGACTTAGATGAATTTAATATGGTGCTGCAAACAGATGAAGGCGTAGTGAATATTGACATGCCGCAAATCGTATCCGTGGAAATATACGATTATGACCAAGGCAAAGCCGCCCAGCAAGCGGTGGCAGCCCAACAAGTGCGCCAGCAGCAAGCCGCTCTGGAAGCGCAAACCGCCGTAAGCGGTGCGGCGGCAGCAAGCGCAGCCACGGAAGCGGCAGCGACCCAAGGCGGATTAACCTTTGATGCAGATATTGAAAAAGTTTTTGACGTCAAAAAGCCAGAAATCGTCAACGGACAAGTACAAACCGTACAGGAAATATCCGCCGCAGAAATCCGTGCGCGCCGCGCTCAAATGAGCGAAGAAGAAGCCTTCCTGTCCGGCACCCCTGAAAAAGCCGACACTGAGGCCGCCATCGTACAAACGGCGCAAGCCGCGCGCAGCGGAAAATTGGAACAAGTCAAAAAAGCTCAGGCCAAACGCGCCCAACGCCCCAAAGACAGCCGTTTTGACAAATATTTTGCCATTACGGTGGGGGCGCAAATGAATGATTTGCAGTTGGATAATTCCGGTCAGCCGGGCTTTTCCGGCACAGATCCTTACGACGTAGGCGGTACGGGCGTACGCGCGGAAGCGGCATTTTTGTGGCGGATAAAAAACAGCAATTTATGGTTAGGGCCGGCACTGGCTCTTGCCAATATTCCCAATGCTTCCTTTGATGACAAAGACCCCACCATTGAGGCAGACAACAAAAAAGCAGAAGCGGCCGTCTCGCCGCTTCCTTATCCTCCGGGGTCGGATTTGTCCGTACATACCAGCGGACAAGCCATTGACCTTATGCTGAAAGCCAACTATTATTTCAATCCAGACGATTTGTTTTCCGTATATCTGACGGCTTCCGGCGGTTACCGCATGCTGTCATTAAATTACCGCGGCGTGATACAGTCGCATACCATAGACGGCAACACGTTTATCGGGTCGGCTGGCATCGGGGTGGAAAGTCATTTTGACGATCTTATGTTGGGCCTGGAAGTACAAGAATTTTTCAGTCCCTATTCCGGCCAATTTAAAGACTCTGCAGCCGCCAATTTGGTAGCTTCCGTAAAATTCAGCTGGAAATTCTAATGCGTATTTTACTTTTGCCAAACAGCTTAAAAGGCTCTTTAAGCGCGCGCCAAACGGCGCGCGTTTTGGAATCGGTTCTCTCCCCGCGCCATTGTATAAAAAGCTTTCCTCTTTCCGACGGGGGAGATGGATTTATTGATTTCTTTAAAGCATTACACCCCAGCGCACGCCTCATTCACTTGCGCGCGAAAAATGCTTTTTTGAAAGAGAGAAACACGTCTTACTTATGGCTGGAAAAAGAAAAAACAGCCGTAATAGAAACAGCCCGCATTTGCGGTTTGGCAACAGCTAAAAAAGAAGAACTCAATGTGCTGAAAGCTTCTTCCTTCGGCATCGGGCAGGCCATGGCGCACGCCCTGCGGCAGGGAGCAAAAAAAATATATATCGGGTTAGGCGGAGTGGCTTGCAACGACGCAGGGGCCGGCATTGCCCGTGCGTTGGGCGCTCTGTTTTGGGACCGAAAAAATCAGCCGCTTGCAGACGGAGCGAAACCGCTGTTGCAATTGGCGCGCATAGAAACCGAAGCCGCCAAACGGCTTTTGCGCGGAGTAAAAATTTATGCTGTTGCAGATGTTGTCAATCCCATGCTGGGGCCGCAAGGCTCCGCCCGCGTATTCGGCCCCCAAAAAGGCGCCACCCCCGCCCAAGTGCGTACGTTGGAAAAAGCCTTGCGCGTTTATGCGCGCGCCGTCAAAAACACGACCCATCGGGATATCGCCCACACCCCCGGCACAGCCGCGGCGGGTGCGCTCTGCGCGGGACTGTACGGGCTGTTAGGGGCGAAGATTGTGTTCGGGGCGGATTTTATTAGACAGCATTTGCCGCTGGAGCGCTGGACTCAATGGGCGGAGCTGGTCATTACGGCAGAAGGGAAATTAGACGCCCAAACTTTCTTTGGCAAAGCTCCTTTAGCCGTGCTGAACTGCGCCGCCAAAAACAAAAAACCCGTCTTATTTATATGCGGCTCTTATGACGAGAAATCTCTAAGGAAGCTTCCGCACGGGCTGCGCCTCTCTGTTCTGTCTCTTGTGGATTTTGCCCCGCATCTTTCAGACTGCATAAAAAATCCAACACGTTATTTGCGCCGGGCACTTAAAAGATTCTAGAACGGTAAAATATAATACCGAGGCGTATCTTCTAGGCGCACGCCGCCCAAGGCTTTGCATAAACGCTCACGGGCGGGATCCAGGTTGGAATAACACCGCGGACTAGACGAATCAAAAAACCAAACAAATACTATATTTTCATTTTCCCCAACTATATACAGGCGGGGTCTTCCGTTTTTACTAGCCAGATTATAGCTAGCTGTATTATTTTTCTTAGTAGGACAATCTCCATCGGCATAAGCGTTGGAAAGACACGCCATGTCACTGGGCAAAGAAACGTCCAGCTCATTAAAGTCATAGCAATAGTCCCCATTACTCATAAGATAAAGTCGTTCCGCTTCTATAATACTACGCCCCAAGGGTAACAAAGACAACGCCTTGCTTTTTTGCACAGCCAACAGATATTGAGGCAAAGCTACCGCCGCCAATATGCCGATAATCAGCACTACCACCAACAGTTCAATTAATGTAAAACCGCTTCTTTTGCTTTTTAAGAAGTTTTTAGGAGAAAAGATACTTTTTTGATAGGTTTTGTCCATAGACAAATGCTATCAAAAAAAAAAAATAGGTCAAGGCGGTTTACGGCACGCAGTCACCGACATCTATATCAAAGAATCACACAAGCCAAACAGCCGTTTTTTTCTACATTTCTTCAGAAAGAGCCGGTATTTGCAAAATTTCATATGGAGCATGCACCATATAAGCAGGAGTAAAAGAAGCCAGTTCCTGCTCCGTGCGGAAACCCCACGTCACCGCACATGCATCAACGCCGGCATTGCGGGCGGTTTGCATATCCACTTCAGAATCTCCTACATATAAGGTATCGGGCGCGGATACACCGGTTTGAGTAAAAATCTCTTGCACAAAAAGAGGATTCGGTTTCGTAGGCAATCCTTCCCGCTGCCCTAATACCGCCGAGAAAGGGATTTGAGGAAAATAATGTGCCACCAATTCGCGGGTAGCTTCTTGATATTTATTGGAAGCCACCGCCAGCTTCAGCCCGCGTTGCTGCAGCTGGTCCAGCACGGTGCAAATGCCTTCATAGGGGCGGGTTAAATCGGTCCCGTGGGCATTGTAATACGGTACAAACAATTCCCGCACACGCAGTATGTTTTCCGGAGTACGCGCCACAGCGGGCAAAGCCCGCTCAAACAGTTTATTAATGCCGTTTCCCACAAAACGCAAGTAAGCCGCTGTATCATGTAAAGGGAAATGCAATTTTTCCAAGGCCTGATTGGTTGCTGCGGCCAAATCGTCAATCGTATTTAATAAAGTGCCGTCTAAATCAAAAATAACTAGTTGTTTCATAATACGTTTCCCTATCCTGTCAGAAAAAAGATGCATATAAAATCTATTTATATTTTAGGATTTTTAGAAATAAAATAAGAACCACCCGCTCCACACCAGGCGTTTTAGATGCGGGGCGCGCCCTTCTGAAACAGCTACTTTAAAATAAAAAGGCGGGGCCTGCCAAAGGCCCCGCCTTCCTATTTCTTCCAGTAATTTACAAATATTTCTTATAAAAATCCATCAGCCGCTGTTTGTATTCAAATCCGCCCACTTCGGCACATTTATTATGCTTGGCCCCGGGAACCAACCAGATTTCTTTGGGTTCTTTGGCGCATTTAAAAAGCAACTTAGCCTGCGCAGCAGGGACCAAACTGTCATAACGGCCATGAATAATAAATACAGGGCGGGGTGCAATCTTAGCAATATTATATTTCGGGCTGTAGTGTTCCGGATCCACCGCCAAATTACGCCGCACATAATGCAGCACCAACGGCAGCAAGGGAACATACACGGGGTTGATCCAATGGCTTACAATCCGACGGAACGAATAATAAGACGCTTCTGATACCACGCATTTTATTTCCGGGTTTTGGGCCGCCTCACACAGAGCCGCCATGCCCCCCAAAGACAGCCCGTACAGGCCGATAGAAGCGCAGGCAAAAGGGCGGGTAGCTTTTAAAAAAGATAAAGCCGCCTGCAAATCTTTTACTTCCAAATATCCAATAGAACTTGTCGTGCCGCTGCTTTCCCCGGAAGCGCGGAAGTCAAAATACATCAAATTGTACCCCAAATCATGCAAAAAATAGGTGTTTTTGAATATATCCCCGCGGTTCATGCCCCAGCCATGCATTAGAATAATCGTTTTTTCAGAAGCCGGATTGGGAATAAACCACCCTTTCAACAGCACGCCGTCTTCCGTCTTAAAATAAATATTTTCATAGGGCAGCTTATATTGGTCCGGCCAAACAGCAAGCGGGGTGCGTTTGGAAACAGGATGAAGCACTTTCTTGGCTGCGCGGGCGCAGCCCCACACAGTCAATAAGGAAAAAAGCAACAAAACAGCCAAAAGAATAAAAATAAGAGGAAGCATAATTTTATTTTATAAAATATCCCTTTTATCTTGCACGTCTGTGTTTCCGCCCGTCACGCAAAGGGACCGAAAGCGGCGCCTTGGACCCCGCACAGCCGCTTTGCAGCTGCATAAATGCGTGAGGCAGTTCGTCGGCCACTTCACTGGCCAACACACAGCGCGATGTTAATCTCTGCCCAGCCAAATCTCCGCACAATCCATGCAGATATACTCCGCAAACCGCCGCCTTGAGCGCCGTCTTATTGTCAAATCCTTCCGCACAGCCCAACTGCGCCCACAAACCGGCGATAAACCCTGCCAACGTATCGCCGCTGCCGGCTTTGGCTAAAGCCGGCCCGCCAGTGGTATTGACATATATTTTTTCCCCGTCTGTCACTACCGTATGATAGCCTTTCAGCAAACTTACGCCCCCCGTCAAAGCGCTTAACTCCCTGGCATAAGCAATACGCACTTGTTCTTCATCAGAAGACTTCTTGCCCAGCAAACGCTGCATTTCCCCCGGGTGCGGCGTACAAATCACCGGGAAACGGCCCCGTATACTTTTGGCCCCATGCCGGCTGCCGGCCAGTGCGTTCAAGGCATCGGCATCAACTACAGCCGGGAGCCGATTGCTGTTAAGAAAAGGGAGAATAAATGCCGATTGGGCCAACCCGGGACCAATCAATATTAATGAGGGAGAAAATTCCTTTATGAATTTGCGCACAACAGGCAAAGCGCTGCGGGCAATTTGCCCGTTCTTTTCCGGCAAAGGCAGCGTCAGCATCTCCGGCAAGGCGGCCGCGGCGGTGCTTTGGCGGCTTTTGGGCAAAGCCAATACAGCCAGGCCGGCTCCTGTTTTTAATACGGCACGCGCACACAATATGCCGGCACCGGCCATTTTTTCCGATCCGGCAATGATCAGCACCCGCCCAAACGTGCCTTTATGGGCCCGCCGGGGGCGTTTAGGAAGGAAGGAAAGCACTTGGCGCCGCGTAATGCGCATACGCCCTCCGTTTATTCCACAGTAACACTTTTAGCCAAATTGCGCGGCTGGTCAATATCGCGCCCCAACCGTTTGGCCACCCAATAAGCAAAAAACTGCAGTGCGATTACATCTAACACCGGCTGCAAATATTCGCTTGCTTTTGGCACCACGATTTGTTTGTCCGTCACGGCAGCTGCTTCCTCCGCACCGTCTGGCGTGGTAACAGCCACCACCCAAGCGCCGCGCGCGCGGCATTCCTGGCAGGCAGAAAGCATCTTATCAAATAAATGATTTTTGGGCATTAAAACAAGAACCGGCGTACCCTTATCTATAATGGAAATAGGCCCGTGTTTAATTTCACCGGCGGCAAAGCCTTCCGCAGAAGAATAGGAGATTTCTTTCAATTTCAGAGCGCCTTCCAGCGCGATGGGATAATCCACATTACGGCCCAAGAAAATAAAACGCTCCGCCTTATATATTTTGCGGGTCAAATGACGCACGTCATATTCTATTTTTAATGTATCAGCCACGGCTTTGGGCAGGGCCATCATCTCTTTATACAGTTTGCCGAACTGACTTTGGCTGATATTGCCGGAAGCATGTCCCAAGAAAATAGCCAACGCATACAGAGAAATGATTTGGCTGGTAAAGGCCTTGGTGGAGGCCACGCTGATTTCCGGCCCGCAATGCGTATAAAACACGCTGCCGCAGGCGCGGGTCAGCCCGGACCCCAACACATTACAAATAGCCAGCCGTTTAAAACCCAATTCTTTGGCTTTTTTTACCGCGCCCAACGTGTCGGCCGTCTCACCGGATTGGCTGACCGCGATACAAAGCGTATCTTTGGCAGGAGGAATGGTGCGGTATTTAAATTCGCTGGCCAAATCCACCGAAGCGGTTACTCCGGCAAAATTTTCCAAATAATATTTGCCGATTAAGGCCGCATGATAGGCTGTTCCGCAAGCGACCAAATACACGTTTTTAATACGGCGCAAATCTTCCGTTTTGAGCCCCAATATACGCACAAAATCAGCTTTGGCGGTGCGTAAGGTGTCTTCTAAGGCTTGGGGCTGGTCATAAATTTCTTTGAGCATGAAATGGTCGTATCCGCCTTTCTCGGCCGTTTTCTGGTCCCACGAAATCTTAACCGGTTTAACCTTAATCTCCTGTCCGTCAAGGCCATACACTTTGGCGGATTTTTCTCTAAGGACAACTGTTTGCCCGTCTTCCAAAAACAGCACTTTATTGGTGTATTTCAAAAAGGCCGGAACATCGGAAGCCAAGAAATTTTCCCCCTCGCCCAGGCCTACCGTCAGCGGACTTTGGTTTTTAACGCCTATAATTTGCTGCGGCGTTTTGGCCCACAACACGCCGTATGCAAAAGCACCCTGCAGCTCATCACTGGTTTTCATCACTGCACGCAGCAAACGTTGCTCCTCATTGTCGGCGGAAACCCGTTTTAAATTTTCTTCAATTAGATGAGCAATCACTTCGGTATCGGTTTCACTTTGGAAAGTATGGCCCAAGGCCTGCAGTTTTTCTTTTAACGGCAAATAATTTTCAATAATACCGTTATGCACCACGACCACCTCTCCGGTGCAATCCGTATGCGGGTGAGAATTTTCTTCACTGGGCTTACCATGGGTGGCCCAACGCGTATGACCAATGCCGCAGTTGCCTTTGGGGTCAGACAGCAGGGCGGCCTTTTCCAATTCAGCCACCTTGCCCACGGCGCGCACGCGGCGCACTGTTGCTTTTTCCGCTACGGCGATACCGGCCGAATCATACCCTCTGTACTCCAATTTTTTTAATCCTTCAATTAAAAAAGGAACGCTGTTCTTTTTGCCGATATATCCGATAATTCCGCACATAAAAACCTCTTATAATAATTCCTTCATCGCACATACGGCGTTGGGTAATCCCGCCAATACGGAGCGTGCAATAATGGAGAAACCGATATTCATGCAGCTTACGCCGCACAAGTCTGCCACGGCGAGCACATTTTCATAATCCAGCCCGTGTCCGGCATGCACCTCAAGCCCCAGTTCTTTGGCAAGCAAAGAAGCCAACGCCAATTCCCGCAGCAGCTTGGCCTGCTGTTTTTTTGTCGTGGCCTCACTATAATCACGGGTACAAAGTTCCACAATGTCGGCGCCGCATTTGGCGGCCGCGCGCACGGAGTCGGCATTTGGATCAATAAACAAGCTGACCAAAATGCCTTTTTTCTGCAGGGCCTCGGTCATTTGGCGGATACGGTCAAAATTTTTTGCTGTAAACTTTAATCCGCCCGTCGTGGTGATTTCGCCGGGCAGCTCCGGCACGATGCAGACGGAAAACGGCTTATACTTTAAAGCCAGTTTTTGCATTTTTTCAGAACTGTTGCACTCCAAATGAATATACTTGCGGTACACTTTACACAAGCGGGCCAAATCTTTTTCGTTCATATGCCGTTCATCATTACGCACATGAATAACAATATAATCCGCTCCCACGCACAGACACAATTCAGCCGCCAGCAGCGGGTCCGGATAAGCCGCTCTGCGCGCTTGGCGCAAAGTGGCCACATGGTCTATGTTTACACCTAATTTCAAACTCATTTTTTTCCCTCCGTCTTGGAGCGGTAAAGCGTCTCAGCTGCTTCGGCCGTCTGCGCCACCAAGGCCGCATCAGCTCCTTCCACCAAAATACGCAATTTAGGCTCCGTACCGCTGTAACGCACAAACACGCGGCCCTTGCCGCCTAATTTATCTTCCAGCGCACGAATCCCTTCCAAAAATCCGGGCAGACTTTCCAGCGCCGGTTTTTGCGCCACTTTCAAGGCGCGCAATTCACAGGGATATTTCTCCCACGTCGCCGCAAATGCACTCATAGGCAGACCGGATCTTTTGGCAAACTGCAAAAATTGCAAGGCCGATAAAATCCCGTCGCCTGTGTTTGAATAATGCGGAAAAATAATATGTCCGGAAGTTTCTCCCCCGACAGCCAACCCCTCCCGCGCCAAACTTTGGGCCACATATTTATCTCCCACCGGGGTTAACTCTACGGCTACGCCAGAGTCTTTCAAATAATTAATACAACCTAAATTCGCCATTACAGTCATCACGGCCTTATTGGCGGGCAGAAGCCCCTGCTCTTTCAGCGCCAAAGCAGAAGCTGCAATAATATACTCGCCATCTAATTGACGACCTTTTTCATCAGAAGCAATAACCCGGTCCGCATCTCCGTCAAAACTAAACCCGGCATAGGCTTCTGTCCGGCGGGTTAATTCCTGCATTTTTTCTGTATGTAACGCTCCAACACCAGCATTAATCACCGCTCCGTCATTAGCGTCAGCCATTACAGTTACATTCATTCCCAAAGAACGAAACACATCAGGGGCTATTTGATAAGCGGCGCCGTTGGCGCAGTCTAACACTACGCGGGTACCTGCAAGCAATGTTCTGTCCACCGTAGACATTAAAAATTGCTTATATCCCTCCACCAGTTCCGGCGCTGTACGATATGTGCCTACCGGAGCAGGCACGGCGGCGGTATTCTCTATGATTTGTTCTATCTTGTTTTCTATTTCTTCCGGAAGTTTTGTTCCTACTGCCGAGAAAAATTTAATACCATTAAATTCCGGCGGATTATGGCTGGCAGAAATCACAATCCCGCATAAGCAAGCCGTTTGCTTTACCGCGGCGGCTACGGAAGGCGTGGGGGATATGCCCATATCCAACACATCGGCTCCGGCAGCCCGGATACCTTCAGACAAACTTTGTAAAATAGAGGGGCCGGACAAACGGGTATCGCGTGCAATAACAACTTGTTTTTTTAAATGTTTTTTCCCGGCATAAGGGCCCAACACTTCAAGAGCGCAATATCCCAGCTTCTTAATAAAATCTTCTGTCAGCGGGAACTGCCCCGCTACGGCCCGTACGCCGTCAGTACCAAAATACTTACCCATATTCTTTCCTTACGTAAAGTGCCGCAATGGCTAGACACCTAAAAATTGTTACCAAGTGCCGGCTCCGCGGTTCTTTCGGCGCCGCCTAAAGCAAAGCGCCGCACGCAATGCAGACGCCTAAAGCTTGTGCGCCTCCGTTAAAACAATTCCGCTTGTTTAGGCTCCGGCACCGGCTCCGGTTGGGGGGCGTTTAGCGGCTCTTGAGGGGCCATTTCCCCGGCAATATCTTCTTTTCCTTGTGGTTTCAAGCCCAAAATCTCGTCAATTTCCGCGGCTTCCACCACTTCTTTTTCCAACAACCGGGCGACCAATTCATCAAACTGGGCGCGGCGGGATTGGATAATTTCCTTGGCCCGGGCATAAGAAGCTTGCAGCGTGTCCGATATTTCCGCATCAATACGCTGCGCCAGCTGCTCCGAATATTGACGGTGGCGAGAGAGATCTCTCCCCAGGAACACTTCTCCTTCTTCCCCGCCGGGCAACGCAATCGGACCGATTTTATCGCTCATGCCCAGCTCCATAATCATTTTGCGGGCATACGCGGTAGCCTTATTCAAATCATCACTGGCCCCGGAAGTAATCTCTGAAAAAACAATTTCTTCCGCAGCACGGCCCGCCAACAAGATGCAAATTTTATCCAAGATTTCTGACTTGCTGGTCAAAAATTTGTCTTCCAACGGCAGCTGCAGCGTATATCCCAGCGCTTGCCCGCGCGGAATAATGGTCACTTTATGCACCGGATCGGAATGATTGGTCAAACGCGCCACCACCGTATGGCCCACTTCATGTGCGGCAATAATCTTTTTCTCTTTTTCGGAAATGATACGGCTCTTTTTCTGTGGCCCGGCGATTACCCGTTCCACCGCTTCGCCCATATCGGCATTATCTACCGCTTCTTTATCGGCACGGGCGGCCAAAATAGCCGCCTCATTGATTACGTTTGCCAAATCCGCCCCCACGAAACCAGGAGTCCCTTTGGCTACCGTATGCAAATCCACTTCCGCAGACAGCTTAACCTTTTTGGCATGCACCTTCAAAATTTCTTCGCGGCCTTTCAAATCCGGCGCCGGCACCGCCACATGGCGGTCAAAACGGCCCGGGCGAATCAACGCCGGATCCAACACGTCAGGGCGGTTGGTGGAAGCCATTAAGATAATGCCTTGCTTGCTTTCAAACCCGTCTAACTCAATCAACAGTTGGTTCAACGTTTGCTCACGTTCGTCATGTCCGCCGCCAATACCGGCAAAGCGCCGGCGGCCCACTGCGTCTAACTCATCAATAAAAATAATGGCGGGCGAATTTTTCTTGGCTTGTTCAAACAAATCGCGCACGCGCGCCGCGCCCACCCCCACGAACATTTCCACAAATTCCGAAGCCGACGCACTGAAAAAAGCCACCCCCGCTTCTCCGGCCACAGCCTTAGCTAGCAACGTTTTGCCCGTACCTGGGGCGCCATATAACAAAACGCCTTTAGGCAGTTTCCCACCCAGTTTTTGGAAACGTTTCGGATTTTTTAAAAACTTAATAATATCCTGCAATTCCTCTTTGGCTTCTTCCACCCCGGCCACATCTTTAAACGTAACTGTCTGTTTGGAAGGATCTTGCATTTTGGCTTTGCTGCGGGCAAAATTCATAGCGCTTTTGCCATCGCTGCGCTGCGGACGGATAAACACAAACCACCACAGCCCGATAAGCAACACAATCCACAGCACATTGAAGAAAATATTGCTCAGCCATGAATTGTCCGCCTGGGCCTTGTAGCGTATATTCTTGGCAGAGAGTTCTTTTACCAAGTCCGGGTCTTCCATGCGCACGGTTTTGAAGTTGATATCTTTCCCGTCGGCATCTTTAAACGTACCGCTTATTACGCCCGGAGCTACGGTTACATCAGCCACTTGGCCTTCCGTCACTTTTTGTTTAAAGTCAGAATAATCCAGCGTCTGAGTCTGGGATCCGGGCCGGTTGAACAAAAAGACGGCCGCAACAAAAATAACAATCCAAATCAAGATTTGATTGAAGGAAATAATACGGCGGTTATTATTATTTTTATTTGTCATTATTTTTTAAATACCCCTATATAGGGCAGGTTGCGGTATAGTTCATTATAATCCAGCCCATACCCTATTACAAATTCGTTTTCTATAGTGAACCCTATATATTTCGGGTGCACTTCGGCCTTCCGGTTGGCAGGTTTATCGAGCAAACAGCAGATTTCAAGGCTGGCTGCGCCCCGGTTTTTTAAATTCTGCATCAAATAATCCAACGTCAACCCTGTATCTACGATGTCTTCCACAATGATGACGTGGCGGCCTTTAATACTCTCTCTCAGATCCAGCATGGTGCGCACTTCGCCGGTGGAGCTGGTGCCGCAGTAGGAGGAAAGGCACATAAAATCCATTTTGCAATCTATGCTGACTGCACGCAGCAGATCAGAATAGAACATAATACAACCACGCAAAATCCCCACAAACAGCGGCTCTTTGCCTTTATAATCAGCTGAAATTTCCCGACCCATTTCTGCCACTCTTTGGGCCAATTGTTCCTGCGAAAACAAAATGCGCTCCAGCACGGGCGTATCGGACATAATCCCTCCAATAGAGAATATATAATACAGAATACCTTATTTTGACCCGGCTGTGAAGGGGATAAACGCGCTTTTAATAAAGACGCCCCTGCGCCCGGCGCATGTTGGGCTTGTAGGTTTTGCCAAATCCGGCCCGAATCAATAGGCGTGCGGTAATTTTCTCTCGGTCTTGTCATCTCTACAGAAAAAGTTATTCCCGCTGCCGCGGACTCCCGTCGTTTTTGGTACGGGCAGCAACCCGCTGCGAACAGATTGCCTAGAGGTTCTTTCATTACTTGATGCGGGGCCGGCATGTCATCTGTTGGGCTAGGGTAGGCGGTTCTGCGCACACATATTCCCGCTTTGCTTAGAACTCACAAACACAACGCCTCCGCCTCAACCGGAGTATATATAAAAAAGCGCCGCCCGAAAGCAGCGCTTGTAAAACAGAACAACACCGCTAACGCCCAAACAGCTTGGCAATGTCTTTGGTGGAAAGCACGGCCACGCAGGGACGGCCATGCGGACAATGCATGCCGTCTTTGCATTTTTTCATATTTTCCAAAAGCTGTTGCGCTTCTGCAGCAGAAATTTGGTCATGAGCTTTAATGGCTTTTTTACAGGCCAACATAGCCACCATCTTGCGTTTGAGCTGGTCATTGGAACGGTCCGCAGATACAATCTGTGACAAAGAGACAATAAACGCCTTCATGTCATCTTCTTTAAAACGCAGCATAGAGGGCATTGTATTAACTAAAATCGTACGCGGAGAAAAGCGCGACAGATCAAACCCCGCTTCTTTCAGCCAAGGAGCCCAGCTCATCAAGCTTTCCGCATTGCTGGGCGTGACATCTACATGAATGGGAAATATCAGTTCTTGTACGTTTACTTGCCGCTTTTCAAAAGCGTCTAGATAATGTTCAAACAGCACTCTTTCTTGCGCGGCATGTTGGTCAATTAAAATTAATCCGTCGGGATTTTCAAACACTAAATATGTTTTTTCCAATTGACCCAAATAATGATACGGCCCACGCCACCACGCCGGAGCCGCTGGTTCAGCCGGAGCGGGCTGTGGCGTTTTATTCAAAGCCGCAGCCGGCTGGGCGGCCGCAGCGGTAAACTCGGCGCTGACGGCGCGGTATTCCACCGGATCTTCCGTCTCGCGGGCGGTTAACATTTTGTTGGGAGAGATATTCTCCCCATCAGGCCGGGCCAGCCCGGTTACTTCTCCCGGTACCAGCTCAAAAAGTCCGGCTGAGGCGGCAGGAGCGGGCGCAATCACAGGGAACGGGGCCGCTATTTGACGGGCAACGTTCTCTCCGGGCACCTCTGGATCCGCAGTGGGAACAGCTGGGCCGGACACTTTCATTTCCACCGGGGTAGCGGAGCCGAATACCGTGTCGGATACTGCTTGAAGTATCGCCCCGAACATGGCATGTTCATCGGCAAAGCGTATATCGCGCTTTTGGGGATGTATATTTACATCAAAAGAGGCCGGATCCAACTCCATATAGATAATAAACGCCGGATGCCGGTCTTTAGAACGGACATTTTGATAAGCTTTATAAACGGCCTGCTGCACCGTTTTGCTCTCTACGGGGCGGCGGTTTACAAAAACAAATTGCAAATCCCGCGTAGCCACCAGTTTATCAGGTGGAGTAATAAAAATTTTCAGCCCGTACGTTTCAAAAAACCGTGCCGCCAATCCCTGCGCCACATCTGTTCCCAAAATCTCTTTGGCGCGGGCCAATACAGCCTCTTTTTCTTCCCCCTGCTGCGCCTCCAGCCGATAGACTTCCCGCCCGGAGCTTACCACTGTGTATCCTACAGACAAATTCGCCAAGGCGCTTTCTTCCACCACTTTAAGCAGACAAGCCCTCTCATAAGAAGCACTCTTTAAAAATTTCAGCCGGGCCGGCACATTGTAGAACAAATCCCGTATTTCCACCGTAGTGCCGCGTATGGCGGGAGCAGGGCTTTGACTCTGCACTTTACCGCCGTGGATTTCCAAACGACTGCCGACGCCGCCTTCCGTACAGCTGTTCATCGTCATCTTAGATACCGCAGCCACGGAATACAAAGCTTCTCCACGGAAGCCAAAAGTATGCAAGGCATTTAAATCTTCAAAACGGGTAATTTTGCTGGTGGCGTGCCGCAATACGCTGGCCGCCAAATCCTGCGGAGTCATACCGCAGCCGTCGTCATGAATGCGTATCAGCTCACGGCCGCCGCCTTCTATATCTATGCGAATATGACGGGCCCCGGCATCAACGGCATTTTCCAATAATTCCTTCAGCACGCCGGCGGGGCGTTCTATCACTTCTCCCGCAGCAATTTGACCGGCCGTTTTTTCATCTAGCACATGAATTTTATTCATTTTCCACCCGTTTCTTCCACTCCGCTATCAGCTGCAATGCCCCCATCGGGGTCAGTTTGTCCGGGTCGGTTAATTTAATTTCCTGTACAATCGGAGCGGAGAACAAATCTTTTACAGGGTCTTTTTCCCGGACAGATATTTTGGTGCCTTTTTTGGCTTCCAAATCTTTAAGCACTTTGCGGGCACGCACAGTAACTGCCGCCGGCAAACCGGCTATTTCCGCCACATGAATCCCGTAAGAGCGGTCCGCCGCGCCCGGCAAAATCTGATACAAAAAGGCCAGCTTGCTTTGCCCAAAAGAATCTTTATATTCTTTGGCCTCCACATGATAATTTTTGACGCTGGGATATTTGTTTTCCAAATCCACCAGCTCAAAATAATGCGTAGCAAAAAGCACTTTGGCCCCGCCTTTTGGTTTATACAAATATTCCACTATGGCCCACGCAATAGAAATACCGTCAAACGTAGAGGTACCGCGGCCCACTTCGTCTAACAGAATCAGACTGCGCGGCGTCTGAGAAGCCAAAATATGCGCCGTTTCATTCATTTCCACCATAAAGGTGGAATTCCCCCGCTGCAGCGCATCATGAGCTCCGATACGGGTCATAATTTTATCCACTATGCCCACTGTCGCCTCTTGAGCCGGCACGAAAGAACCCATTTGAGCCATAATGACCAACAGCGCAGTCTGTTTTAAATAAACGCTTTTCCCGCCCATATTGGGACCGGTAATCAACATCAGCTGCGTATTGACGCCGTCCATATCCAAATCGTTGGGGACAAAAGACCCCGCCGGTAAAATAGACTCCACAATCGGGTGGCGGCCGCCTTTGTAACAAAGACCGGTGCCTTCCGTAACCTGCGGGCGTACATAATGATAATGCGTGGCAGCCAGCGCCAAAGACAAATAGACATCTAATTCTGCCGCAATTTGGGCAAAATCTTTCAGCGCCTCCGTCTGCGCGGCCAACGTTTTGCGCACGGCGTCAAACAAAGAACTTTCTAAACGCAAGATACGGCTTTCCGCATTTAAAATCTTATTTTCCAGCGCTTTCAATTCTTCCGTAATATAGCGCTCCGCATTGGTTAATGTTTGTTTGCGCGTATAATGATAAGGCACTTTGGCGCTGTTGCTTTTGGTGACTTCCAGATAGTAACCATAAATGGAATTATAGCCGGCTTTCATATTGGCAATGCCGGTGCTTTGCCGTTCCCGCTGGCACAATTCTTCCAGCGCTTTGCCGCCGCCGCTATGCAACTGGCGCAACTCATCTAATTCCGCATTATATTTGTCCCTAATGATATGTCCGTCAGCCATACGCAAAGGGGGTTCCTCATTAATGGCCTCATACAGTAAGCGGGCCATTTCTTGCACGACTGGACAAACCTTGTCAAAGCGTTCTTTTAAATGCGGCGTTATCTCCAACCCATATTTTTCCAACCAACGCTGCAAAGGCTGCGCATTGAGCAACGATTGGCGCAAACCGCCCAAATCCCGCGGGGAAGCGTTCCCGGCCGCCACGCGCGACATAATGCGCTCCACATCTGAAATATTTTGCAAAATAGACGCCAGTTCCCCCAACGCTTCTTGATTTTTTACCAATCCCTCCACGCAATCCTGACGGCGGCGTATTTCCTCTACAGACAGCAAAGGATGCAAAATCCATTCTTTTAGTTTCCGGCTGCCGAACGAAGTTTTGGTATGGTCCAGTAAGGCCCACAAACTGCCTTGGCGGACTCCTTCTTGGCTTTTCACAAGCTCCAGCGAATTGACGGCGTTTTCATCAATTTGCAAGGCATCTGTCAATTCGGTATAAGAAGGGACCAAAGAGTCTTTTACCCCCGGCTCCGTGGAACACACATAAGCCAACGCTTGCAGTGCACAGGAAAGGGCCAGCTCCCGCCCTCGCCACAAGGCCAAAGAAGGCCAGGAATCCGGCAATGTAAAATCGCCGTTAAAAAGAGGAATCTCCGTCAACGGCAAACGGGCCGGAAGCACCACTTTGTTTTGCAACAGCTGCAAACTGTGTGCGTCAGCCGCTATTTCTGCCGGATTCACAGAAGCCAACGCGCCGGCTAATGCAGTAAAATTGGCGTCATCGGCATTTTGGGTAGTCCAAAATTGCCCGGTGGAGACATCTACGCAGGCTAACCCCCACCCCTTTGCGTCAGCACGCAAACAAACCAAAAAATTAGACTGATTAGCATCTAGCATGTCGTCTTCCATGACGGTGCCGGGGGTAATTACACGTATTACTTTGCGTTCAAAAAGCTTGCTTTTATTGTCCGCCGTAGAGCTAATTTGTTCGCAAATCCCTATTTTTTTACCGGCTTTGAGCAAACGCGCTATATAAGAAGATGCCGCATGAAAAGGAATGCCGCACATGGGGATACCATGCCGCTGGGTCAGCGTCAGCCCCAAAAGAGAGCTGACTTCTCTGGCTTGTTCATCAAACATTTCATAAAAATCACCCAAACGGAAAAATAAAATAATTCCCGGATACTGATTTTTTATTTCATAATATTGTTTCATTAAAGGGGTGTTGTAACTGTTTTGCATAAGGCTATTTTATCAATTTTGAAGTTCCTGTAGGCACAATTTAATCTTTATATGCTCCGGCTGTAGAAATACAAAACCAGGCAGATTATCCCCGTCGGACACTAAAGAAAACCATTATATTTATTTTGACCTTTTCAAATTATTCCATCGCTGAAACAAGCCGCCAGTCAGAAAACCGCCATAAAAACGGTCTCCACCGCTTTTTATTACGTTTTATAAGCTCTGGCGCGCGGGGGCCAAAGACGGCATATTCCGGGGGCTGCGTTTCCGACGCGGCACCTAACCTGGCAAGCTCGGCCCGCAAGAAGAAAGGCGGCCGCTTGGCCACAGCAAGCAGAAAGCTGCAGAAGAAAATGACAGCGCTTTCTTTTTTTTGTTATAATATATAAGTCAGAAAGATAGCTGCGGGCAATCCCGCAGCGTTTTTAACCTTTGTTCGGTAGGGTGGCTGAGTGGTCAAAAGCAACGGTCTGTAAAACCGTCGGGCTACGCCCTACATAGGTTCGAATCCTATCCCTACCAAAAATATAACCCCGCTTAGGCGGGGTTTATTTTTTCATTAACCGGCATTCGCTTTTTCCGGCGCCGTCAAGGCGTCACCGCCACAGCTGTCCTATTTTAATGGCAGCAAGTTTCTGCTGCCAAGAAGCAGCGTCTTGGGATTTGGGCCCAATATGTTCTATTGCCGAGTCTGGATCTTTCTCCACAACATCTGGACTTACCAAATAGGGTTGTATAAACAAATCGTAGCGGTTGGGAGCCGTTTTTTGAGCGAAAAACACCACTTTTATCCGCTTATCTCCTCCAGACAAATTGGGTATAGCCGTAATAGTAAGCAACAGATCATAGGGATCTGTTTCCGAGAAATCCAACCGGTACACTGCGGCACTATCCGTATAAAGCAACGGCAGAGTGGAACGCGTCAGCTGCCGCCGCCGGGCCCAACGCCAAGCCGGCAGCCAAATCCGAACGGGCGCCAATGTTTTTTTCCCTTCCACCTCAGCGGGAAGCAGCATTTCTTGACGGGCATTCCAAATCCACTGCAAATGGGCTTGGCGCAGCTTCATCTCCAGCAACAACCCGGCTTTTTGTACTTCTTCAGTATTCGGAACCGTAACAGACTGCACTTCCTGCAACCGCTCCGTCTGTTCTATTTGCCGGCGTTTGGAAGCAGATGCCTTCATCCATTCTAAAGATATTTGGGCATAGCAGCTTACGCCGGCACACCCCACCAAAAACATAATGACGATAATTTTCTTCATATCTACCATTGAGGATAAAATTTTTGCAGGCTTTGTGCAACCCAGACTGGAAACGGCTGAACAAGCGCAAACCTGGAGAATAAAATTCTTGCAGGTGTGCTGCGACCAGGGCTCAGTCTGCCAGCCGCAGATCCGTTGTTCTTAGTAGAGACATCGGCCCCTTTTGCGCCAAAACTTCTTTCCCCCAATATCCTAACTGCCTTATTCAACCGACCCCTATTCCCCGGTCTAGAACCTAAATAGAAAAAAGGCCCCGCCTTTCAGCGGGGCCTTTTTTCTTATATCTATTACAGATTTTTATACCAATCCGGAGCATGTCTACTTATAGACACTGACTGCGAAGCCAAACGATTATATACGATGCTTTTCATGTTCTCAAAAGAAACCAATCTGTTTTGGGCGCTCAGCCAATATTCATGACGGATCATTTGTTTCACCTGTGCCGCCACCACCACATCTTCCTGCTCAAGAAGGGCTACGTCTTCATACAAATACTCAAACTGACGCGTCAAGGTTTCCGTAATACTTCTGTCATCTGTTTGCTCCAGAGCAAAACGCACAAGATCACGATGAGTATTCAATACGCCTGTAAGCAAGCCAGCCAATTCCGGATACGCTTTAATTAATGCTTTTAAAGAATCAGCCGCTTTACTGGCTTCCTCTTGAGCTTGTTCTTGGGCGCTCTTGACCACTTCATTGCTTTTCTGGTTTACCACGCGGCGCACCAAATCACTTAAAGCCATTACTTTTCCCTGCGGGCCCAAATAAGCCAGTTCCACCTGACTGGAGTTTTGGGGATCTCTCGGGCTGGCGTATGTCAAGGCAGGCAACAAGGCCGACGCAAGCAGAAATAAAACCGTCAATATGCTTATTTTCTTCATAAGTTTTCTCCAAAGTTAATGCGAATCTTTTTATATATCCTTATATATATTGTAAATTTTCGATCTTTATACCACGAGGGTCATTAGGCCCAATTATCCCTGCAATTTAGACCCATTTGATTTCTGGGCCCGATTTGATTCTCTTGTCTTGCCGCAAGCTCTCCACAACACACTTTACGCATAGGCCTTCCCAAACTCCGAGTCAAAACTGACAACAAAACCCCGCCCTTGCCGGCGCGGGGTTGAAAATAAAAAGAAGCCTTACAATTCTTCTTTGACAGAGGCCATAAATTCCTGCCAAGGCTTCTTGGCTTCGCCTCCGCCTTGGGCAAAGTCCGGTCTTCCGCCGGCGCGCCCATTAATCTCCGCCGCAATTTGCCGAGCGACCTGCAAGGCATTTACATTCGGCAACTGCCCCACCATTTTAACCACAAAAGATCGTTTTCCTTCGCGGTCGGTGCTGACAATGATGAGGGCTTTCTCATATTTTTGTCCTACCGTATCGGCAATGGCGCGCAATTCGCGCGGCTGGGCGCCTTCGGCATTCTGCATTACCAACGTTGCTCCATTTTTCATGGTGAAAGATACTTGCGCCAATCCGCCAGCAGCCAAGGTCTTTTCACGGAAAGCCATATAGCGTTTCTTAACTTCTTTCAATTCATCTATCAAAGCATGCAGCCGCTGAGCCACTTCTGTCACAGGCACAGTCAAACGAGCCGCCATTTCTTCCGTTTGGGCATTGACTTGTTTCAAATAATCCAGCGCCGCCGGGCCGGCTACAGCCTCAATGCGACGTATACCGGCAGAAAGAGACCCTTCTTTTAAAGGTACGACCGTAATCACTTGCGCCGTATTAGACACATGTGTACCGGCACAAAGCTCTAAGCTGTATTTTTCTTCCGGCTGTTCAAAGCTGCCGCCCATCATGACAAATCGGGCCGGATCGGCATAGGTTTCCCCTAACAAAGTGACTGCCCCCAAACGGGCGGCGTCTTTCAGCGGGCGTTCCTGACAAGCCACCGGCAGCGCGGCATCAATGGCCTGCTGCACCAAAGCCCATACCTTTTTCCATTCTTCAGCCGTAGGCGTTTTGGACAACGTATAGTCAAAACGCAGCCGCTGCGCAGAAACAAATGAACCGCTTTGATGCACGCTCTCGCCGAATACACGACGAAGCGCCGCATTGATTAAATGGATTGCGCTGTGATTGGCTGCCGCGCGGCGGCGGGATTCTTTGTCCACAGAGAGGAGAACTTGTTCTTCTTTTTTCAAACAACCCTCCACTTTATGCAAAAACACTTTGCCGATCGGTTTCTGCACATCTAACACCCGTGCGGTGGGCTGTCCGTCTTTGAGCACAACGCCCGTATCGCCCACTTGTCCTCCGGATTCCGCATAAAAAGACGTCTTGTCAAATACGGCATATCCCACGCCGGACAAAGCCGCGGTTTCTTCCAAATCTTCGGTAAGCAATGTCAACACCCGGGCGGTTTGTTCCAATGTCTCGTAACCGGTAAACTGGGTGGCGGGATACTTATTTTCCAAAGTTTGCAGCATTTTGACCTTTTCTTTGGAAAGTTCATCTGCGTAACTGCGGCTCTTGGCGGAAGCGGCCTGCTTGGCTTTTTCGTAGCCGGCCTCATCAACCCGCACGCCCTTAGCGGCGGCGATTTCACGCGTAAGCTCCAACGGAAAGCCAAAGGTCTCATGCAAATAAAACGCGTCTTCACCAGAAAGGGTTTTTCCTTTTTTTGCCAACAGAGCGTCTAGCTTTTCTTCTCCAGTTTGCAGCGTTCTGAAGAAGGTTTCTTCCTCAGTCTTCAGTACGTCTTCAATATGATGCAAATTTTTGTCAATTTCTGGATATAACCCGTCAAAAATAGCGCTCACTTTTTTAGCCAACGTATAGAGAAAAGGCTTCTGGCTGCCCATCAACTTGGCATAGCGCGCGGCGCGGCGGATTAAACGGCGCAAAATATAACCGCGCCCCTCATTGGAGGGCAATATCCCCTCCGCAATTAAAAAAGAAGAACTGCGCACATGGTCGGCAATAATACGCAGAGCGGAGATTTCCTGTGCGCTTTCCCCGCCAATACCCAAAATCTTTTGGGCCTCTTGCGTCAGCGGCGCAAACAAATCCGTCTCAAAAATGTTTTTCTTGCCCTGCATGGCCATACACAAGCGTTCCAATCCCATGCCGGTATCTATATTATTCTGCGGCAGAGGCTGCAAGGTGCCGTCTTCCAAGCGGTTATAACTTTCAAAAACGATATTCCATATTTCCACAAAGCGTCCGCAGTCGCATGTAATGTCACAGTGCGGATTTTTGCACCCTTTATCTCCAAAATCATAATAAATTTCCGTGCAGGGGCCACAGGGGCCGGTGGGACCCATAGTCCAAAAATTATCCGCTTCGTCTAATTCAAAAATACGCTCTTTGGGCACATATTTCAGCCAGGCTTGATAAGCTTGCGCGTCACGCGGAGCGATACCGCCTTTATAAATACTGACATATAGTTTATCTGCCGGAAGGCCCAACGTGCCTGTTAAATACTCCCAGGCCCAGGCAATCGCTTCTTGTTTAAAATAATCCCCAAAAGAAAAATTGCCTAACATCTCAAAAAACGTCAAATGCCGCTCCGTAAAACCGACGCTGTCAATGTCCGTCGTACGCACGCATTTCTGGCAGGTGGCGGCATTTTTAAGACGTTTGTCTATCCCCATAAAATTAGCTTTAAACTGCACCATGCCGGCGGAAGTAAACAACAACGTCGGATCCGAATGCGGAATAAGCGGACTGGAAGGCAAAACGGGCAGGCCTTTGGAGTGAAAAAATTGTAAAAAACTGTTTCTGACTTCTGTACTTTTCATGGTCATTCCTGTTAAGGATATAATTTAATGGTATATAGTAATTATATCAAATACGTTCTATTCAGGCAGACGGCCGCGCGGGCCGGGCAGGGATTTGTTATAATTTTGATATGCATCATAAAATTGTTGGTTATTTATTGCTGTTTGTAGGGTTGGCCACCCTATTCTTCGCCTTCACGGGTATGTATCAGACCTTTGTGAACAAAAAGCCGGTTGTGCAAGTATTGCAATTAAAACCGCTTTCCGTAAACACGCAGTATGGCGCTGTACAAATACAGCCCGATGCTATTAACCAAATTTTAAACCTTACGCTGTTCGCTTTATTCATGATATTCTTAGTAGGTTTAGGGGGCAAAGTGGCGGCTCTGGGCAATCAGCTTCTCAAAACGGAACGTCTCTGTGAGACGCTGCAAAACCTTAAACGAGAAGAAATCTTAGCCCAGGAAGAACGCATTACCAAGCTGTAGACTCCACCCCATCATACAAGTATGAAAATATTTGCTATTATCAACCCTGTCAGCGGGGCCCGGCACATGGAGCCGGCGGCACTGGAACGGGCCGTACGGATAAACTTTCCTGCGGCAGACGTTGCTTTCACCCAATATGCCGGCCATGCCACGCAGCTGGCGGCACAGGCAGCAAAAGACGGTTATGACTGGGTGCTTGTAGCAGGCGGAGACGGCACCGTGAATGAAGCGGCAAAAGCTCTGGTGGGCACACAAACCGCCTTAGGCATAGTCCCTAAGGGGTCTGGGAACGGTTTGGCGCGCGAATTGGGTATGCCGCTGATGTATGAAGAAGCATGGACTGCCCTGCAAAAAGCCGAGCCGGTGTCTTGTGACGTGGGCAAGGCCAATGAAGACTATTTTTTTAATTTGGCCGGCGTAGGCATAGAGGCCGAAATTGCAAAAATGTTTGCAGAACACGGCAAAAGCGGCGTGCGCGGCAAGTGGCCTTACTTTAAACTCGGCGCCAAAGCTCTTTTTACTTATCGCCCCAAAACCCTGCAGGTAAGTTACAACGGCAAAGAAGAAATCCTCACTCCGCTGACATTGGTATTTGCCAATGGCACACAATATGGCAGCAATTTTAAGATTGCCCCGCGGGCCAGCTTGAGAGACGGCCTGTTTGATATGGTGGAAGTGCAGCCGGTAAGCAAGTTCAAACTGGCGCTGGCGGCTCCTACTTTTTTCAGCAAGACATTCCGGCCTTTTGACGTAACACGCACCCACAGGACCGCGCAGGCTATCATTCGCCGTGAGGGAGAAATCGTCTATCATCTAGACGGCGAGCCCAAAACGGCACAAAACGAATTAACATTTACTTTATGTCCACAGGCGCTGCGCTTACTGGTGCCGCGCGGATATTGATATGTTATGGCCCGGCGTAAAAGAACTTACACACGCAAACAAGTTAAATTTTGGGCGGCTGTTTTAGCTGCCGCGGCTTTGGCTGCAATCCAGCAGAGCGGCAAGCCTATTACTTCCCAGACATTGCCGGAGGACAGCGCCCTGCAACAAGTGTCCGTGGCCTCCGTATACGATGGAGACACCTTTAAAATTAATTTAAACTGCTCGCTGGCAGTTTACTGTGAAAAAGTGCCCGTACGCGTGCGCGGGGTGGACTGCCCGGAAATCAAAGGGAAAACCAAGCGGGAAAAAACGTTGGCCCGCCAAGCCAAGGCCTTTACCCAAGATTTTTTACAGAAAGAACCCGTTTCCCTGCATAACTGCGGGCGGGATAAATATTTCCGGCTGCTGTGCGATGTGACCAATGGAGCGGGGCAAAATTTGGCGGAAGAATTAATTGCACATGATTTAGGTTATGCTTATGACGGAGGCGCAAAATCCGACCGATACCGCTAAAAGCCAAAGGCACAGCAAAGTCCGGCGCCAAGGTCCTTTTAACCGCTCTCTGCGCGGCGGATTTCCTGCGCAGGACACGTTTTTTGCCTTAGGCACGGCCTCTTGAGCCAAGAATCAAAATTTTCCTTCCTATCCTCCGCCCCTCACCTTGACGGGCGTTGCCAAGCAAATCAGCCTTCCGCCTGCAAGCTATAAACCTGCCGCGGCCGGAAGATAAAACGAAGAAGACAGGTGTTTGGCTCATTTCAAGGTTGCCCGGATATTTCCCTCCCGCAAACGTTTGAAAGATCGCAGGCGTCCTGCCCGAAGTTGTTTTCTTACGGCAAAAAGCCCCGCCGGAAAGACGGGGCTTACAGAAACGGCACAGGGCTTTATTTGCCTGCGACAAAACTGCGGTAAAACAGCAGGGCAATAATCGTTTTGGCGTCTTGAATTTGGCCTTTTTCTATCATTTTATATATTTTATTGAGAGAGAATTTTTTCACATTCAAAAATTCATCTTCATCAGGGCAGCTTTTGCCGCGCTTGAGTCCGCGCGCCAAGTAAATATGCAAAAATTCATTGGAAAACGCATTACTGGGCGTAAATACAGTCAATTTTTTCCATTTAGATGCATGCAGCCCAGCCTCTTGGGCCAGCTCCGCCTTGGCGCAGGATAGCGGCGTTTGGCCTTTTTCCCGTTTACCGGCGGGAAGTTCCCACGTTTCCCGGCCGACAGGATAGCGATATTGCTGCACCAAGTACACTTGCCCGTCATCACTTAATGGCAAAATAGCGCTGGCACCTTGGTGAACCAAATAGACGCGCGTGGTCTTTTTGCCATTAATCAAACGCACGACGTCTTCATTGAAGTCTACAATCCCATGGTACAGGGTTCTGCTGGAGACCTTAGTCTCTTTTAATTTACTATAATGTTCCATAACATTATCTTATAAAATTTGGTCCAGCCTGGCAGTTTTATGAAAGAATTTATACATCTGCACAATCATTCGGAATATTCGCTTTTAGACGGTATGCTGCGTATTTCTGAGAATCATAAGCCTTCCCGTTTCCTGCGCGGTTTGGCCGAAAGCGGCATAAAAGCCATGGCACTGACAGATCATGGCAATCTTTATGGCGCGCTGGACTTTTATGATTCAGCCCGGGCCATCGGTCTAAAACCCATCATCGGCTGCGAGATGTATATTGTTGAAGGGAAATATACGGACAAAAACAAAGAAAACCACCGTACCGGGCACTTGACGCTCCTCGCCAAAAATCACCAAGGCTATTTAAATCTCATGCAGCTCAATTCCATAGCATGGGTAGACGGTTATTATTATCACCCGCGCATAGACAAAGAGCTGCTGGCCAAATATTCAGACGGGTTGATTGCGCTATCTGGCTGTTTGAAAGGATTTCTTTCCCAATACGCCCTGTCAGCCCCGTTTGAAAAAGCCTGCGCCTTGGCCCAGGAATATGCCGACATCATGGGAAAAGACAATTATTATGTGGAGCTGATGGACCATGGCATCCGCCAAGAACAGCAAGCACTGCCTATCTTAAAAGAAATAGCGAAAAAACTGAATTTAAAAACAGTCGCCACCAATGATTGTCACTATGAAAAAGAAGAAGACTGGGAAGCGCACGACGTCAACCTTTGTATTTCCACCCGTACCACCCTCAATGATCCGCGCCGGCTCAAGATGACTACCCATGAATTGTATTTTAAAACGCCGGACCAGATGTATGAGCTTTTTGCACATACGCCGGAAGCCTTGCGCAATACGCTGGAAATTGCGGAAAAATGTAATTTGGAATTTCCCAAACACGGCTTTATTTTGCCCAATTTTGATATCCCTGCGCAATATCCTAATTCAGCCGAATATTTTAAAGCGCTCTGCCGGGAAGGTTTAAACAAAAAAATGCACGGCAACGTACCGCCGGAATACCTCAAACAGCTGGAATATGAATTTGACGTCATTATCAAGATGGGGTTTGACTGCTATTTTCTCATTGTGCAAGACTTTATTCACTGGGCCCGCCAAAACGGTATTCCCATTGGACCGGGACGCGGCAGCGGCGCGGGCAGTATTGTGGCTTACAGCTTAGACATTACCCGCATAGATCCCATTAAAAGCAAGTTGTTGTTTGAACGCTTTTTAAACCCGGACCGCGTCAGCATGCCAGATTTGGATATTGACATGTCAGACGCCGGACGCGAACGCGTGATTGATTATGTCCGCCAAAAGTACGGGGCTGACAAAGTGGCCCAAATTATAACCTTCGGCACGATGAAAGCCAAAATGGCCGTACGTGACGTGGCACGCGTCATGGGCATCAGCGTCAGCGAAGCCAACCGCGTAGCCAAAATGATTCCCAATGACCCCAAAATTACCTTAGACGGAGCCTTGAACGATATCCAAGAATTGCAGAAAGAAATAAACACTAATCCGGCTTCCAAACGGCTTTTTGACATGGCGCGAAAAGTGGAAGGGCTTAAACGCCACACCGGTATCCATGCCGCAGGCGTATTGATTACCAAAGAATCCGTCTCCCATTATGTGCCGCTGGCCCGCGGAGCGCGTGATGCCATTACTACTCAGTTTGAAGGAGAACCTTGCTCCAATTTGGGATTGCTGAAAATGGACTTTTTGGGGTTGCGTACGTTAACCGTTATTGACAATGCCGAAAAATTAATCCGCCAAAGACATGATCCCAATTTTGACATTAACAATATTCCGTTAGACGACAAAAAAACTTATGATTTACTTTGCGCTTGCCAGACATTAGGTGTTTTCCAACTGGAAAGCGGCGGCATGCGCGACTTAATCAAAAAACTGCAGCCGACCCAATTTGGAGACGTATCCGCCTTGGTGGCGCTCTACCGCCCCGGCCCCATGGAATCGGGCATGATGGATATGTTCGTGAGACGGAAAAACGGACAAGAAAAAATCAAATACGAAACCCCTCTCTTGGAAGAAGTGCTCAAAGACACCTACGGCTGTATGGTGTACCAAGAACAAATCATGCAAATTTCCAAAACGCTGGGCGGCTTTACCCCGGGCGAAGCCGACACCTTGCGCAAAGCCATGGGCAAAAAGAAATTAGATGTCATGGAAAAATTCGGGAAAAAATTTGTAGAAGGCGCAAAAGAACACCATATCCCGGAAAAAACGGCCACCCATATTTATGAACAGATGAAAGCCTTCGCCGGATACGGCTTCAACAAATCCCATTCTTACGCTTATGCCTTAGTTTCCTATCAAACGGCTTATCTGAAGGCCAATTATCCCATTGAATTTATGTGCGCAGCCCTTACCAATGAAATAGGGCACAATGCCATCGGCGCCGATGACAAAGAAAATAAAATCGCCACCTATTTGGAAGAAGCCAAAAAAATGGGCTTTGAGATTCTGCCGCCGAATATCAACAAAAGCCAGCCGGAATTTGCCGTAGAAAAAAAAGATGGGCGGGAATGTATTCGCTTTGCTTTAGAAGCGGTCAAGAATGCCGGCGAAGAAGGATGTATTTCCATCGCACAAGAAGCCGCCAAAAAGCCGTTCCAATCTTTGGAAGACATATGCTCCCGCATCAATTTGTTCCAAGCAAATAAAAAGACCATTGAAAGTCTGGTCAAGGCCGGCGCGATGGATTGCCTGCTGCCGCAGAAATCTCCACAGGAAGCGCGCGCCATTTTATTAAGCCAAATTGACCAAACGGTAGATATGGCCCACTTAATTGCCAAAGAGAAAGAGAATTGTACGGCCAGCTTGTTTGGCGATGATTTTTCTTCTGTCATGAGTTTAAAAACCAAGACAGACCCCGTATCCGTGCGGCCGCTGACGCAAAATGAATTATTGGAATATGAGAAAGAAGTAATGGGTATTTATTTCAGCGGACATCCCATTACCCAATACCAAGCATATCTTCCGCAGCTGCACTGCGTGCCTATATCGGATATTTTAAATGGGAAGTCTTCTGGCTATTTAAACGTGATAGGTATTGTAACCCGATTGAAAAAACGCCAGAACAAAAAGAAACAAGAGTGGGCGCAATTTGTCATTGAAGACTGCACGGGCTCCATCATGGTTAATGCTTTTGCTAACACTTGGGAAAAAGTGGGTGCGCAAATCGGTCCTAATGTCATTTTGTCTTTTATGGGTGAGGTGAAAATAGATGATGAAAGCGCGCGCTTGGAAATTAATTTAAAAGACGTCAGCACGCCGGTTGAACTGATGGCGGGCGTAGCGCGGAAGTTTATTATCCGTTTGCCGGCGGATTACCCGACGACGCATTTACAAAAATTAAAAATGTATTTAGACGCCGCCAAAGGAGCGACGCAAGTATATTTAGAAATTCCTTCTAAGGCGGACCCGGCAAAAATACACCATATCCGCACCAACAAATATATCCTCATACACCGCGCGCTGCTGGAACATATTGAAAATACGCTAGGCAACGGCGCTTGGCGCTTTGAATAACCGCCGGAGCCGCAACGGAACTCCTAAAAAAGTATAATAGCTTTATACGCCCTGCACCCAAATTTGGAGCGGGGTTCTTTTGGAGAAAAAATGAGTATTTTGAAGCATTGATGATGCTGGGCTTTGGATTGGCCTGGCCCTTTAACATTTATAAATCCGTCAAGACCAAAACGGCCGCAGGCAAAAGCTTTGCCTTTATGATTACCATTGAGCTGGCCTATTTGTGCGGCATTCTGCATAAAGTGTTTTATAATTATGACGCCGTCATTTGGCTGTATGTGGCCAACTTTGTCATGGTATTTATTGATTTAATGCTGATGATTAGAAACCGCAAGCTAGACTTGGCGCGCGCCCGGCAAATGGCACTTCCACCTCAGCATGCTTGAGCGGACCGAGCGCAACGCACGCTTCCGGCCTTGCTTTAACACAACTAAATCCTAAAAGAATTTGGGATTTTTGTTTTGCATGACGTAAGGGGCGATGAGGGTTTATGGTATTTGCCATTCCCATCTTCTAAATACCATAAAGACCCTCTGGAAATTGCAACATAAAGACAGCCATATCTCATTTGCTTGGAATTCATATTTTACTTCTATTAAAAGCAGACCCAGCTGTATATGGCCAGCCAAACCGCAAACAGGGGTTCCCAATAAAAGGCCGTATTTGTTATAATAAATAAGTATTCACACCGATTTACGCCCAGTTGGCGCAGGGGTAGCGCGTTCCCTTGACATGGGAAAGGTCATAGGTTCAAATCCTATACTGGGCAAATTTAGAGTCCTCGTTCTCCGACGAGGATTTTTTATTTTCCCCCTATTTTAAGACTTTGCAGGTACAAGTCTCAAAACGGTCTTTTTTGCTATTTTTTGCAGGTTTTTGTAGTTTTATTGGCAAAATTTTGGCAATATTCTTAGCTATACAAACAGGTACTTCTTGGGACGTCTAGAGGAGTATTTAAAAATCTTTTGCAGGTGGAGCTATTGTCCATGATTTATGGTAAAATGAGTGAACACCGTGCGACAGATTTTTCACTAAATTACATACACAAAGACAAGCAATGTTACAACTTGTAGGGGTATTTTTATGTCTGTTTCTACCGAACAAGAGTTGGTCTTAAATTCAATTAAAGCAAGCAAGGCTCCAATCATTTTTATACAGGGGAAAGCGGGCAGCGGCAAATCACATTTAGTGAGGGCACTTTTAGACCATTTTCAATGTGATGTATTAGTCCCGACCAATATGGCAAAATCTGTTTATCCGGAGCGGCGCGCCAGCACTATCTTTTCCTTTTTTAATGGACAGCTTGACGACATGGATGAGCGCTATCAAAATCCCGATGGGTATACGGAATTGAGAAATCCGGAATATCTGTTGTATTTTAAGAAAAAAATGGCAGCGCTGCGACACTTAATTATCGATGAGATATCCATGGTGCGTTCTGACATGCTGGAAATGATTAACAAAATTTGCCAAGTCTACCGCGAAAACACGGAGCCATTTGGGGGAATTCAGACAATTTTGGTAGGGGATTTGTTTCAATTACCTCCTGTATTACAAGAAACGGAGGTGAGAGATTTCCTGTATTATAAATACAATGGCATTTATTTTTTTAACAGTTTGGTAATACAAAATAACCTGTCAAAAATTGAATTTTACGATTTAAAAAAATCATTTCGGCATAAAGATGACCCGGAATATGAAAAGTTATTAGATAAGCTGCGCAAATCCCATACGGCTACAGATATTATTCCTCTACTCAAACGCATTAATCAGCGCGTGACAAAACGCCACGATATTCCATATGATGTCGTAACGATTGCCACCACCAATGCCGAAGTAAGTAAAATTAATTACGAAAAACTGGCCGATCTGCATGGAACGGTCCTTCAAGAAGACGCAGAATTTAAAATTCGTAAACGAGATACAGAGACGAATGAGCCGATGCACCTGTCAGGCATAAACTCTTTATGCTTTACTGGAGAATCTGTTCCGCCGGAGTATAACACTAAGGAATACTATCCTATTGAGGTGCCCTCTCAATTTTCGGCCTCATTGCAATATAAAATTGGTTCACGCGTGATGTTCACGAAAAGCGGCGGGAGAAAACCGCTTAAATATGTCAATGGAGAGTTCGGCGTGATACGTGACGTGCGCTCTTACAAAAACCTCAAAGGTTCATTTACCAAGCAGCTGAAAGTAGAACGGATTGAAAAAATTTTACGGTCTGATGGTTCAGAAGCATGGCATGATACAGGTCAAATGATAGACTTAGTTGCCAGTCATGATAGACGCTATCAGATGATCTACGATAAGGAAAAGCATGAGTTGAAGCGAGGGGCTTTGCTGCAAGAAACAACACAATTCCCCCTAAAATCCGCTTATGCCTTTACTATTCACAAATCGCAGGGACAAACTTACCCCAAAGTGCTGATTGACTTGGAGAGTCACATCTTTGCCCCGGGGCAGTTATATGTAGCTTTAAGTAGGGCAACCTCCATGTCTGGCTTATATCTCACCAAGCCGATAGCAGTAAGTGATTTCCTAATTGAGCCAGCGATCTTCGCTTTTTTGGAACAGATGCATCTGCCGCCACAGAAGCGCGACAAAAGAAAATTACTGCAAATCCCTGCGCGTCTTATGGCATTTGCTCCGCTAGAAGCCCCTGCATGTCAAGAATTAACTTCGCAGGTAAATAATAGCGCGGCTATCAGCCCACAGACGAAGGCAACCATTTATAACTGGATTAAGTATTATAACGATGCTTACCAAGCAAAAGAATATCAGTTTTCATTCTCTGAATTGCTCAAAATTCTTGATATCATAACCTCTAATTTTCAAACAGCAAATTTTGAACGCCAGATTGAGGCTGTACGCCAAATTCCATTGGAGAACATTAATCAAAACAAATGTGACGAAATGGTAGAACTCCTTGCCCACTTATTACAAGAAATCGGGGGGAAGCCGCCCAAGCCTATAGTGCAAGACCATTTAGCCGATGTGGGGCTGTCTTCTCTGCCTGAGAGAACATTGGCCTTTAGTGACGAAGGCTTAACGGGTTATTGCTATAAAGATCTCTTTGCCCCTTATCTTGCAGGCGCTACGGAAATAAAATTAATTGACACTTTCATAATGAAGCCCTATCAGTTCTAGAACCTAAAAGAATTTATGGAAAGGTTGGTTCACAACAAAGAAAAGAATGCGATTATTTCGTTACATTTACAAACGCGCGAATTTTTTGCCCAAGATCAAAAAGCCTCTGCGGAAGAAATAGAGGAGAGTCGTTGCAAACAGAAAGACTTTTTCAAACGCATGGAACAAGATTATCGCAAATACGGTATTGTATTTACCTATGAATTCAGCAATAATCTAAAAATACATGACAGAAAAATCATCGCTAACAACGGGTGGATCATCAAGCCTGGCAAAGGGCTGGATATGTGGATGAGATGCCCCAGAGATCCCTATGAAAACAATATAGATGACGCCCAGAGACGCCGGCCGTGCTATGGCGGTATGGATATTTCATACATACGAAAAGAGAACTATCAGGACTTGTCTGAAAATGGGGGAAAAGAAAATTCTCTGGCTTAATAGCAGGAGAAGGCAGTTTATCCCTGTCCTGTTTTTTATAACACGTCTTGCTCTAGATATTGTTTGAGTCGGTCTCTAAATTCTTCAGCTAGTTTATGGGGAGCCAAAATTGTAATATTCGGCAACCACTTTTGAATCATGGGAAAGATGTTATTTTTTATTTCTATATCGTCACTGCTGACACAGGTAAGAATAAGCCCGCTGGCAGTTTCTTTGATGATTTTTTGTTGCGGAAAGTAAATTTTCTTTTTAAAATACGAGGCAATTGGCTTTTTAATAAACAGTTTAATCGTCTGTGTAATATTATCCGAGTTGAACCACATGCCAACAGCATTCCCCAAAATATACTCAATGGCTTTTTTAGGATCTTTGTCTGGGTTATACTCAAAGTATCTGCTTTTTTTATCCGGTTGTACATTGGCAATGCTTTCCAAGCGGTATTTCATTATTTTTCTGTCAAAATAACCAATTAAGTACCAAAATCCTTCGCTAAAGCAAATTTTTAATGGTTTAAATCCCGCCCATGCCGTCTTTTTGCCCGTTTCATTCTTTCTAGTAATCGTAACAGTATATTTCTTTTGAATTGCATCTAATAATGTTTCAAAGCCGCTGATAAGACGTATCGTTTCTGCTTGTTGAGGAAATTTAATAAATAAGGGGTTTTCTTGCGGGCTTAAGCGCCAATAGGCACGAAAGACGGCCGGAGACATGCCCAAACTTTCCGCCAACGGCTCTATGGTGTCATGAAATATTTTATCTTGTTTGGCATTGGCCAAGCTATAGCCTTCCTTAAAACCATAATTGCCGTGTCCCTTGCGTTCAATATAAAAATTCTTTTCTTTTTTTCTAGTTTTTTTCTTATCTTCCTTCTCTTCAGAAAGATTCAGACAGTCGTTGAGCAATTTTATGTCTCTTTGTATTGTACGGATATTAACATTTGCATTCGCGGCAAAGTGCTGCAAGTTGATGCCACTTGCCGGAGCAGCATCAAAACGCAATAAAAGTGTAATTAAACGATTTATTTTTTTAACATCAGCACGACGGTAACTCATATATATTCCGACATACGTTTGTCATAAAAATCGACACACCGATTTTGTTTTTATTATACTAATTTACACAAGGCTACAAGCAAGAGGGACAAAAAAATGAAAAGAACACAAAATGCAAATCATAAAAAAGCAATGGCTTACAAAGAGATGGGGGATCAGTACCAAAACTGGTCGGATTATGAACAAGCTCTGGAATGTTATGATGAAGCAATAAATATTGACCCGACTTATGCGGAAGCCTATGATATGCGCGGGATAACCAAAGCATTGTGGGGCCGCCCGGAAGAGGCATTGGCTGATTTTGACAAGGCCATAGAGCTTTCCCCAGAAAACTCAGACTATTACAACAATCGCGGCAATGCTCATGCTGAACTGAAAAATTACGAGTTGGCTATGGCGGATTTTTCCAAAGCGCTTTCTCTTAATTCTACAAATGCGCTTACTATCTATAGTCGCGGCAGACTGTATGCTGACTTGGGACAACATCAACAGGCGTTGGCTGATTTTGACAGGGCTATTGAACTTGATGAAAAACATTCCGCCTCTTATTATCATCGTGAAGTGATGAAAAATAAACTGGCAGGACAAGGCATACATGTGCCGGACACTGACCAAATTATCAAGAATGCACATTTTACAGATTTGTTTTATGTAAATCGTGGAATAGCGCGGGATTATTTGGGTAATTATGAAGCAGCTATTGCTGATTATAGCAAAGCCATAATGATAAATCCGACCTGCGGCGGGCATTATTACAACCGCGGGCAATCCCATCTATCTGCCCAGCACTATAAACAGGCGCTTGCCGACTATACGGAAGGAATCCGTCTGTACCCTGTTGCCAGTGGATATTTAGGACGTGGACAAGCTAATTTTTACTTAAAACGCTATCAAGAAGCTTTATCCGATGCAGATAAAACTATTGAATTGGAACCATATGCTGTAGACGCTTATATTTTGCGTGGCAAGATTAGATTTAATATGGAGCAGTTTGAACAGGCCATTGCGGATTTTGACAAAGCATTAGAAGTTACGCCGACTGATGCAGCTATCTTAGAAAACCGCGCAAACGCAAAATACAAACTGGAAAAATACGAGGAAGCTGTCGCAGACCTTGACAAAGCGCTCTTAATTGATCCGAAACGGCCCAATACATATCTTTTGCGCTCCGCTTGCCTTACAGCGCTCCAACGCTACGAAAAAGCGGAAGCGGACTGCCAAGCAGTCTTAAAATTAGAACCGGCCAACAAAACGGCTAAAATTTGGCTACAGCATATTAAACAAGAACAAATAAAGTACGGAAACAAAAAGTAATGGCTTAGTATAAATAATAGCCGACAGGACTGCCTTTTCGGAAACAAATAAAATGCAGGGCGTGGACTTATAGGCAGGAAGCAGCCAGGTTGATACTGTGGAGAAAGAAGCCCATAGCGGCATTTTGGAGACCTTGGAATGAGCGGCATATCACCTGCGTGGCAATATGTTCCGGGCACAGCAATAGATAGGCCAGCATGTGGAAAATTATCAAAAGACCTTAGCCATACACCTCAAAGAAACGCTTGAAAGCAGTTAAAAGCAGTCAGCAAACCAGAACCTAAGTAGATTTTAGGTTTACGGGCTTATTTTTCCAAACTGTGCGTATTCCCTAGAGGAGCAGCACTCTGCCTCCGCCTGCTCCTCTGAAAACAAATACGACAAGATACTGTCGCGTGGGTATCATATTATACCTATGAGACAATGCAATCGGACTCTTAAAAATAGCGAGGGAAAACTCATGAAAAAATATAGTTTGATATTCGTTTTGCTTACAGCGATGCTAATTTTGTCGCCGGCAGTACAAGCTGCCAAGTATTTCACCTTGGAGGAGAGCCTAACTGAAACGGCAGAAAAAATTGGCAGCAGCACTCGCATTCCCAGCAAAGCCAATTTGGCAGTGGTGGGCTTTGTGGAAAGCACAAGCCGCACGCGTCTACCGCTTAGTAGTGTGTTAGAGGACGATTTAACTTCGTTTTTGACTGAGAAAAGGCCTGGCCATCTAGTAGCCAAAAATAATATTGATACCGTACTGCGGGAACTGCGTATTACACGAGACGATCTGTTTGACAGCCGTCACCGCAAGCAATTCGGCAAATTAGTCTCGGCGGATTTACTCGTTAGCGGCAACTATTGGATCAATCGCCGGGACGTGATTATTAATATTGCGGTTATAGATATAGAAAGCGGTTTGGCTCTTTTGTCTCATAGGGTCAAAATACGTAAATCGCAGTTTGCCAAATACTTGTTAGGTCTTAATTAAAGGAGAGTCTATGAAAAAGGAACTGATGCTGTGCCTGCTTTTAGCAGGCGTCGGGCTGATAAGTGCGTGCAGTGCTAAAAATGTAGTAAAAACGCCGCAGCTCAATGTAAAAGTAGTGGAAACTATCCCCGCTACTTCCGCTCCTGATTGGGTAAATAGCACTCAGGAGTTCTGGGAAAAAGGAGGTCAGTATTTCTACCGCGGCACTGCTGAAGGATTTACCAACTTGGAGGCCGCCAAACGGGCCGCTGTAGCCAATGCGCGGGTCAGCTTGGCTGAACAGGTAAAAAATGTGGTGAGAAGCGAGTTCTCGCGCGCTTTAGAAGCGGGTGCTTATGACGAAACCACAGGTGGCTACTTGAAAGACGTATTTTTCTCGGCTGTAGACAATCTTACCTTAAGTGGCGTACAAATGCGCGAGTCCTACTTGCAACATCTCGTAGAAACAAGCGATATGAACCAGCGCTTGTACTATCGGGCTTATGTCTTAACCTCTGTGAGCAAGAACGACTATAATAAGCTCGTGCGTGCGGCTTTTAGTGATACCAAAGCACAAATAGCCGCCAACAAAAGCGCCAGGCAACTGGCTGACGCGACAGAAGATCGTTTCTGGGCACAGCAAGAAAAGGCCGGGGAACAATAATGAAACGCCTAGTAGTTTTCTTTTTCCTGGGAATATTCGGGGGTGGATGTATTTCCACCCCCCGAATACCTGACTGGGCCGGAAAGAACTGGCAGGAAAAGCAAGTCTTTTATTTTAGTGGCATTTCTTCCGAATGCAGCAATGCAGTCTGTGCCAAGGAAGAAGCGTATAACAACGCCATAGCAAGCATAGCCACTTTTTTAGGCAGTACGGTAACTGTAATAACCGAGAGCAATTTAGACAATAATGGGCAGTACTTAAGCGCTCATTTCCAGTCCGCTACGCAAGAGATGCAGCTTAAGCATATCAAAGTGGAAAAGTTTAAAGTTTCTCAAGATAAAAAATATTTGGTGGGATATGTATTGGTCTCTCTTGAAAAAAGAGAAATAGATGCTGTTTTAACCCAAATAAAGCAAGACGCAGACTGGCAGACTCACAAGCAGCAAAACAGGCGCAAGGTCGGCGTCATTACAATACATGCACCGAGAGATTGGAAAGATTTGGAAGGACAAGTAAACAGATTTTTGGGAAAAGCCGGATATTTGACGGGCCAAAACGGTAACAATTTATATTTGCAAGTGGAGAATTTTGCCTGTACACAGAGCCATATTCAAGACGTACAAATTTGCATCTTACAGGTGAAAGCAACGTTTGAACAGAAAGAACTTGTTTTTACAGCCAAAGGATACGGACATACGCAGGCACAAGCACGCGAAGATGCAATTGGGGCGTGGATTGAACAAATTCCACAAGATATTTTGGAGGAAAAATGAAAAAATTGTTATTCTCGTTGCTGCTCGTTTTAAGCATGATCTGTCCGTCTTGGGCGGACAAAACGATTATGAATAACACATGGGGGTATAGTTATTATAGTTATTCTAATTTAAACAATCTGTCATATCAGGATATTTTGTATAAAAACACCACCAATGCAGTATTCGTATACGGAACAGCTGTAAATTTCAATAACGTGGACTTTAAAAATAATACAAGCCACGGCCTTTATCTACACGAGACTAGCGGCCCCGTTACGTTGAACAATATGCACTTTGAAAATAATACAGGCGGAGCGGCCTCTTTCTGGCAAAGTAAGCAATCAATCAGCAATTCGGTTTTTCATAATAATTCGCACGATTCCAGTTTTGGGGGAGCATTGTATATTCCCAACAGACACACATTAACACTCAACAAGGTGTCTTTTTCAGACAACAGTGCCGCAAAAGGCGGGGCAATTTACGCAGGAAACGAGCTGATTCTCCAGGGCGGCGATATTACCTTTTCAAACAACTCAGCGCCGCAAGGGGGCGGCATTTACGCAAACGGGGATTTGACCTTATCTGCTATAAGCGGGGATATTACTTTTTCCAGCAATACGGGCGGCGCCATATATATGGAAAGGGGCAGCCTGATATTACGGCCCAACGGCGGAAATATTATATTTAATGATGACATCTTGGGTTCGTCTCGAGTTAATATTGTAGTGGCAGGCGGAGACAAAGGACAAGCCCAATTTAATCATGCCCTTTCCAATGCATCTGTTACGCTTCAATCCGGTGCTATTTATTTAAACCCCACTATTGATTGGAGTGGAATATCATTAAACACTGCCGGTGGAAGTTTGAATTTATCCGATGGCCGCGTTCACAATTTACGATTGGGAGATGTTAATTTGGAGCACAGTTTGCATGTGGTGGCGGATGTCAATTTGCAAACGGATACCATGGACAGCCTAAATATCGGCAGCGTATCCGGCGCAGGGGATATCACCATAGATAGATTTAATCTCCTTAAAGAAGACCCCCAAGGGCCTTCTATCGTAGATTTTATGCTAGGCGCTCAACCTAGGGTCAATATACCGAGTACAGTTAACGGCAGTATTTACGCTTATGATGTTTCGTATAACCCAGCTAGCGGACAGATTATATTTGTACCCAAATTGCAAGGCCCCTCTGGACCAGAAAGCAGTACAAGTTTTAATCCCGCAGTTCTGGTACAGCCCTTGCGTTCTTATATGGCGTTGTATATACTGCAAAATTCTACGACACCCATGCAGCACAGAAAGCAAAGCCGCTTTCTGCATTATAATGACGTTTCCTCCTCTTTTTATTTAACACCTTACATGAACAGCGGCAAACTTGAATTTACCAATGATTTAAAAACCGATTTATTTTTTTCAGGAGTGCAAGCAGGGTGGACGAGCGCCGACTGGGGAATTGCGGAGTGTTTCGCTATTACAGGCGGGTTTAATGTAGGTTATATGGAAAGCAACAATAAATACCAAAATATTAATTTAGACATAAAAGGTTATCAGGCCGGGGGTGAATTGAATATCTATAGCGGAGATCTCTGGTTTGGCTTGACTGGACAGACAGCAGTCATATCCTCTGAAATCAAGGAGAACAAGCAAACCGGACTAGCCTTATGGGGTGAGGCAGCTATTAAATATCATATACTTCTGGCAGATAACGGATGGATTTTGGCTCCCCATGCCCAGGCAGGATACGGATTTACAAACAAAGTCGATGATATACAATATGCAGGAAATACTTTAAATAGCAGCAAATTCTCGCTGATACAGTTGCAAGGCGGCGTAGAAATAATCAAATCCTATAATGATGCTTGGCATTGGTATTTTGGCGGCGCACTTGTAAAACAAATAATACATGCAGACAAGTTTTATGCAGCGTCCGTACGTATTCCAAAGTTTGAAACAGATCCCTTTGTGCAGGCACAGGCGGGATTCCAAACAGAAAGCGATGGACGGTTTGTATTTGGCGCCGTTTTAACAGGCAGTTTGGGTTCCGTACAGCAGTTTGGCGCCCAACTGCTCATACAGTTTTAATTTGTCAAATAAAGATTTACTTACGCCCAATCTATATTACTGGCGAACAATATCTCCAAGGAGAAAATAGAGTATTACCTCAGCACCAATATTGGTTTAGCTAAAAATAAAAAGCCGGAATTATTCCCCCCAATATTTCCATCGCCACATAAACACTTCTTGGCTTAAAAACCGAAACGCACAGTCAGCTAGCCTCACTTATACATTTGCCGAAGGCTGTTCCATCTACGGAAGGCAGCCCAAACTTACATTTAACCGCAAAACTATATAAATATAGAAAATGTTAGACTTAATATATCCAAACAATTATTCAAATAATAATTGGGGAGAAGATTTTATGCTTTCAACATTAATTGATGCTGTAAAAAATGGTGATAGGTCCAGAGTAGAACATTTATTATCCCAATCAGATCAAAATATAAAAAATGAAGCCTTAAAAGTATCGCTGCAACACCGGACCATTACCCGTCAATTCCGCGCATATGATGCAGAACAAATGGATTACAACTATACGCAAGAAACGGTAAGCATACCTATTAATTGGGATATTGTTTATTTATTAATCCAAAACGGGGCCGATGTAAATGTTAAAGACAACAACCAGACCCCTTTGTTAAATCTTGCTATTCAGTATAAGCAACGTTCGCTTGTAGATTTACTACTTTCCCATCAAAATATAAAAATGGAAGAGGATCTTTGGCATCACACCCCTTTGTATTATGCTCTTTCAAATGATTTTTTTGATTGGACACTTATAGTAAATTTACTCAACAAGGGATTGGATATAAATACCGCAAGCAGAGAGGGCCTTACCGTATTAATGATGACCTGCTTAAAGGGAAACAAAGAGCAGGTGGGCTGGCTATTAGACACGTATCCCGATATTGATGTCAATATTAAAAATCATAGTAAGACCGCTTTATATTATGCCTTATCTAGGCAATTTATTGATTGGGACATTGTATGTTTGTTAATAGAACATAATGCTTTTGTCGATACTGTTGACAAGACGGGACATACTGCTTTATATTATGTTCTCTCCCACAACAATATAAACTGGGAGATGGCGCAGCTCCTTCTAGAACACGGGGCCGACCCAGCCACCAGAGCTTCCAACAATGATAATGTTTTGCTGGCAGCCGCTCGCTCCAAATGCCTTGATATAGTGAATCTTCTAGTAGCAAAAAAAGAAGTGGAAATTAACAGTAAAAACAATGGCGATACGGCATTACATATTGCCAGTCAAAATGGGGCAGCTGATATCGTGGAAGCGCTTTTAACACGAAAAGACATCAACATAAATATTACAAATAATGCCGGAGAAACGCCCCTAATGTTGGCCGTCAAAAACAATCAATTACTTATCATCAATCTGTTACTAAAGCAAGAAAATATACATGTTAACATCAAAAATTATAATCACAAAACCGCACTCATGTTAGCAGTTAAAGCAAACAGAGAATGTGCCGTTCCGCTCTTATTACAACACCCTGGAATAGACGTCAATCAAACGGATTCTTGCGGTTGGACTGCCTTAAAAATAGCCGCAAAACAAGGGGCGCTTAATATTGCGGAAACATTACTACAGCAAAACAACATCAACTGCAACATACAAAGCAAAAACGGCTGGAGTGCACTTATGTCTGCTGCGGCCGGCGGTCATCTTGATATAGTGAATGCCTTACTTGCAAAAAAGGGAATCAATCTCAATTTACAAAACACAGACGGCTGGACAGCCCTTATGCTATCCATCAAAAATAAGCATTTTGACATAGCAAAAAAATTACTTGAACAAAAAGAGATTGATCTTAATCTTGCTACCAGCGAGGGCATGACAGCACTCATGCTGACAATCCAGCAAGGGGAGATAAGCTTTTTAAGGGATTTGGTGCAACGCGAAGATATTAATCTTAATTTTAAAAATTCTGCCGATCAAACGCCTCTATTTCTTGCAATAACACAAAGCAACACAAATGCTTGTCATCTTCTATTGCAACGTCAGGCAATCAATGTACAAACAACAGATAAAGACGGGAATAATGCATTATTACTCGCAAGCGCCTTTGGAAATTCAAATGCAGTCAAATCTTTGCTTGAACGACCAGACGTAGACCTCAATGCGCAAAACAAAGAAGGGAAAACTGCCTTAATGATAGCAAGCCAATTTGGACACAAAGAGATAGTGAACATGTTGTTAACTCAAGACGGCATAAATATCAATATTAAGGATAAAAAGGGCAATAATGCGCTGTTATGCAGCATTTGTAAAGCGCCGACAACAAGCGATATGCCGCCAGAGAATGTACAACAGCAAATTGTAGAGATATTATTGGGTACTCAGTCTTTGGATATCAATGATACAAATAACGAAGGGAAAACAGCCTTAATGTTAGCATGTGAATGCAATAATACCGTAATTATAAAGACATTGCTCCTTAATTCCAATATTGACATCAATCAGCAAGACCCGGCCGGAAGAACCGCATTAATATTGGCCACACAAGAAAAACAGCTGCATAGTATTGATCTTCTGCTGGCTCATCGGGCCATTGACATAAACCGCCAGGATCATAATGGGCAGACAGCGTTGATGATTGCTGTTTTAAATATATCTCCCAAACGAGCCAGCCTATTGGATACCAAAGACGAAAAAATATTACAAAAATTAGCAGAGCACCCGGCGTGCGATATCAATCTTACGGATAAAAGAGGTCTTACGGCTCTTATGATCGCCAGTTCTATGCCGGAAAGTGAAGCAAATACTTTAGCCGCAAAGATATTACTCAACAGACAAGATATAAAGATCAATTATAAAAATAAAGACGGATTTACAGCTGCCATGCTAGCGAATATCCACAACAATCAGCAGGTTTTGCAAGTCATATTGGAAAAAGAAGGTATCCCGTCAAAATCCGACCTAAACAAAGAATTATTCCATGCCATCGCACAAAACCAACCGACGAAAGTCCAATTACTGCTTGAAAAAGGGGCAAATGTAAACGTTCAAGATGCGCGCTCTTGGACTCCTTTAATGTATGCCAGCGAAATTGGCAATTTAGATCTTGTGAAATTATTATTAAATGCGGGAGCCAAAGTTCATATTAAAGAAGAAAGGTTTGGCTGGTCTGCACTTGATATTGCGCATTTCCAAGACCACCAGGCTGTCGAAGATTTAATTCGGAAATATCAAGCTGAAGAAACAGCCTAGTTAAAGGATTCATACTGCGTCTAAAACAACAAAAGGCTTGTCCTTACTCACGCAGGGAGCCAGTCAGCAGATCAGAAGCAGAAGCACCGCGGGCAAACACACGGCCCAAACCGGACAGATATGCCTTTCGGCCTGCCGTCTATAGCTTGACGGAACGCAGATGCCACCAGCACTAGATCTCCCGCAGTTGCAATGGCAGTATTTGCCATAGTCGCACTCCTAAAATAAAATACGGGGAAGCTGCGTTTTCGCAGTTTCCCGCACAATGTTTAAAGCTCCACATTGGCATTATCCAAATGAGGTATACGAGGCAACAGGAAGCACGCGCTTAACTGCCCGCACGATATGAAGCATTTGGGGAAGTTAATTTTCTAAACCGCGGTGGCTCGCCGAACATTTACAACGTTTATGGGGACACAGCAAAATTATCAACGCCCAACACCATTTTCCCTTTAAAACAGCAAAGATTGCCAGCAAAATGCGGGGAATGAACGGCATGTTTCCTCAGAGTGTCTTACAATAATGATAAACTGAACATATATGCCAATACCACAAGCAGACAAATTAAAACCTTTATACCAAAAGCTTCTGCAAGAAACAGCCTGCTGGGAAAAGGATTTATGCACCTTTTTTCCACAAGCAGGGAAAAACTATCCTCAAGCCTCTAACCGGATTTTAGTAGTGGGCAAAGCGGTAAATGGTTGGTGCAAAAGCTCCGTAGATTCCAATATAGAAACTTTATTTTCTCCGGAAGGTATTGTAAATAGACCAGACGAAATGGCCTGGATTGCTAGACTTTGGCAGAGCACGCAATCCAATGAATATAATACCAAAAAATCAGCCTTTTGGCGGGTCATTAAAGAGCTTAGCACTCATGTTTGTAAAAAAGAAGATTGGTGGAATTGGATAGCGTGGGACAATCTATATAAACGCGCCCCTAGTGAAGGAGGAAATCCTTCTGCCGCATTACGAAAGAAGCAATTATCTGTTTGTAAAGAAATATTAGAAGAAGAAATAAAATTATTAAACCCAAATACTATTATTTTCTTTACCTCTGGCTGGGAAAATCCGTTTTTAACAACAAGAACTCCTAGCACAGAAATTACTTGGGGCAAACACAGACTAAAGATGTTCCACCATTTAAATCGGACCTATATACAAACCGTACACCCTCAAGGTAAAAAAGAAAAAGAACACGCACAACACATTCTGTCCTTGATAAATCAAAGCCCAAAAGATTAATTTATCAAAAGAGAATGTGCCGACTCCCCTTAGAGCAACATTACCAAGAAATGCTGGATTAAATTTATTTGAAAAATGTTTTAAGAAATCATTGTTTAATCCCATACATCTTTAATGCGATATGAGAAAATATTTATGTCTTTTGTTGGAACTAAGGGGCAAACCAAGTCTTTCTAATCCTTTGTTAGCAGAAGCCGCCGCCGGGCGGGCCAACACTTACGGCAGCGATTTGTTTATTTGCATTGAAAAAACAGCTGGTATCAGAAGCACCACCACACCATACAGATAAATTTAGCCTGCTGCTCTTATAGTTAATAAATCCTATACTGGCCCCTGTAAAAGCAGCTAAAATCTTTTATTACCTAATTCCCGTAACGTAGTTCCGCCATAACGCCCCGCGCACCCGGCGCCACCTAAAGATAAAAGTCAATTTTCCATATGCACAGGGCTTTCCCTTTTACTGTGCCCGCCACACTGCCAAACCCGTTTAACGAAAGCAGAAACCATACGCAGCTTCCAGCCCTTGGTATGCCGCATATCCCGCCCCTAACGCCGTACGCGTATGACAAATAATAAGTTTTGTATAATTTATTTAAGATTTTCATTCTTTAGGAGATGAAGATATGGCTACAAAGTGCAATACGTCTTGCTGTTCCCCTTTGCAGCAACATCGCTGCAAATATAAACCGGTACTGCCGGACATGCTCAAAAAAGGTCCCTGTGCCGTGAAAGTCAAAACCGGCAAAGCCACCCAGAGCGTAGCAGACCAGGCTACCGTCAAAAAAATGTTTCCCAACACCTATGGCATGCCGGAAGTAACATTTATTAAAGGCGCCAACCCGGCCATAGGCAAAAAAGCCATCAAAGCCGCCGTGGTGCTCTCCGGCGGACAAGCTCCGGGCGGACATAACGTAATTGCCGGCTTGCTAGATGGACTGCAAAAAGCCAATCCGAAAAACAAACTTTATGGGTTCCTAGGCGGCCCCAGCGGCATTTTGGAAGGGAAATGGAAAGAAATCACTCCCAAATTAATGGCGGGCTATCGCAATACGGGCGGCTTTGACTTAATTCAATCCGGCCGCACAAAAATTGAAACCGACGAACAATTAGCCCAAGCTTTGCAAACACTCAAGAAAAACAAGGTCAATGCGCTCATCATCGTTGGAGGAGACGATTCTAACACCAATGCCGGCGTATTGGCGGAGTACTTTAAGCAGCAAGGGGCGGACATTTGCGTCATCGGCGTACCTAAAACTATTGACGGCGATTTGAAAAACGACAAGATTGAAACCTCTTTTGGTTTTGACACCGCCACCAAAATTTACGCTGAAATGGTGGGCAATATCTGCCGCGACGTCAATTCCGCGCGCAAATACTGGCACTTTGTACGTTTGATGGGGCGCAGCGCTTCGCATATTACGCTGGAAGTAGCGCACAAAACCCACCCCAACGTCACTTTGGTAGGAGAAGAAGTATTGGCTAAAAAGATGACGCTCAAACAAATCGTAGATGATTTGGCTTCCGTCGTAACGGCGCGCGCAAAAGAAGGCAAAAACTTCGGCGTGGTGCTGGTGCCGGAAGGACTAATTGAGTTTATACCGGAAATGAAAGCCCTAATTGCCGAGCTTAACGATCTGCTGGCCGACCACGAAGCGGAACTGTCCAAAATGAACACAGTGGCAGAGAAAAAAGCATTTGTCATCTCCAAGCTGCCCTCCAAATTGGCCGCGCTGATGAAATCGCTGCCGGAAGGCATTGCCGCCCAGTTAATGCTGGACCGCGATCCGCACGGAAACGTACAGGTATCTTTAATTGAAACGGAAAAATTGCTGGTGGAAATGCTGCGCACCAGATTGGCAGAACTGAAAAAAGCCGGGAAATACAACGGCAAATTTTCCGCCATCATGCATTTCTTCGGCTATGAAGGCCGCTGCGGCGTACCTTCCACTTTTGACGCCAATTACACCTACGCGCTGGGATATAATGCCGCGGCGCTGGCTTTAAATGGCTGCAGCGGGTATCTATCTTCCGTACGCAAACTGACACGCAAACCCCAACAATGGGAATGCGGCGGCGTGCCTCTTACGATGATGATGAACATTGAACGCCGCAAAGGCAAAGAAAAACCGGTTATCCGCAAAGCGCTTGTGGAGCTGAACGGCGAGCCGTTTAAACAATTTGCCAAATCGCGTCAGCGCTGGGCAATGAACGATGATTACCAGTTCCCGGGCCCTATCCAGTATTTTGGTCCGGCGGAAGTGACAGACATGATTACGTTCACGCTGCGCTTTGAAAGAGGCTCTAAGAAATAACCAGCTCTGCTTCTGCAGCCCCCGCGCCAAAAACGCGGGGGCTTTTTTAGTCATTTCCCGACAACCCAATATTTAACGCGCTTAGCACGAAAGACAAGACTCCTTTTTAAATTTTGCCTATATCCAAAGCCGCAACTAATTACATTTTTAAGCTTTGCGCATATCCAAGCCGCAATTACTTCCTTTTTGTAAAATACCCGCCGGCGCTTTTCTCTGTACTGCATACACCCGATATCTTGCCGCTTGCCAAGTCCCTTCTTTGACCAAAGAAACACAAAGTCCGCCTGCCCAACCCGCGATTGAAAGACAAACACCTCTTATTTGCGCCACAAGCGTCGGCGCTTTTCTTTCTTTCATCGCATTCTTTTGGATTTTTTGAAATCATTTATGCTGTGCGTTGACAGTGTGCCGGGAAAGTGTTACCATAAAGTGACCGACGTACCAAGGCTCCAAAATGAGGGATATTTCATATGAGAAACCTTTCCTATAACAATGATATACGCACCGTACTTACATTAGATGCGGGCGGCACTAACCTGGTATTCAGCGCCATGCGCGCCAACAAAGAAACTCTAGAACCCATCACAATTCCCACCCAAGCAGAAGACTTGGACAAATGCTTAGCCAATATTGTGCGCGGGTTTGAAGAAATTACCAAAAGAGCCCCGCATAAACCGGTAGCCATCAGCTTTGCCTTTCCCGGTCCGGCTGATTATGCAAACGGCGTTATTGGGGACTTGCCCAACTTCCCTTCTTTCCGCGGAGGCATTGCTTTGGGGCCTTATTTGCATGAAAAATTTAAGCTTCCCGTGTTTATCAACAACGACGGAGATTTGTTTGCATATGGGGAAGCATTTGCCGGCGCCCTGCCAGCAGTAAACGAACACTTTGCCAAGTTAGGCAGCCCCAGACGCTACCACAACCTTTTCGGGGTTACATTAGGTACCGGCACGGGCGGAGGCATTGTGCGCAACGGGGAACTGTTTATGGGAGACAACGGCGCCGCAGCGGAAATTTGGGTCATACGAAATAAACGCTATCCGGAGACATTCTCTGAAGAAGGAGCCGCCATTCGCTCCATCAAGCGCAGCTACCGGCTGCTCTCTGGGGACAAAACCCCGCTGGAACCCAAAGACATCAGCCAAATCGCAGCCGGCGAACGCCAAGGGGATCAACAAGCCGCACGAGAAGCATTTGAAGAATTCGGCGATATTTTAGGCAATCAGATTGCCAACGTAAGCACCGTCGTAGACGGGTTGATTGTATTAGGCGGCGGCGTAGCGGCCGCCCACAAATGGTTTATGCCGGCGCTTTTAAAAGAAATGAACGGCACCCTGCAGCGTTATGACCAAGGCGGAACGGTGCCGCGCACGCCTTCTAAAGCCTATGACTTGACAGACCCCGTGCAGGCCGAGTTGTTCTACCAAGGCGGAAGTACCTTGGTTAAAATTCCGCACAGCAACAAGCAGGCTGTATATAATAAAGAGAAAAAGGTGGGCATCACCCTTTCCAAACTGGGAACCAGCCGGGCGGTGGCCATTGGCGCTTATTCGTTTGCGCTTAATGAAATTGACAAAAAGAAACGGGAAAACAGATGAACCTATATCCACTCAAATTCCGGGCGATTTTTAAACAAACCATCTGGGGCGGAAACAAATTGCGTGACCAACTGCACAAAACGCTGGCTCCAGAGAACACGGGTGAAAGCTGGGAACTCTCGGCCGTGCCAGGTAATATTTCTGTAGCCAAGAACGGTCCGTTGGCCGGCAAAGACTTGGACTTCTTGTGCAAACACTTTGGCCCGCAGCTTTTAGGGGAAAAAGTATGCGCACGCACTGGGAACGATTTCCCGCTGTTGTTTAAGTTCATTGATGCCGCCAAAGATTTGTCCGTGCAAGTGCATCCCGCAGACGAATTGGCCCGCGCACGCCACAACAGCCTGGGCAAAACGGAAATGTGGTACGTCTTGCAGGCAGACAAAGGAGCCCGCCTCCTCAGCGGATTTAAAGAGCCCACCGCCAAAGAAGAATATGCCTCTTTAATAGAGAGCGGGGAGATCATAGACCGCCTAGGTTCTTATGAAGCCCAAGCGGGAGACTGTTTCTTTATCCCCGCAGGCCGCATACATGCCATCGGGGCCGGCTTAGTGGTGGCAGAAGTGCAACAAACCTCTGACATCACCTACCGCATTTACGATTATCACCGGAAAGGACCTGACGGAAAAGAGCGGCAGCTGCATACCCAGCAGGCACTAGACGCCATTGATTTTACAGTCATTGACGAAGCACGCACCCGCTATATCCCCCGTCTAAACCAGGCCGTCACTGCGGTGCGATGTCCGTTCTTTACCGTCAATGTAGTGGAACTGCAAGGCCGCTTGGACCGAGATTTAAAAGAACGACAAAGTTTTATTGTTTATATGTGCGCCAAAGGACAGGCACAGCTGGAATGTGAAGGATATGTACTGCCTTTATCTGCGGGGGAGACTGTCTTAGTACCCGCACAATGTGCCGGCTGCACCCTTTCAGCACAGCAGGCCAAACTGCTGGAAGTGTATATTTAATGCCGCCGCAGAATTAGCCTCATATTTGGGAAAATATCTTTTCCTGCCAATAATAAGCCGCCGCACGGCGGCTTATTATTTTATCTTTTCAAATAAGTCCAGCGCCGCAGAAACCGCCTGAGCCATATTGTAATATTTATATGCCCCCAAACGACCGAAAAAGTAGGTATTGGGCAATTTTTTGGCTTCTTGCATATACCGCTCATACAAGGCTGCATTCTGAGGGTTGGAGATAGGATAATACGGCTCATTCTCTCCGCGCTTAAACGCTTGCGGAAACTCCACAGAAATAACCGTGGAGGGAGTTTTTTCATCTAAGAAATATTTGTGTTCGCAAATGCGCGTGAAATCAAAATTATTGGGATAATTGATCACCACAGCGGGCTGGTAATACTCCGTGTTTTTTTGTTCTATATCAAAACGCAGGCTGCGGTAAGGCAGCTCTCCAAATTGATAATTAAAAAACTCGTCAATGGATCCCGTATAAAATAAACGCTGGTATTCCACTGTATCTTTTATTTTCTCAAAAGGTGTTTTTAAGCGTACGCTAATCAGCGAATTGTGCAGCATATTTTCCACCAGCCGGGTATAACCTTGGGCGGGAATGGCTTGATATGTATCCTGGAAATAGCCGTCGTCTTTACCCACAAACACAGGTACGCGAGCCATGACTTCAGGATCTATCTTCTCCGGGGCAATGCCCCACTGTTTTAATGTGTATTGTTCAAAAATCTTTTCATATACATATTGGCCTAAAAAGCGCAAATCTTCCTCTTGCTGTTCACGCAGTTTCATGACGGGCACTTTGACATTATAGCCATAGCTGTCCACCAATTTCTTTTCCAGCCGCTGAGCCAAATATGCCGGAAAAACTTGATAGAGCGAATTTAAATTAAAGGGCAGCGTAACATAGCGGTTATCCACCCAGGCCATCGGTTTTAAGAAAAAATAGTGCCAAGAAGTAAATGCACTCAAATAATTCCACACCTTTTTACTCCGGGTATGGAAAATATGCGGCCCGTAGCGGTGCACTGTAATGCCGGAGGAATGTTTGGAGTCAAACATATTGCCGGCAATATGTTCGCGGCGGTCAATAACCAGTACGTTTTCCTGCAGCTGGCTGGCCAACCTTTCCGCCAGCACAGCACCGGAAATACCCGCTCCTACAATTAAATTTTTCACTTTCTCCATAAAATCTCCTTTCCGTTCCAGCGCATCTGCTCCAGGATACGTTCCCCCACGGCACACATCTGTACCAGCGGGAATGCTTAATAGCGTCTGTTAAGTTCCCACTTCCACGCCGTTGCAATAATATCTTCTATCTGCATATAGCGGGGTTTCCAGCCCAGCACCGTCTCCGCCGGGCCGTGGGCCGCGGCATAGAGTTCGGCCGGGTCTCCGGCGCGGCGCGGCGCATTTTCCACCGGGCATTTTTTTCCTGTCACGTTTTCAGCCGCCGCAATAATGTCTTTTACTGAGGTTTTAACCCCAGTGCCCAAATTCACATATCCGCTGAACGTATCCAGCTTTTCTAAGGCCAGGCGATGCGCGGAGGCCAAATCTTCCACATGAATATAATCACGCAGGCAGGTGCCGTCAGGGGTGGGATAATCGGTGCCGAACACTTTAATACAGGGGCGTCTGCCATCAATGGCCTGCAACACAAGCGGGATTAAGTGGGTTTCTGGATTATGGGATTCGCCAATACTTCCGTCTGCCGCGGCACCGGCGGCATTAAAATAACGCAATGCGGCGTATTGTAACCCATAGGCGCGGGCATAATCGCCAAATGCCTGTTCAATCATCAGTTTTGTACGACCATAAGGATTAATGGGATTTTGCGGATGTTTTTCATCTATAGGCGTATATTGAGGCTCCCCATAGGTGGCGCAGGTGCTGGAAAAAACAATTTTATGCACTCCATGCTTTTTCATCGCAGCCAATAAATTCAATGTACCGGCCACATTGTTTTGATAATATTTTTGCGGGTCGGTCACGCTTTCTCCCACATAAGCATAAGCGGCAAAATGTAAAACGGCTTCAAAATCATATTTACCAAAAACCGCTTCCAAAGAAGAAGGATCCGCCAAATCCGCCTTTTCAAAAGCAACCCCCTGCGGCACGGCTTCCCGGTGGCCATAAACCAGATTATCCGCCACCACGCAGTCATATCCTTCCTGCACAAAATGTTTTACAGCATGTGAGCCAATATAGCCCGCTCCGCCCATGACCAATATTTTTTTCATAAATATCCCCTTCCGTCTAAATTCAACGGCCTGCATCAAACACCCTGCTCTGTGGGAAGACGTTTGCCGCACATGGCAACGCTACCCCTTGCTTCTTCCCAAATAATAACTAAAAAAGAGCGGACCGGTCAACGAAAAGCGTTTCATTTTTTAATTCGGTTTATCTCCTTCCGCGCCTCTGTTTTCAAAAGGAAAACACTCCGCATTTTGTGTGCCTTCTCTTTTGCAACAGACAAACAGCTTGCTGGGCTGTTTCGCTTAGGCCCATATCAAAGCGCACCGCCAGTTGTCATATTCTCCAGCAAGCGCCCCGCTCAACCGGTTAAACGCCGAATCAAAACAAGCACAGCACCATATCGAATCGGCTTCCGTTGGTTTTGACAAAATACTTTTCAAAAAAAGAAAAAATTGCTATACTATATACATAGAAGGGCCCGTAGCTCAGCTGGGAGAGCGCCTGCATGGCATGCAGGAGGTCGCAAGTTCGATCCTTGTCGGGTCCACTTTTTTATATTATACCCACTCGCATGAGTGGGTTTTCTTTTTCAATCCGCCGCGGCCCGCCGCTCTTTTTACGGGTTTTTAGACTATCCCAACACTCCAAACCACGCACTCCTCAACTGCTTCTCGCGCATGCCAGCTCTGCCTCCGCACTCAAATGGGGCTGGTTGTATATAAATAAAGCGGCCTTCGGGCCGCTTGCCAAAAGATCTACTTCACTTTCCTCATAGACCTGCATTACATACCCAGCGCCAAACTTTCCACCAAAAAGGAAGGCAACCCCGCCGCCCTCATTTTTTCTTGTGTTTTGGCAACGTCATAAGCTTGGCGGAGAAAACGGAAAGTGTTGGCGTCTTCATTCCATAAACCAAAAGAGGCCCGCGAATCATTATCCCGCGGCTTACCTACAGAGCCCGGATTTACCACATAGCGCAACAGCGGATGGAAATTGACACTTGCTTCCTGGCGTACCACCGCCACATGGCAGACATTGTCATCTCCTTCCATATAAAAAGACAAATGCGTGTGTCCGACAAACAAAATCTGCCCCTTCCACAGGTCATAGGCGGCGCGGTACTGCTGGCAGCCTGCAAAATATTCTTTTATGGGATCCATCGGACTGCCATGCAATGCGGTAAAATGTTCCCCATGGACAATTTCCGGCAGAAAAGATACGGAACGTACCGCTTTGGGGCTCATTTGCTCAAAGCTCCAATCCAAGGAACATAACGCTTCAAAATTGAAATATTCGCGCAATTCCGGGTGGGAAAAAACAGCGTCGTGATTGCCCATCACGCCAACCGCCAGGCCTTCTTCCTGCAATTTAAGATATTTTTGTACGCATTTCTCCGGATCCGGGCCGTAGCCAACCAAATCTCCACAAAAAATATACCGCTGGGCTCCTTCGGCTTTTAAACGCTTCAATGCGGCATTAAAAGCTTCCAAGTTTCCGTGAATATCAGACAGAACCCCGTATATCATCAGCTTACCGCCATCGCTTCCAGCTCTGCCTTTTTAGCCGCGTCGGCCCGGTCGGCCAAGTTGACGGACATGACTTTAGACACGCCGCTTTCTTCCATAGTGATACCATAGAGTCGGCGCGCTGATTCCATCGTGCGTTTGTTGTGGGTAACCACAATGAACTGGGTGGTATTGGAGAATTCTTTAATCAAATTGACAAAACGTTCTACATTAGCCTCGTCTAAAGCGGCGTCAGCCTCGTCCATGATGCAGAACGGCGCCGGATTATGGGTAAAAAATGCAAAAAGTAAAGACAAAGCCGTCAATGTTTTTTCACCGCCGGACATAGAAGATATGTTCAGCAGTTTTTTGCCGGGAGGCTGGGCGTAAATTTCAATGCCTGTTTCCAACAGGTTTTCCGGGTCCGTCAGCACCAAATCACATTCGCCGCCGCGGAAAAGCGTTTGGTAAATGTTTTTAAAGTGCATTTTGACTTGCTCAAACGTATAGCGGAAATTATCACGCGTGGTAACATTGATTTTGTGAATGGCGGAACGCAAATCTTTTTTCGCTTCTTCCAAATCATTAATTTGGGTTTTAAGAAAATTGTGCCGCTCTGTAAGCGCGTCGTATTCTTCAGGCGCGGTCATATTGACGGCTCCCATGTTTTCTATACGCTTGCGCATCATTTTTACACGTTCATAATCCACCTGCTTATCACCGAAATTCAGCTGCGCTTCTTCCGGCGTAATGTTCCAGCTTTCAAAGAGGTTATTCACCACTGTCGTGCGCTGGCGGCGGGCGTTGGAAAGGGCGTTTTCCAAATCATTCTGTTTGATATTCAATTCGGAGAGTTGCTTCTTATTGGCGTTAAGCGCAGACATCTTGTCATCATAATCTTTCTTGAGCACTTCTAAAGACTGGCGTAATTTATATTCATCGGTTTCCAGCGCTGCTAACGTGTCTCTCTCGGTAGAAAGTTTGGCCTGGGTAGAAAGTTTCTCCTGAGCCAATGACTGCAAACGGGCATTGGCGGATTTGGCCGCTTCAGCGCGTTTTCCTTCGTTTTGCAGCAATGTATTATATTCAAATTCCGTAGATTTTAAATCCACTTCTACATTATTCTTGCGGATTTTAAATTCATACAAAGCGCCGTTTAAACTATTAAGCCGGCTCTTGCTCTGTTCCGTCTGTTTTTGCAGTTCCGTCTTCTGCGTTTTTAAATTTTCCGTCTGTGTTTTAATATCTTCCTGCTGTTTAAGCACCGCTTGCAAATCTTGTTGCAACTGGGCAACGCTTTGCTTGCGCCGCTCCAAACGCACCATCAACTCTTGTTTCTGGGCAGAAGCTTTAGCCAAAGCTTCTTCAGCTTGTTTCAGTTCGCGCTCTTTAGAAGAAAGTTCACCCTGCACCGCCCCGGCGGCAATGGCAGCCTCTTGGGCATTGGCGCGCAGCCCGCGCAACGCTTCATCTGCTTTTTGCAACGCCTCATAATTTGAAATAATGGCACGGGACAAGTCATCTTCTTGGGCCGTTTTTTGCTCCAAGGCCTGTTTGACGCTTTCTTCTTCCCCCCAGTAGGCCTCCGGCGCGGAAACGCCTGCCGCACCGGCGCTGAAGAAAAAGCCGCCCCGCACGGCACCGTCTGGCAAGCTTTCATATCCGCCCACCAGCAAGGAAATCAAATTTTCCAATTCCGGCGCATATTTGATACGGCTTTTTAAAGAGCCGGAAACGGCCGGCGCGGCGGGCACTTGATCCAACAAAATAAATTTGCAGCGTGCTTTGCCGTGTGCTTTTAATTTTTCCACCGCGCTATGGGCAGCCGCTTCATTATCGCACAACACGGCATCTAAGTATTTGCCAAACGCTTCTTCCACCGCCGTAGCATCTGCCGGCTGGTATTTAAGCGCCTTGCGCAACGTCCCCTTCACTCCGGCCAAGTGAGACCCGCAAGCCACTTTCACCCCCACCCAGTAGGGGTCATTTTCTCCTTGGGTGCGGATCAGCTCCAGCTTCGTGTTCAAAGCCGCTTTTTCAGATTTTAGTGCAGAGAGCTGCTCGTTGAGGCCGCTGCGCTTTTGCTGCAATTCTTTGATATCGGCCTCTTGCTGGGCAATTTGTTCGCGCGCCTGAGTGGCGGCGGTTTGCTTTTCCTGCAACCGGGCGCGGGTTTCCTCCAGCGCTTTGCGAACGCCTTCTACGCCGCTGTCGGCCTGGCTGCTTTTTTCCAGCGTAATTAAATCTTCATTCTCGCGCTGCACATTGGCCTGTTCCAAGGAGATTTTATTCTGGCATTCCATTTGGTTCTGCACCAAACGCATCAAATCCGTACTGGCACGCTGGATTTGTACATCCGCCTCACGCAGCTGCTGTTCGTGTTGTTGCGAGAGGGCAAATTCCTCATTATATTGTTTCTGCAGCGGGGCAAGCTGTCCTTCCAACTCCGCCAGCTGGCCTTTTAGTCTAGCAATAGCCGGCTCTATTTCTTTAATACGGCTTTGTCCGCGTTCGGCTTCGCTTCCGGAAGCAGCCAGCTGCGCTGTAAATTCGGCTGTCAAATTGTCGCAGTTTTTAATAGCCCCTTCCAACAAGCCCACTTGGTATTTGCTGGCGGCAATTTTTTCATTAAACTCAGACACTTCTTTTTGTTTGTGTGTCAGATTCAGGTCCATGGCTGCGGTTTGGCCTTCCTGGGCGGAAATCTGATTTTCCAAATCCTTCACCCGTTGAAGCACCGGCTCCAGCTCGGCGCTGTGTTTGGCGATCAGCCCGTCGGCCTCTTTAATAGAGCAAAGCGAAATGGCAATTTCGCTTTCTTTCAGTTCTTCTCTGTATTTTTGATACAAACGCGCTTTGCGGGCTTCGCCGTCTAATTTCTTAATCTGTTCTGCAATCAGCGCCACCGTGTCGGACAGGCGGGCCAAATCCATATCCACCCGTTCCAAACGGCGGATACACTCCTCCCGCTTGGATTTATATTTAGATACGCCGGCCACTTCTTCAAACATCTCACGCCGCTGTTCCGGGGTGGCGGAAAGCACGCTTTCCACGCCGCCCTGGTCAATAATGGCATATCCTTCCCCGCCGATACCCGTATCCAAAAACAAATCGCGGATATCACGCAGACGGCACTGCACCTTATTTAAATAATATTCGCTTTCTCCGGAACGGAAGATTTTGCGGCTGACGGTAATTTCATTAAAATCCAACGGCAGATTGCGGGTGGAATTGTCAAAAATCATACTGACTTGCGCCATATTCAGCGGGGCGCGTTTGGCGGTTCCGTTGAATATAATATCTACCATAGAAGCGGAACGCAAAGCCTTCCAACTCATTTCACCAATAGTCCAGCGCACAGAATCTATTACATTGGATTTACCGCAGCCATTAGGCCCCACCACACAAGTGATGCCCGGCTCAAAGTCCAAACGCACTTTATCAGCAAACGATTTGAAACCCACAATTTCTATGGCTTTTAAATACATGAGATTACCGTCCTCTATAATAAGGGGATATATATAATTATTATAACATTTGGCGCGCGTACCTAGGCAGCCAGCTCAATCAAGGAGAAAAAACGGGCTCCTTGGGCCCGCTCAAAAACACTCTACGCGTATGAAAAAATATGGCAGAAAAAACACTCCGAGGGGCCGCCGACATTTCTCTGAAGAAAAAAGGGCTTGCAAAAGAAAAGAATATTTATTAGACTTTTTCGGTAAGGGTAACGGACCCCCGCTGCAGCCATATACACCAGGCTGCAGGCGGCAAACATTTCAGACGTTTTAAAATCCGAACCCTGCAACCTGTTTCCTTAAAGGAGGAACAATTATATGGCAGAAAAAGTACTCAAGATTGGCGTAGAGCGCGAAGACGGCTTCCTCTACTACATTGACAAAGACGGCGACGTAGCCCGCGTGCCGATGGCCCGCGGCGGCAAAAAAGGCGGCAAGCCTAAAAAAGTAGAAAAAACCGGCATCAAAAAAGAAAAAGGCTACTTGTATTTCTTGGATAAAAAAGGTGACATCTCCAGAGCCAAAATGGTAAATGCCAAATAATTTAACGCCCCGCAAATGCGGGGCGTTTTTATTTGTTGTAAAGTCAGCCGATTTTTCTCAGTGCCAAATTGCTCTCCAGTACTTGTCTTGGATATTCTCTAAACGATATGGCTCTAGTTGCTGGCCAGCACACACAAACCTTTGGCTTTCCCCACGCTGCAAAGTTAACAAATCGTCAGCTGCGTATTTTATATCAGATAAAAAGGGGGCCACTTCCTGCATATTATGCGGAGAGAAATTACAATACCCTAACGCAGACAGATTTGTGCCATGCAAGAAAAAACAAGAATGTCTGATTAAAGGACAAATTAATACAGGATATCCAACGGACGCCCCTTCTAACGCCACCTGCCCAACACCCGCAACAAACAGATACCTATGTGAATGGCTTCGTAAGAACTGAAACGTCGGCTGAACACCCCAAAAAATCGGCTCATCAAGGCCTCGTTTACTGCAAAGGGTGTATGCTAATCGTTTCAAGCGATCCAGCAGATTTCCGTCTCCTACGATTTCAAATGGGATTCTGCATTTTAAACAAAAGTGAATAAACGACATGATGGAAAGAAATTTGTCTCCATCACAACGACTTATTAATATGGCTTTTTGTTGGCCGGAAAAATGCCAAATGGGCTCTTGCATAATTATTCCATTCTCAATACAAACACACTCTTTTAGAAAGGAATTGCGCTGTTGCTGCACTCGGCTGATACAGAAGGCATAATCAACTTTCTTTATAATATCTGCAGCCAATTTAGAGGTCTGGCCATGAAACACGACTCCCGTTTTTATACCAGCCAAACGAAGCAAACACGGATAAAACCGCATTTTCCCCCTTCCGCCGCTTTGCCATTCTACTACACGCACTCCTTTCCATACGCGCCAACACAAAAGCAAAAAAGTATTCCACAAAGAATATCTACCCAGTCCATGCAAAAAACCTTTTCCTTTCTGACGCTGGAATAATGACGAAACATAACTTTTCCAACCTTGCTTCTGCCAAACAAGTCTATATTGGCGCACACGCGTTTCCACGCCGCCGAATTTCAAGAATTTCTCTGTCAAAAAGACTATAGCCGGTTGTTGAGCAGCGTTCATGTTTCTTCTCTCTCCAAAGAAATTCAGCGAAACACCTTCATCCAAAAGAAAAACCATTTATTAATATGCTTTCCCGCTAACCCAAGGACACAATAATTTCGGAAGCGGCCTCTCAAGCATAACAGATTTCTTCTGGCCCGCAAAAACTGCACTGTTTGCATCACTAACTCCTCGTACTCTCTGATCTTTTCTGTAGGCAGTTTGCGAAAACGGCATATATCTCCTATTAATCGGCGCTGCAGTTCGCACGCCACAGAAGAATGCAAACGCCCTCGGCGTTGAATTTCATCCCATACAAACAGATGGTTTTTTAGCATTCCCACATACATTTTTTCTGAATTTTGAGTAATAGTTTGAGGATTGCCTTTACGATAGAAATATAACTGTTTTTTTAAAGTGCTAATCTTTCCTGCCAAGAAAAAAGCTAACACAGAAAATCCTGCATCTTCCGCAACATATCCGTTTAAAAAATGGATATCCTGCGCACGCAACCAAGCACGTCTGTATAGTTTTCCCCATACGACGGAATCATAGAGCCCGGTTCGCAACTGGGAAAGAGAACCCTCGGCCACTGGAGCATATAATTTGCTTGAACAAGCCAGCCGCACACAACATTGTTTTGTTTGATCGTATTGAAAAAAGAAACAGCGGGTCAAATCCGCTTTTTCTTGTTCAGCCCGATAATAAAGCTCTGCTAAATAATCGGGCGCCACCCAATCGTCTGCATCGACAAAGGTTACATATTTTCCCGCAGCTTCCGAAAGCAAACGATTGCGAGCGGCCGCTACGCCTTGATTAGTTTGCTCCAACAAACGAATACGACTGTCTTTTAGCGCTGCCTTTTGAATGATTGTATAGGAATCATCTATGGATCCGTCATCAACACAGATAATCTCAAAGTCAGAAAAAGTCTGCTCCTGCAAAGAACGCAAACATTGGAGAAGGTATTTCTCTGCATTATAAACAGGGATTAAAACAGATATTTCAGGGGTCATTATTTCCTCCGTTGGTTTCAGAAATCCGGAGGAAATAAAAGCGGCCGTAAGTCCTGAGCCTATTCACTCACCCAAAGACAAACAGCCGCGGCTGCCGTCATCTGATGATGACAAGCAGCTCTTGGTCTTATACATACGGGTAATTAGGCCGTATGCATAACACCTAAAACGACTGTTTTTGGAGTGAATAGCGCCGCAGCATAAAGCCACAGCTTATCCCGTTTCCACAGGATTCCAAAAACAGATTAAAATAAAAGCCGGATCAGGGCTCTACAGAATCATACTCCTTATGCTTTTTTATCTTAACAAATTTTCTCTTGTTTTTCTGTACAGAAGCATTATACTTAGATATCGGCGGTGCATTCCGCCGGTTTCTCTTGTCTCCGCGACGCGCCGACACCGGCCCGCGGCTTGTGCTTATCCAGGCCTGCAGTCCTCCGCGTTTGCCGTTGACACTGACGAAAGATTAATGATTAAATGTCTGTACGGGTTTCCCGTTAAGACTACGGAGGAAATATGGAAATTAAAGTTACCGCGAAAAACATTAAACTGACGCCCGCCATCAAACAGTTTGTGCAAACACGCGTCAGTAAAATTGAAAACTATGTAGATCATATCGTATGGGCACAGGTCTTGTTGTCCGTAGAAAAGAAAATTAACCAGCGCGCCGAAATTATCATTCATACCGGGGGGAAAAATCCGGTCAGCGCCACTGCCGTAGAAACTGATTTGTATAAAGCCATTGATGCGGCCGCAGTAAAAGCAGAAGCCCAGCTGAAAAAGGCAAAAGAAAAAAGCAAATCCAAACGGGCCGCCAAAAAAACGGCCGTAGTGGAAGAAATCGCCACCTTCAGCGATCATATTTTGCTGCCGCCCAATGATGTTAAGTTCTCGGTTATTAAACAAGTAGAAGTAACCCCGATGAACCCGGAAGACGCCGCCTACGAAATGGAACGGTTGGGATATTCGTTCTGGATGTTTTTAGACGAAGATTCCAAACAAATCAACTTGATTTTTAAACGCTTAGACGGCACCTACGGGTTGATTAAACCGGTTAAGAAAAAATAAGAAGGGACAGCGGTGCAGGAATTTACCAAATCCGTAACAGTCAGCGAACTGCTCCAGGTGAAACGCCTTCACCTGGAGCTGGTTTGCGGCAAACGGTATGTACACCGCGAAATTACCACTCCCAGCATCAACCGCCCCGGGTTGGCTTTATGCGGACACTTGGACCATTTCCGCGCCAATGCCATACAAGTATTCGGAAAAGGGGAACATGCTTTCTGCGCCAAGGAAAAACCAGCCCAGCTAAAAGCCAACATTACCAAAATGTTGGGCAAAGGGCGCATACCCTGCGTTATTATGGCTGCCGGACAAGACCCGTTCCCCGCTATCAAAAAAGCTTGTTTGGAAGCTGAAGTACCGGTATTAAAGACAACGATGGAATCAGCCGCTTTTGTGGCGGAATTTTCCCGTTTTTTAGACGAGCAACTGGCTCCCGTTACCCATTTGCACGGAGTATTGCTCAATGTAAGCGGCATCGGCGTGCTGATACGCGGAGAAGCGGGTATCGGGAAAAGTGAGTGTGCGCTGGAACTAATTAAACGCGGACACATTTTAGTTGCAGATGACGTGGTAGAAGTACAAAAACGCTGGGGCCGCTTTTTGGTGGGGTCCTGCCCTGAAATGCTCAAACACTACATGGAAGTGCGGGGTTTGGGGATTTTAGATGTGGAATTGCTTTTTGGCGTAGGCTCCACGCTAGATGAAATGGCTATAGACATGGAAGTAGTGCTTACTCCTCCCGTCAAAAACATAGACCGATTGGGAGTGGAGCAAAAAACAACGGAGATTTTAGGGTTAGAAGTTCCTTCCCTGCGTCTTCCGGTTACACCGGGGCGCAATTTGGCGGTGTTGATAGAGGTAGCCGCCTTAAATCAACAGCTTAAAGCGCAAGGCATCTTTTCGGCAAAAGAATTCAGCCGCAGAATGCTGGACCGCATGAAACAAGCCACCAAAAACCATGCAAGCTAAACGAAAACTATTTATTATTACCGGTATGAGCGGCGCGGGCAAAAGCCAGGCGCTGAAAATATTTGGTGATTTTGGCTTCTATTGCGTGGATAATTTACCGCTGGCTTTGTTTAAACAGTTCGCGGCTTATGTGACCGAACGGCCTGAACTGCAAAACGTAGCCTTAGGGGTAGATGTACGCGAAGGAGAACGACTGCGCGAGCTGCCCGCCTTGCTGAAAAATTTAACCAAAGACGATTTTTCCCCCAAAGTCATCTTTTTAGACGCTTCGGAAGAATGCTTAATACGCCGTTTCTCCGAAACGAAACATAAACACCCCATTCATAAAAAACTGGCCGCAGCCATTGCGCATGAGCATGACTTGCTGACGCCAATCAAAATTGCCGCAGATAAAGTAATTGACACCACCGGCTTAAAACTAGGAGAACTGAAGGAGAAACTCTCCGCCTTGCTGGAATTGAAAAAAGAAGGAGAAATGCAGATTTCGGTGGTTTCATTCGGCTTTAAAAACGGTATTATGAAAGAAGCGGATATTGTCATGGACGTCCGTTTCTTGCCTAATCCGTATTATGTGGAAGAGTTAAAAAACAAAACGGGGCTGGACAAAGAAGTACAAGACTATATTTTGTCGTTTAGAGAGTCGCAAGATTTTGCAGACCGCTTTGCAGATTTGATTAAATATCTTATCCCAAAATATATCAAGGAAGGGAAAAGCTATTTGACCATAGCCATTGGCTGCACGGGAGGAAAGCACCGCAGCGTATTTATGGCGCACCAGTTGGCGGAAACCTTGCGCAAACAAGGGTTGAGCGCATCGGAATTTCATAGAGATATAGGATTATAATATGGTAAAACTTATTTTAGTAACCCACGGCCACTTGGCTGCGGAAATGTTAGCTACGGCGGCCCAAATTCTGGGCAAGCCTGCCGACGGCGTGCAAACTCTGTCGGTTACCACGTCTAGCTCCGTGGAGCAGGGCGCGCAAGAATTAAGCAAGCTTCTGGCAGACACAACGGAAGGGGCCATTGTTATGACTGATATTTTTGGCGGAAGCGCCACCAATATTGCTCTTACCGCCACCAAAGAATGCCCCAAATGCCATGTAATTACGGGTATGAATTTAAGCATGTTGCTAACGGCTTTGAACAGCCGCAAAAAATTACCCGCCAAAGAATTGGCCGAAAAAATTGAGTCCGACGGCAAACGAGCGGTCATTAATGCAACGGAGCTGCTGATTAAGGGGCTGTAATATGCCTATTATTTTTGCCCGGGTAGATGACCGGCTGATACACGGCCAAATCGTGCAGGCCTGGCTGCCCGAACTTAATATTGACGAAGTGGTTATCCCGTGCCCGCAAGAGCGGAAAAACCGCGTAAATAAGAATTTGCTCCGTCTATCGCTGCCTTTTGAGTATGAGTTGACGGTGCTGGATCCGGCACGCTGTGTAGGATATATGAGCGCTTCCAAAAAGCGCATTTTCCTATTGATGGGGTCTTTGCAGGATTTAAACCCGCTGCTGGAAGACGGGCTGCAGATCAAATCTTTAAACATAGGCGGAATGCACTTTAAAGAAGGAGCACAAAAATTGGCAGACAATGTATTCTTAGACGCTATGGACAAAAGAACATTGCGCATCTTAGACGACTTGGGCATTGCCATTGAAACCCGGGCGGTACCCAGTTCAAAATCTATTTCCGTAAAAGAGAATATTGCATGACGCTTTCTTTAATATTGCTATGCATATTGGCCGCACTGCTGGAATTGGACACCACTTACGCCTTCCAGCTACTACTTTCTAGGCCTATTATAGCCGGCCCGTTGTTTGGCTGGCTGACAGGCGACATGGCAGCCGGCGTGCAAGTGGGTATTTTTGCGGAGTTGCTTTTTGCCGATGTATCTCCGCTGGGAGGAATTATCCCGCCAAGCGGGGTAGTGGCGTCGGTAATCTCCATCATCTTGTATGCGCAGGGTATTGATTTGTATTTTGGTTTCTTTTTGGGAGTTATCGGAGCGGTGCTGTATTCCTTTTTTGACGCTTTGCTGCGCAAGACGCGTTTTGACTGGCTGATTTTCCTGGAGAAACGAATCGGCCGCAAACCGACAGATATTAAACGCATTATCGCCGTAGCGCTGCTGCTGTCATTTTTAATGACGTTCGTCTTTATTTCCGTTTTTGCGTGGGGTAGCTCGCAGCTGATGTTCGCTGTATACCCCTATATTTCGCCCAAAGCCCACTTTGCGTTCCGGCTGGCTTATTTAGCCGTACCCTGGATTGGGTTGGCTGCACTTATTCCGGCTTTCCGGCTAAAGACGAGGTGAGAAGATGACCTTTTGGCTTAGATTAAATATGTTTTTTCGTTCTTTTTTCCTGCAAGCCGGCTGGAATTATGTTAAATACCAGAATTTAGGGTTTGCATTGGTAATGATGCCGTTTTTGCGTAGGCTGTACCAACAAGATCCAGATGCCCTGCCCACCGTGCTCAACCGCTACTTGGAAGCTTTCAATACCCATCCGGTCATGGCATCATTTTGTTTTGGCGCCATGGCCCGCATGGAAGAAAATATTGCCCAAGCCAAATCCGTAACCGAATACAAAGAACAAGTGGCGGAATGGAGCGGCGCCCGGCGCGGTTTATCCATTACGGCGGCTTCTATTGGGGATCGGCTGTTTTGGGGGTCTTTAAAACCGCTTACATTGCTTTTGGCAATATTTATTTGGATGCTGCTGGGAGTGAAATTTTTTGAAACGCCGGAGCAGGAAACAGTTTCTTGGTTATATGGTTTTACGGCCGGAGCGGTGGCGTTTTTTGTTTATAATACAATCGCTTTGTTCGTGCGTTGGCAAGGCATCAAAATCAGTTACGAGGCTAATGATTCGTCTTGTTTCGGGTTGACCCGTTTTGATTGGAACCGCACGATTTATAATGCCAAACGCATTGGTATTTTCTTTGCGGTGGGACTGATACTTTTTGGCGTATATCGTTTTTTTGACGGCATACGGGTGGATATTAATTTCCTGGCCCGGGCCGTGCTGGTGTTATTTTTCGTCATGATTTCGTTTATAACGCGGCGGCTGCGTATTCCCAACGTCTATTTATATATTGCCGCGGTGATAACGTTTAATATTGTGTGTTTCTTTTAAGGGGAGTGTTGTGATAACGCAAGAAATCAAAGTTACTAACCGTCTGGGGCTGCACGCCCGTCCGGCCGCTATGGTTGCGCAAACGGCAGCTACTTTTGATTGTGATATTAAAATTGCCAAAGACCGGGTGGAAATCAACGCAAAAAGTATTATGGGGGTTATGATGCTGGCGGCAGAATATGGTTCCACCTTGCGTTTATGTTTTGACGGTAAAGATGAAAAAGAAGCCTCCCAAGCGATTATCCAGTTGTTTGCCACTAATTTTAATGAGGAAATATAAATGTTTGTTATTAAAGGTGTTCCCGCCAGCCCAGGCGTAGCTATCGGACCAGCCGTTTTGCTTCCCACGGCGGACTTTGCCGTGACTAATCAATATATAGAAGCAACCGAAGTAAAGGCTGAAATCGGCAAATTTGGCCGCGCCATGGAAAAAACATTAGCAGACTTAGACGCCAATGAAAAAAAATTGCGGGAAACTTTAGGCGGCGAATATGCCAATTTGATGTCCATGCACAAAATGATTTTGCAGGACCCTATGCTCAAAGATGCCGCCGTCACAAAAATCAAGAATGAACATCTCTCTGCCCAAGCGGCGATTTTTCAGACTTTACAGGAGCTGGCGGCCTCATTTGATAAAGTGGCGGACCCTTTCTTTAAGGAACGCCGCAACGACATTTTTGACGTAGGCAAACGCCTGGTGGGCAACTTGCAGGAAAACAAAGGAGCTTTCTGGGCTTCTATCCGCAAGCCCTCTATTTTAATCGCGCACGATTTGTTCCCTTCTGATACCATCAGTTTGCAGGAAAACCAAATCATCGGCTTTTGTACGGATTTAGGCGGGAAAACCAGCCATACGGCCATTTTGGCGCAAAGCCTCAAGCTCCCAGCCGTGGTAGCTCTCTCCAACGCGGCGCGGCAGGTAAAAGACGGAGACACTGTTATTGTAGACGGAGAAAATGGACTGCTTATTATCAGTCCAGACCGCTACACACTGGCCCGTTATAAAAAAACCCAGCGGGAAATCAAAAAAGCAGAATCCCTGCTGCAGACCATCAATCATCTTCCTACCGTCACTTCTGACGGCAGAAACTTCAAGCTGATGGTTAATTTTGACCCGCGCACCGACACCAAAGAAAACAAAAAGCTCATTACCGACGGGTTGGGCCTGCTGCGCACCGAATTTTTATATATGAATATTCCGCAGCCGCCCAGTGAGCTGGAACAATATCAGATTTATCTTTCCACCGCCAAAAAGTTTGATATGCGCCCGGTTACCATTCGTCTGGCAGATTTAGGAGCCGACAAAATACCGGACTTCCCGTTAGATGAATTTGATAAAGACAACAACCCCTTTATGGGCTGCCGCGGAATCCGTTTATTTCTAAAGAATGCGGATTTGATGCACACCCAGCTGCGCGCGATTGTACGCACAGCATGCGAAGTGCCTGCGCAAATTAAAATTATGATTCCCATGGTATCCTCCGTGGAGGAAGTGCGCCATGTGCGCGATGCGCTTAACCAAGCGTTAGCGGAATTTGCCAAAGAAGGCAAAAAACCTGTCAATAAGATTGCTCTGGGCGCCATGATTGAGGTGCCGGCGGCGGCTATCGCTCTAGACGGCATGATTGGAGAAATAGATTTCCTTTCCATAGGCACCAATGACTTGATACAATATCTAATTGCGGTGGACCGCGTAAATCCGGAAGTGGCCCACATGTATGATCCATGCCACCCCGCTGTTTTGCGTACGATACATCAAATTATCCAGACTGCCCACCAACGGGGCCGCTCCGTCAGTATTTGCGGAGAAATCGCCTCTGACGTAAAAATGGTGCCCATGCTGCTGGGATTAGAAGTAGATGTTTTATCTGTACCGCCGCGCATGTTCTTGCGTATCAAAAACCGTATACGCAACTTAAATTTTGAAGCCTGTTCCGACACTGCCCAAGCGGCCTTGTTGGCCTCCTCTTCAGAAGAAATACGCAGTTTAGTAGAGCAAATGAACCAAGATGAAGATTCGTAATTTTTCTATCGTGGCCCATATAGACCACGGCAAGACCACCCTTTCAGACCGAATATTGGAAGACACGGGTACCGTACCCAAACGGAAAATGCAGGCCCAGCTGTTAGACGGCATGGACTTGGAACGGGAACGCGGCATCACCATCAAAGCCAAAGCCGTGCGTATTCAATATAAGGATTATATTTTAAACCTGATTGACACCCCGGGACATGTCGATTTTTCCTACGAAGTGGCCCGTTCCCTGCGCGCCTGTGAAGGAGTACTGTTGCTGGTAGATGCATCACAGGGAGTGGAAGCGCAAACAGTAGCGCATGCACACCTGGCGCAAAGTTTAGGCCTAAAGATTATTCCCGTGATGAATAAGGTGGATTTATCCCAATCCGACGCCGACGCCTCTGAAGAACAACTGTGGGATATCCTGCGCGAGCCGGTGGAAGCTGAACGCGTCAGCGCCAAAACCGGCATGGGCATAGAACATCTGTTGGACCGTATTGTAACCGATATCCCCGCCCCGCAGGGGGACCCCAACGCCCCGCTGCGCGCCTTGATTTTTGACTCTTTTTACGATCCATTCCGTGGCGTCATTATGTATGTGCGCATTGTAGACGGCACAATTAAAGCCGGACAAACAATCCGCTTCATGGCAACGGGCTCCTCTTATAAAACAGAAGAAGTGGGCTTTATGACGCCCAAACAGCTGCATAAGGCGCCCTCATTAAGCGCAGGAGAAGTAGGCTATTTGGTGGCCGGCATTAAAGATATTCACCAGGTTAAAGTAGGCGATACTGTCACTTTGGCTGACCGGCCGGCCCACACCCCGCTGCCCGGTTACGCCGATGCCAAACCGGTGGTATTTGCCAGTATTTTCCCGGTGGAAACGACAGACTTTCCCCTGTTGCGCACGGCACTAGAAAAACTGAATTTATCTGATTCTTCTTTTCATTACCAAAGCGAAACCTCTAAAGCGCTGGGTTTTGGCTTCCGCTTAGGATTTATGGGCATTTTGCATATTGAAATTGTAAAAGAACGGCTGGAAAGAGAGTTCAATTTATCTCTTATTGCCACTGCCCCCAACGTGGTCTATCACGTTAAATTTACCCCGCGCAAAAACCACCCGCAAGAATTGGCCGCCCTGCCCGACGCACCAGACGACCCGGGCTATAAAATTATAGACAACCCGGCCAATTTTCCCCCGCATGGCGACATTGTGGACATCAAAGAGCCCGTAATCCATATTACAGTAGTAACACCGGTAGAATTTATGGACGGGGTTATGACGCTTTTAAAGGAAAAACGCGGTACATTTATGAACATGGAACATCTTTCCAACCAACGCGTCATTATTAAATATGAAATGCCAATGGGCGAAATGGTGATTGATTTTTACAATAAGCTCAAATCCGTCTCCAAAGGATATGCCTCTTTTGATTATGAGGTGGCAGGCTTCCGAAGCGCCGATGTGGTATTAATGGAAATTCTGTTGCATGGCACACCGGTAGATGCGCTTTCCGTAGTAGTGCATAAAGACAAAGCACAAACCCAAGGCCGCGCGCTGTGTGCCAAATTAAAAGAGCTTATCGGCCGCCAACAATTTGAAGTGGCTGTGCAGGCCGCCATCAACGGCAAAGTAATTGCACGTGAAACAATACCCGCCTACCGCAAAGATGTAATAGCCAAGTGTTATGGGGGCGATATTACACGTAAACGTAAATTGCTGGAAAAACAAAAAGAAGGCAAAAAACGCATGAAAAGCATTGGCAGTTTAAACATTCCGCAAGAAGCGTTTGTAGCCATGCTCAAAATTGACGAAGAATAAAAACTCCCCGCCGATAAGCGGGGAGTTTCATCAACATTCCAGCCTAAAAATCTAATGCATAAACAGCTATTTTGCGTATAAAATCATACAAACAGAAGGTAGAAACATATATGGCGAACGCTTAAAATATGCAACAAAATAATTAGCCAAAAGATTCTAGAGCGGAAGTCATAGCAAAAGCAGAGAATAGAATATTGCCGCCGCCAAACACATCAACAACAAGAACACCCTCTGTTTGTTCTTCCGTCAGGGATATTCAGTAATTTAGAATAATCAAAAGATGCTTCCGTTTCTACACAAGAATCATTTTGGATAATTCTCAATTGATTTTCATCGTTTATAGAAAGGCATACGTCTTCCTTTCGGTACAGCGCTTGTGCATGGCCACAGTCTGGATTTTCTGACGCGCGGTATATAAAATTATCTGTTTGAATAGCCGTTCCGCCATCTGTATTTATTACTGTTCCGGGGATTTGTATAGACAAATCAGAGATTTTACACATAGAATTATTGCTCTCCATTTGGCAAATCATATCTGCCTCAGCAATTGTTTTTAAATTAGTAATCGCCTCAGCAAAACGCGCTTTTGCTACAGCTTTAGTGTATTGTGGCAAAGCAATCGCCGCCAAAATGCCTATTATCAACACTACTACCAATAATTCAATAAGCGTAAAACCGCCCAAATGACAGCTTACGGAAATTTTTGCCAGCTTAGGGTTCTTTTGATAAATTTTGTGCATAGACAAAATTTATCAAAAAAAAAAAACATTGCAAGTCTTTATAAAGCACGCTGCCTTGAAAACATAAATTTTAACCAAAATAAAAACTCCCCGCCGATAAGCGAGGAGTGTAAATGCCAAAAGGCAGGACACAATGTTCCGCCTTTTTTATTTTCATTTATTTAATCCAGATATTTTTCCGCCAAGGCATCATAATGGCTGATAACTTGCCGCACAAAGACGCGTCTATCCATATAACTCCCTGGGAAAAAAGCGCCCTTAAATCCCGCAATAACGATATTTTTAAACTCTTTACGCGAAAGCGGAATATGCTTTACCAGCAGCTCCATCTCTTTTGTAACGGTCGTATTGGACACCAACCGGTTGTCGGTGGCAATACTGACAGAAAGCCCCCGTTTAATCATTTCCCGCACCGGGTGCTTAGAAACAGATTTGATTTCAGGCAAAGTTTGCAGATTACTGGTCAAACAGACTTCCACCCCAATGCGTTCGCTGGCTATATAATTGGCCAACGCTTCCACATAAGCCTGTTTGTCTTTTACTTTGCGGTCTTTAATCATGGCTGCGTCAAACAGGTGGGTGCCATGGCCAATGCGGTTGGCATAGCAATCGGTAATGGCTTGGAAAATGGATTCCGGGCCATATGCCTCGCCGGAATGTACGGTTTTGCGCATAAAATTTTTATGCACATATTTATATGCTTCCACATGGTCTGAAGCCGGATAGCCGGCCTCTTCTCCGGCCAAGTCAAACCCTACTACGGGCAAATGTTCTTCCCGCGCCAATTTAACCATCAAACGGGCTAATTCCAATGAAGCTACGCCAAATATTTCCGATTTGGAATATTGAGACAAAGCCCCTATCAGATTTTTATAATATGGCGACATAAACGCGTTAAAACTGCGCATGGCGCACGCAATCACGCCGAAATAAAAAGGCAAATCTTTCTCTTTTTTTACTTCAGCCCGCTGATTGTGTTCCTTTTGGGCGCGCTCCATTCCGGATACGACGGCACGCACGGCATCAGACACGGTTACATCTTCTCCGGCGTGCAGCTGAGGAGCAAACCGCACCTCCATATAACGCACTCCTTCGGCGATGGCATCTTGACCCAACTCATAAGCGATTCGTTCTATATTCTCTTTGCTGCGCATAACGGCTGTGGTATAATTAAAGCCCTGCAAATACTCCGGCAAAGAAGCATATTGCTTCTTAAATACTTTTTCACGCAAGCCCTTTTCCGTATAAGCAGGCAAAGAGACCCCCTCTTTGCGGGCCAATTCAATCAACGTAGATAAACGAAGCGATCCGTCTAAATGCACGTGCAAATCCGCTTTAGGAATACGGCGGATAAATTCGGCGTTTATTTCATTCATTTTATTTTCTCCGTTTGTTGTCCTTGCGGCGTATCTTTGACGCGATAGCCGGCCGCAGCCAACGCGGCGCGCAATTCGTCAGATTTCTTATAATCTTTTGCGGCGCGCGCGGCGGCGCGCTGCTGCAGCAGCTGGCACACCTCTGCGGGCAATTCTTCCGTTTTTTCTTCTTCTGGCGCACGGAATAAATCCAAGGCCAGAATCGTATCGGCAAAGCGCAAAAAATCCACTTTCTCAGCCGGATTAAGCGCTGCGCCGCGCATATTTTCCCACACTACGGCCAATGCTTTGGGAGCGTTCAAATCGTCTTCCATAGCCGTACGGAAAAGTTTTTTGGCTTCTTCCAACGCCGTCGTAAAAGCCGCCGGCTGCCGCCCCGCCGCTTCAAGCGCCTTGGCGGCCTCACGGCGCAAAATTTGCAAACTTTTGCGCGCCGAGTCCAAAGACTCATATGTAAATTCCAACTGGGTGCGGTAATGGGCCGTCAGGCATAAATAGCGATAGTCCAGCGGATCATAGCCTTTGTCGCGCAAAGTTTGCAGCGTCACGAAAGTGCCTCCAGACTTGGACATTTTCCCCGCACGCAGAACCAAAAACTCGCCATGCACCCAAAAGCGCACATAGCGTTGGCCGGTAGCGGCTTCGCTTTGGGCAATTTCATTAGTATGATGCACCGACACATGGTCTATTCCGCCGCAATGGATATCCAACGTCGGCCCCAAATACTTCATCGCCATGGCGGAACATTCCACATGCCACCCCGGGAAACCAACCCCCCAAGGGCTGTCCCATTCCATTTGGCGTTTTTTGTCTTTAGGGGAGAACTTCCATAAGGCAAAATCCGTTGGATTTTTCTTTTCTTCGCTCATCTCCACCCGTGCGCCGCCCTTGAGTCCTTCCAAACGGCTGCGCCCCACCAGCGCATCATAGCGGTCAAACTTGGAGGTATCATAATAAATCCCGTCAGAAGTACGGTAGGTGTATCCTTTTTCTTCCAAGGTTTTGACCAAGGCAATCATTTCCGGTATATGTGCCGTTGCGCGGCTGATGACAGTGGGACGAGTGCAATTCAGCGCATCAAAATCTTCAAAAAATTTCTGCTCGTAAAATTTAGCTATTTCCCATGCGCTTTTATTTTCGCGCGCGGTGGCCACTTCCATTTTGTCTTCGCCTTCATCTCCATCGGAAACCAAATGCCCCACATCGGTTACGTTCATGACGTGTTTAAGCGGCAGGCTCAAACGCAAAGTCCGGGCCAACAAATCTTCAAAAATATAAGTGCGCATATTGCCTATATGCGCATAATTATACACGGTAGGGCCGCAGCAATACATGGTGGCTTCTTGGCTATGAAGCGGAGCAAAGGTCTCTTTACGGCGGGTTTCGGTATTATAAAGCTGCATGATTTTGAGCCTCTTTCAACAGCGTATTATATTGTTTTACTAGAGTATCAAAAAACAAATTACAAGTGCTTTGGCCTACTTCATTAGCGGCCTGTTCCCCCAAAATACAACTTACTTCTATATCCGAAAGCGGATTGACCGCCCCCACGCTGGCAATAGAATATGTAAATCCGGCAGGCCGGTACTCGCGCAAGGCTTGCTTATAAGCTTGGTCTAATGCTTTTTGGAACAAGGCCATATTTTGGGAATTGGCCGCAGCCCCCAATTTGACTCGTTTTGCAGCAGCTACAACGGTAACATCAGTATAACGCCCGTAGGAAGCGGCGATTTCCTCCGACGTAAAATCAGCGCTTTCGTCTGGGGCGGAGTCCTGCGGGAAATCGTATTCGCCCAAAATGCTCGGAGCGGGCAAGTCCCCATAATAATTGTCTCCCATAAAACCAGACGGATTTTCATACGCAGAATAATCTATCCCTTTCAGTTTGCGCGAAGCAGTATAATCGGCCGTGCTGCAAGCGGCGGTTAACAAAGCAGCTAATGCACAGAATAAAACGGTCTTTTTCATTTGTTCTCTCCAATCAATAAACTGACCACAGCCTGGCACATGGCCGCTTCTGCGCGGCCGATTTCGCCTACATGCTCGTGGCTTTTAGATTTAAAACTGACATCTTTTTCTTGTATCTCAAAAATTTTCGCCAAAGAGGCGCGTACCGCCGGATAGTGCGGGCTTATTTTAGGCTCTTGGGTAATCAAGGTGGCATCTATATGCACAATTTGCGCCTGGTGTTGGCGCGCAAGCTCTAAGACGCGTTTGGCAATACGGCGGCTGTCTATTCCCTCAATACTTGGGTCCGAGGGCGGGAACAAAAGCCCAATTTCCCCCAAGCACAACGCTCCCAAAACAGCATCACATATGGCGTGCAGCACGACGTCTCCGTCGCTATGTCCTACAAAACCTTTACTGTACGGCAGCTCTACCCCGCCGATAATAAATTTACGCCCCGCCGCCATACGGTGCAGATCAAATCCGAATCCGGTGCGCTGATGCAGCTGGGTATTTAAAAACGCTTCCGCCATAACTAAATCCTCCGGCGTCGTAATTTTCAAATTTTGATAATCTGATAGTTCTATTTTCACGCTCACGCCCAGGCGTTCCACCAACTGCGACTCATCGGTGGCATCTTGCAAATAGCCAAATTTATCCAACGCGCGCCGCAGCACGTCGGCCCGGTAACACTGCGGAGTTTGCGCCGCCCACAGGCTGCTCCGCTCCAAGGTGCGCTCCACCATACCGGCACGCACTTGCTTCACCGTATCCTTGACGGGAACAGCCAATACGGCAGCCCCTTCCGCAAAACCGCGCTGCAAACAGCGTGCAGCGGCCTGCGGGTCCACCAATGGGCGAGCCCCGTCGTGTACGGCAATAGCCTGTACGCGGCTGTCTAATGCCTGTACCCCGTTTATTACAGAGGCCATACGCGTCGCCCCGGGGAGAGCAAAAGTTAAATCAGAAAAATATTTTTTTAGGACTTCTCGGTTTTCAGCGGCCGTCACAACCACAATCTGGCGCACAGACGGTATTTTTTTAAATGCTTCTACGGCACGCACCAATATGGGCCGACCGGCTAAAGGCAACATTTGCTTTGGGCGCCCCATTCTTTTTCCCAAACCGCCGGCCACAATCACGGCGCCGGCAAAAGTAAGTTCTTGCTGCATGTGTATCCTATTTAGTCTTGGCAAAAATCATACGGCCGGAAGAAGTTTGCAAGATAGAATACACCGCCACCTCTGTCCGTTTACCGATAAATTTGCGTCCGTCTTCCACTACGACCATGGTGCCGTCGTCTAGGTAACCGATGCCTTGTTCTTTTTCTTTCCCGTCTTTCATGATAAACAACGACATAGTCTCTCCAGGCAAAACCACCGGTTTAAGCGCGGTAGCCAGATCAGCAATATTCAACACCACCACATCATACAAAGCGCCCAGTTTGTTAATATTAAAATCCAGCGTGACCACTTCGGCATCAAAACTCTTGGCCAATTTGACTACGCGTTCCGCGTCGTTTGGCGCTTTTGGCGTTTTGGAAGTAACCCGCACGGCAATTTCTTTTAATTCCTGTAAACGCGTCGCCACATCTAACCCCCGGCGGCCTTTGGCACGCTCCAACGGGTCTTTTGAGGCGGCCATTTTATTTAACGCCTCCAGCACAAACACCGGGATCACAATAATACCGGAAAGGAAATTAATTTCGCACAAATCCACAATACGCCCGTCCATCAAGGCACTTACATCGGCCACCTTCAGATGCCGGCCCTTATAGGAAAGCCCTTCCAAATCACGTGATTTAAACAGACTGGCCAATACTCCAAAAACAATTAACCCGATTTCTACTTTGCGCCCATGTTCCATCCACCACGCCAAAGAACCGCTGCCGGAAAAATTCTGCACGGCGTAATCGGTAAACACAAACAACAAATATCCCAACAAAAATCCCGAGCAGGCAATCATAATCTTAATCAGACGCAATCTTTTAAAAACAGCCTCTGCAATAATCACTATCAGCGCGCATAAAAGCCCCGCCGCCAAAGACACGGGATCTTTATCAATAAAATCATAAGTTAAAAACGGAAAAGCAATTAACGTGGAAAACCGAAATAGCCAAATAGGCATATATCCTCCCAAATACAGCCGGTTACACCGGGCAGTATAGAATAAAGTATATATATATTTTATCATTCTCTTGCTGCTTTGTCAGAAAACACCCGTTCCGCTGACATTTACGGTCTTTGCGCCCAATATGGCCGTAGAAAACCAGCCACACACAAAGTCAGACTTCCCAAACACATTGACGGCGGAGAGGGCCTAGAATTTGATATCATATACATATGCTTTTAGAAGGGAAAACACTAGCCGCCGCTTTACGGGCCCCGCTGGCACAGCGGGCGGAAGCTGTACGCCAAAAATTAGGCCGTCAGATATCGCTGTTTGCTGTCGGCTCTACGGAAGATTACGGCGCCTATGTGTACTTGAAAAAAGAAGTACAAGCCGCGGAAAAGTTAGGGGTAAAGTGTCAAGTTCATGAAGTGAATGCCAACACGTCTGTCAATCACTTTTTAGAATTATTACAGCAGGCTTCTTCTGCTGCGGACATAGATGCTATTTTGATCCCCCGCCCTTTGCCTGAGGCTTTGGCCCGGAGCGGTTTTACGCATTTCATCGCACCGGAGAAAGACATTGACGGCATGTCTCATATTGCCGCAGGCAATTTGTTCCTGTGCAAGACTTGGAGCGATGTACAAAATTTGCCCACTTTTGTACCCTGCACCGCCTTGGCGGTAATCCGTCTGTTAGACGCGTATGGCATTGACCCGCAAGGGCAGGAAACAGCCGTCATCGGCCGTTCTCCTACGGTGGGCCGTCCGTTGGCGCATTTGCTTACTTGTCGCAACGCCACAGTAAAAATCTGCCATACCTTCACCCGGGATTTGGCGCTGTCTCTGGAAAATACAGATATAATCTGTGCGGCGGCGGGCTGCCCGGGTTTGCTCACTCCACAAAATGTAAAAGAGGGCGCTACCATTATAGACATCGCCACCAATTTAGATGAACAAGGACATCTCTGCGGCGATGCCTGTACCCAACAGCTGGTAGAACGCGGCTGCCATATTTCCCCCGTACCCGGCGGAGTGGGCCCCGTAACGCTTGCATGCCTGCTGGAAAACATTATATTATCTGGGGAAAGAAAAGTTTAAAGGAGATGCTATGAAAACTTTCGTACACTTGGCCGTATTATCCGCTCTGTGTCTGACATTGGGTGCTTGTTCTTCTACAAACACGCAAAATCAAGACAACCAAGGATATCAACGCAAAATTTATTTGACGGAAGAGGATTATTTGGAAGATTTAGACAAACAAGCCTTTTTAGAACGCCGCGAAGCGAAGCCAAACGTAGAGTCCGAATATATCTTTGAATTGCAGCCGGAAACGCAAAAAAACGTCTATTTCTTTGACGAACGCACACAGCCTAAGGTGTCCGGCGTGCCCAGCGAACGCGATTATCGCACCACCAAACGCTTATGGGAAAAACCGCGTCGCTATTCACCGGACCAATATTATGGCAATCAAGAAGCCCCCGCAGAAGAAAGCTACAGCTCCTCTTCTGCTTCCTACTCCGGATACGACTATTAATTTTTACAACCCCGCCTTTAGGCGGGGTTTTTTGTCGGATTGCAAGCAACCACACGAGCCCTCGCTGCCAAGAAGCCTTGCACAATGCCCTAATTCCGCCCGAACGGGGGAAATGTTTTTACATAAAAACTATTGGAGAGGAATTTTGGTCTTTTTGGAGAGGCGCAGCGGCGCATATTTCTCATACAATTCTTGCGGCAGATCATGTTTTACCGGCACAAACAAACCCGGATTATCCGTAAAAATACCATCTACGCCAATACGCTCCAAAGAATGAGCGGTATACCGATCGTTTACCGTGTAAACAAATACGCTGCGGCCTTCGGCGTGGCACACATCAACAATTTCTTTGGTAATGCGCGTTTTGCTCATATGCACGCTGGCCGCCTCAATATTGCGCGCTTTCTGAGGCTCAAACAAGCGGGTTAACAATCCAATGCGCGCACCTGGCGCAATTTTGCGCAAACGCTGCAAGGTGGGATAATCAAAACTGGAGAAAAGCATTTTTTTCAATGCTTCCGGGCCAAAGGCGCTGGCTCTTTCCCAAATAATCTTTTCAATACCCGGATAGACATTATCATCATTTTTAATCTCTATATTCAATACTTCCAAATCTTCCACAATAACCGGCAACACTTCCCGCAAAATGGGTGGGCGTACCAGCATATCTTTATCAAAAGAATGCACTATACGGCAATGTTGCAGCTCTGGCCAAGTAATATCTTTAATGTCGCGCGAGCAGGTAGTGTCGGACCCCAAATCATAATCATGATGCACCACCAAACAGCCGTCTTTGCTTAAATGCACATCTAATTCATAATGCGTGCACCCCAGCTGTCTGGCTAAAGCAAAAGCCGGCAGGGAATTGGCAGGAGCAAGCGCACTGGCGCCACGATGTGCAAAGTATAACATATCCCTATTGTAACAAAAACCCCGCTGCAGACCAATAACCGCTATAGATAAGAAAACAAGCGCTGCCAATCTATTATTTTCCCCCACGGGAAAACATGGTATATTTACAGTATTGTTTCTGCCAAACGGGTCTCTCGCTTAAAAGACGCATGAGATTTCTTGCTTTTATATGGGTTTTCTCTCCGGGTAACCGGCATATGGCAGTATAGCGCGCAGGCCCAAAGCAAATCCGCCGCTTATAATACGCCAGCGGCCGTTCGTTTGCCGTGCCGGCTTGGCCTTGTCATCTGCCGGAAGGCCTAGTTTATATATAATCTCTTTTACCATCTGATAAGATGCCGTCAAAAAAATGTCCCTCCTCCCTCTAAACCAAAAAGTCACCCATGCAATAAAAAAACGGCGCAGGGCGGCGCCGCTTTTCAGGTTCAAATCTAACTTATTTTTCCAAGTCAGCCGTACAATTGGGGCATTTTACTGCCCGCTTATCTATACTGCTAAAGCAGAACGGACAAGTTTTGACAACCGGGGCCGCAGCCGGCTTTTTTTTCAAATTGTCCAATTTGTTAATCACTTTAATTAAAAGGAAAATACATAAAGCGACAATCAAAAAACTAATTACCGTATTTAAAAAATTTCCCACATTCAGCGTTGTGGCTCCCGCCGTCTGCGCCGCGGACAAAGAAGCATACGGGCCTGCTTGGCTGCCTTCTTTAATAACAATAAACCAATTAGAAAAATCCACCTTCCCCATCAGAAGTCCCAGCGGCGGCATTAAGATATCCGCCACCATGGAATTCACTATTTTTGTAAAAGCTCCGCCAATGATGATACCTATCGCCATGTCAATTACATTGCCGCGCATGACGAATGTTTTAAATTCTGAAATTATATTTTTAATCATTTTTTCTCCTCTTGCCTGCCAACCCCGCTTTGCGAAAAAGAGGGGCATATAAATCTTGTTCCGGCGGATAGATAATCTCCTTAGGGTTGGTCTTATTTACAAAGCGCACCGGCGCGCCGCTGATGCGGCATAAAGGCCGGCGTTCCCGCCGCTCCCCCATAAGCAGAGCCGCCGAAGCAGCTAATGCGTCTGCCAAATTCACCCACGTCGTCTCCAATTTCTTTCCAAAAATATCTTCCTTCCCCCGTTCGTCGCGCACGCCCTCAAAGCCCGCATACGCCACGGCAGCGCCAATCACCCCCGCGCGCAGCGGCAGAATTAGACTGTCCGTAATAATAACCCCCGCTTTCTTAATGCCATATTGGGTGCATAAAGCAGCCCGCAATTGTGCCGCGCAGGCATACAAATCATGTGGCAGCAGCAGCAATTTGCCATCTGCGTTGGATTCGTCTATGCCTGCATTCGTCATGACCATTCCGTCTTTAATAGTCAACCAAGCCAATTTTGTTTTTAAGGCTCGTTCGCTTTCGCGCCTAATAAGCGCTTCTTTCTGGCGTTTGCTGACATACGGCACAGCCAAGCCTTTCCACAGACAGACCAACTTAGACGACACGACCAAAATGTCCCGCTCCGCCACTTGGGGCACATGACGGAAAATAAAGCGGGGCAAGTCTTCGTTCTCTTTAAATACAGCTGTATGGTACGCGGTTACCTGCATTATTCAGTTTCAAAAGGGGCGACAAAAGCCATAAAAGCCTGATTGCCCAAAAACAATCCTTCAAAAGTTAATTTTATTATATCCTTTTTTCTCTCAATTAATCCGCGGGAGATCAATTTTTGAATAGGCCGTGCAAAAAGCTGTTGTTGCCGCGCTGTCAGCCTCACTCCTTCCCGCATACGCAGCCCCAGCATAATTTGTTCTCCTTCTTTGGCCATTGCGTCTAATGTTTCGGCAAAATCAGTGGGGGATTGGCCCCGGCGCATACGGTGTATATATTCCGGCACAGAGCTTACATTGCAGCGCCGGGTGCCGCTTTGATAAGAAGCGGCCGCCGCCCCCAACCCGACATAAGAACCATTACGCCAATAATTGACGTTATGGCGGCTCTGATAGCCGGGCCGGGAAAAATTGGAAATTTCATAATGAACAAAACCACTCTGTTCCAGCAAGAAATGCGTTTGCTCCAATTCTCTCCGCAGCAAATCCTCATCTGTTTGCACGCCTTCTTGGTAGAAAGGAGTTCCTGGCTCTATCTGCAGGCCATAAACAGAAATATGTTCCGGCTTCAAGGAAACAAGCCGCTTCAGCCCCGCCAAAAAATTTTGTTCCGTCTGCCCGGGCAACCCGGCTATTAAATCTGCGCTTATGTTTTCAAAACCTTCTTTGCGCGCCAGCTCATAAGCAGTCAAAAAGACAGATGCATCGTGAATACGCCCAATGCGCCGCAGCACTTCGTCGTCAAAGCTTTGCAAACCTAGGCTCAAGCGGTTAAACCCTGCTTCTTTTAACAGGTGCAATTTTTCAGCGCTTGCGCTTTCCGGATTGGCTTCCAAGGTACTCTCTGCAAACGCAGCCAGCGGCCCGAAATACCGCGCTATCAGCCCGACCAATCGTTCCAACTGACAAACAGAGAGCAAACTAGGCGTTCCCCCTCCGACATAGAGCGTGTCAAAACGCGTTTCCGCATAAAGAGAAGCCTCCTTTTCCAGCGCATTCAGATAGTCGTCTATCTGCTGTTCCGCGCCCGCAAAGGAGGCAAAATCACAATACCGGCACTTTTGTCGGCAAAAAGGAATATGAATATAAAGGCCGCTCATGCTTTGCGTTCGGCTTGGTAGCGCAGATACGCAAACATAAACGGGTCCAAGTCCCCGTCCATAACGCCGGTAATATTGGAAGTTTCGTAGTCAGTACGCAAATCTTTTACCAGCTGATAGGGCATAAACACATAAGAGCGGATTTGATGCCCCCATGCAATTTCACCCTTTTGACCATATCGTTTTTCAGCTTCGGCGCGTTTCTTATCCATTTCCATTTCATACAGCCGCGCTTTCAACATTTTCATAGCGGTCTGGCGGTTCTGCATTTGGCTGCGCTCTATACGGCAGGAAACCACTATGCCCGTGGGCTTGTGCAGCAAGCGTACCGCCGTTTCCACTTTATTGACATTCTGCCCGCCATGGCCTCCGGCACGGGAAGTTTCCAGCTCAATATCACGCTCCGGGATTTCAATATTGATTTCATCTTCAATATCAGGCAAGACGTCTACCGAAGCAAAAGACGTATGTCTGCGCGCATTGGCATCAAACGGCGAGACGCGCACCAACCGGTGCACTCCGTTTTCCCCTTTCAAATAACCATATGCATAAGGGCCTTCTATAATCATGGAAGCATTTTTTATACCGGCTTCTTCCCCGGGCAACGTATCCGTAATAGACACTTTCATACCATGCTGTTCAGCCCAACGCGTGTACATGCGCAGCAACATCTGCGCCCAATCGCATGATTCTGTACCGCCCGCACCGGCATGCACGGTAACAATGGCGCGCAATTTGTCATGAGGATCGGAAAGCGTAATTTCAAATTCTGTCTTTTCCGTTTGTTTCTCCAGCTCCTTCACCGCCGCGTCTAATCCGGGCAGTTCCGCCTGATCCTGCATCTCCCGCGCCAAATCATACCACGTTTGCGCATCTTCCAGCTGCTTCCGCAGGGACTGGTAGGTTTCGATGGCACTTTTTAACCCGTCTATTTTTTGGGTAACCGCTTTGGCTTTTTGATTATCGTTCCAAAAAGCAGGCTCCGCCGCCAGGGCTTCCTGCTCGGCCAATTCTTTTTGTTTGGCGGGAATATTTTCCATTTGACCGATTTTATCTATACGCTCCGTCAATAAAGCCAAGGTGTTTTCTATATCTTTAAACTCAATATTATTCATAAGCAAATACCATAACAGAAAGTAAAATCGTAAAGTAAATCGCCGCGCACAACCAAGAGAACCAATCCCCCCACCGCACATAGAAACTATTATACGCCCCCAAAGGCAACGCCACATCAGCCCGCAGCACTGCGCGGGTATTCAGTTCCGCCCGGGCCAAAATTTCCCCGCTGGGAGCAATAATGGCCGATATGCCGGTATTGGCCGCACGCAAAACGGGGCGGCGCAATTCCACCGCACGCAGCACTGAAATAGCCAAATGCTGATAGGGGGCATCTGTATCAAAAAACCACGCATCATTGGTGATGTTAACAAAGAAACGGGCGCCGGCCTTGGCCTGTTCTTTCCACAAGCGGGAAAAAACCGATTCATAACAAATAGTTACCCCAAACGGAATCTGGTCCAGCTGCAACAGCGGCTGTGTCCATTCTCCCGCCGTAAAAGAGCCCAATTCCCCCAACACGCTGACTTGAGGCAACAAACGCCGCACCCATTTTTCAAAGGGGATATATTCACCAAAAGGCACCAAATGGGTTTTGTCATAGAAAGACAATGGCTGAGTGGACACTGGAGAAAACAAAAATGCGCTGACATAGTCTCTCCCGTTCTCTTGCCGGTTAGACCCTGCCAACTGCCACGCCCCGGAAGATTGAGCCACCCCGCGCATCAAAGAGAGATAGGGTTCCTGCTGCACCGGCCCCGGCGTAACGCTTTCCGGCCACACGGCCAGCATGAGATTTTGATCTATTAAATCACCGCTGATTTGAATGATGCTGTCCTGTATTTCTTGTTCAAATTCCGGACTCCATTTCTTATATTGGTCAATATTGGGCTGCACCACCGCCGCACGCAGTGAGAGCAAGGTGCGGGTAGGCTGGTGCGCAAGCAAAAAGGAGCCATACCCATATATTGCCAAAAAAACAAGCGCAGCCGCCGCCATCTGCGCCACCCCGCGCTTCAAATAAGGCGTGGCAAAAGCATATCCCACACTGACCCCGGTAAAAGCAATCAAGAAACTAATGCCGGCCGTACCGGTAAACGAAGCCAACTGTATCATTTGCGGCAAATTCCACTGGGAATACCCCAACGCAAACCACGGAAAGCCCAGCATATAGGTGGCCAACATTTCGTGCGCCCATTCCAGCGCAGCCCACCCCATAGCCGCCAGAACGGGGAAAGCCCATTGAAGACGCTTCAAATAGTAACAACTACCTCCAAAAACAGCGAACTGCAACGCCATTAAGGCCGCCAGCCCCAGCCATGCCCCGGCAGAAAGCGCATACCCCATATCCCCGCCTTCCAAACAGGTAATAAAGACCCATTGGTACAGGCCGGCAAACACTAAAATACCGCTTAACCAACCATAAAAAAAACTTCCCCAAAAACTACGCGCCCGCACCACAGCCCATGTAAACGGCGCTAAAGCTAACCACATGCATAAACTATAGGAAGGCTTGGGATAGCTAACTTTTACCAAAAAAGCCGTTGCGCAGGCGAAAAGCGTCAAAAATACAAACCGGGCGCCCCATTTGGCTAGGCGCACCAAAAGAGCCCACACGCGGGAGGGCTCTTTTGGTGCTTGCTCTTGCAAATAAGGACGGCGCAACGGACTCATGTTCCTGCCTTAATAAACGATTTTACACATGTTCTGCTGGCAAACCGGGCGGGCTGTAGCGGAACATTCCCGCTCCACAGAACCAATTGACGGGCATACCTCCGCCACCGCAGCACGCTTCTCTAAAAAGCGAGAAAACTCCAGCGACATATTGGCATTGATCGCCGTTACTCCTTCCGGACCTTTCAGACACCCGCAAGGATCTCTGTCTACAATAATACAATCACTGTCCGCTTGGCAACGGTGAAAACTGGCCTGCAACTCCGCCCGTCTGCGTTGGGCGGCTTCGGACTGGCGCCTCTCTTCCGCGTTTTTAATTGCCTGCTGGTTTTCTTCCACCATTTGCTTGGTCACCAACGGCATCTGCACTTCTATAGGCGTAGCCCGGAAAAAGAAAGAGAAAGCCATTACCAGGACAAACGCCGCACAAATCAACAAACACAATCCTTTTATTTTCGGGTTCATAATTTAGCTCCGCAACATTTTTTATATTTTTTACCACTTCCGCAAGGGCAGGGGTCATTTCTGCCTATTTTATGGTCCGCCGGGGCGGTGTCTGCAACGGCCTGGCCTTCCCGGTTTTGCTGTGCCGCCTGTTTGCGGGAGGAAACAGCTTGTCTGACCGGAGGCAGCTGCAAGCGGAAAATATAACCTACCATCAAATCCCGCACTTTATTCATCATGGCGCTATAGAGTTTGTAGGCTTCTTTTTGGTACTCAATCAGCGGATCTTTTTGTGCATAACCGCGCAGACTGACGCTGCTTTGTAATTGATCCAGCTCGTACAAGTTCTGTTTCCAAGCATTATCTATAATCTGCAGCAAAAGCATACGTTCCAATTCCGGGAAACTAACCCCCTGAGCAGCAAAGAAATCCGCCCGCTCATGATACAGCTTTTCCACCAAATCCATAATTTCTTGGGACAGCTGGTCCACACTTTTTCCTTCGGTATTTTGGGCGGTATATTCAAATGCGTAGGGGAAAAGAGAACGCAGCGTAATGTTGAGCGTCTCAAAATTAGACTTAGCCGGGTCGCGCGGGATATAATGAGTTTGCACAATTTCGTCAACCACCTCATCTATCATTTTCAAGACGGTACTGGTCATGTCTTCCCCATCTAAAATGGCATTGCGCAGGCCATAAATAGCGGTACGCTGTTGATTCATCACTTTGTCATAATCCAACAAGTGTTTGCGGATATCAAAGTTATGTCCTTCCACCATGCGCTGCGCACCTTCAATTTGGCGGCTCATTAAGCGTGATTCTATGGCTTCGCCTGGTTTCATACCCAACGTGCTGAGAATGGAACTGATTTTGGCAGTATTAGCAAACAAACGCATTAATTCATCTTCCAACGATATATAAAAGCGCGAGCAGCCCGGGTCCCCTTGGCGGGCGCAGCGGCCGCGGAGCTGATTGTCAATACGGCGGCTTTCATGCCGCTCCGTACCGATAACATGCAAACCGCCTTGGCCGATTACATATTCCTGTTCGGTCTTATCGGCCGGGTTGCCTCCCAATACAATATCCGTACCGCGGCCGGCCATATTGGTGGCAATAGTTACTGCGCCTTTGCGGCCCGCTTGGCTGATAATCTGCGCTTCCATTTCATGATATTTGGCGTTGAGCACTTTATGAGGAATGCCTTTGGCTCTCAACATATTGCCTAATTTTTCTGATTTTTCAATAGAGCGCGTACCCACCAGCACCGGAGCGCCTTTTTTCCACAATTCTTCTATTTCTTCCACTATAGCTTGGAATTTATCTTTCTCGCTCAAAAAGACCAAGTCCGGAAAATCTTTGCGCTGGGAGGGGCGGTTGGGCCGGATTTCCACCACGTCTAATTTGTAAATTTGCCAAAACTCATTGGCTTCCGTCATGGCAGTACCGGTCATACCGGAGAGTTTTTTATACAGTTTAAAAAAGTTCTGGAAGGTAATAGTAGCCAAGGTCTGGTTTTCTTCTTTAATCTGCAGTCCTTCTTTAGCTTCTACCGCTTGATGCAGCCCATCGCTCCAGCGGCGGCCGGGCATTAAGCGGCCGGTAAATTCGTCTACAATCACCACTTCGCCGTCTTTCACCACATAATCCACATCTCTTTCATATAAATGATGTGCGCGCAGCGCTTGATTGATATGATGCACCCACTCCGATTCCACATCATTGTAAAGATTGGTGACGTTTAAAAATTTTTCCGCCTTGGCTATCCCCGTTTCCGTTAAGGTGGCGGTATGATTTTTTTCATCTACGATAGCATCATACCCTTCCGCCAAATCAACATGTTCGTATTTAGCTTTCACTTCGTCATTTTCCGTAATCATGCGCACTTTCAACGCAGGGATTAGGCGGTTGACGATATAATATTTATCCGTGCTCTGTTCGGAAGGGCCGGAAATAATCAGCGGGGTACGCGCCTCATCAATCAAAATAGAGTCTACTTCGTCTACTATACAATAGTTCAAGGGGCGTAAAACACGTTCCTGGCGGGTAATAACCATATTATCACGCAGATAATCAAACCCCAATTCATTATTTGTCACATATGTAATGTCTTTTGCATACATTTCACGGCGCTCGGCATTCGGCATATCATGATTGATATATCCTACGGTTAATCCTAAAAATTCATGAATCGGGCCCATCCATTGACGGTCGCGGCGGGCCAGGTAGTCGTTTACCGTTACCACATGCACTCCTTTGCCGGTCAATGCGTTTAAATAAGAGGGCAGCACCGCCACCAATGTTTTTCCTTCCCCAGTACCCATTTCTGCAATTTTGCCTTGGTGCAGCACAATACCGCCCAGCAGCTGCACATCATATGGGCGCAGGCCAATCACCCGTTTGGCGGCTTCCCGCACCACGGCAAAAGCTTCTGGCAAAATACTGTTTAAAGTCTCTCCTTTTTCCAAGCGGTCTTTAAATTGCTGGGTTTTTGCTTTCAGTTCTTCATCGGACAGGGCTTGCATCTGATCGGAGAGAGCATTTGCTTTATCCACATAATGTTGTATTTTCTTTAAATCTCGTTCACTCTTAGTGCCGAATACCTTATCTATCATCATTCTAATCATAGCTATACACCTTATTATTAAAAATATATCGGCCGGAGAAGGCCTTTGTTTACATTAAATCAATTTATACTGCGCAACTGCAACTTTTCAAGCACAAAAAACCGCGCGCTCCACCGCCGCATACGATGGAAACGCACGGAAAAAGAAAAGTTTACTGGGCCACCGGTTTTTTGTTATTGGCTTTTATATCCCGGGCAGAAGACTGGGCGGCTTGCAAATCCTGCGCGCGGGCGGCTTGCCGCTCCGCCAAGATTTTCTTGTCATAATCGGAACGTATTTCTGCAAAATATACGTTGGCGGTATCTTTGATTTTTTGCTTAGAATTTTTCTTCAGCGTTTTGATTTCCGCTTTGGTAGTCTTAATCTGGTCATTTAAACCCGCAACGGCGGCTTTCTGCTGTTCTTTAGAGAGAGATTTGTCTTTCTTAATGGTCTTAATGTAGTCTTTATAACGCTCAATTTGCCATTGTTTTACCTGCAGGGTGTTTTTGTACACGCCCTGCACCACGTCATGAATCTCTTTTATTACGCGGTCTTCCAGCGCAGCCAGCTCCGCCCCGGAAACGAATTGCAGCGTACGGCCATTTATATATTCTTCCCGGGCGGTCTGCAGCTGTAAAGAATAATCAAAGTTTAAAACCAGAGCAATCATCTCATTCAGATTGGCGTCTGTTTTGGGTGCGGAATATGCAGAAAGCACTTTATTTAAAATTTCATTATAGGCAGGATTTTGAGCCGCTTTTTCCAATGCCGCCGGATTATATTCCTTAAAGGCGGCCAAAATGTCTTCCCGGCCGAAATTTTGATTTTCTTGCGCGCACAGCACCGACGAAACCGCCAATGCCGCCAAAAACAATAAACCTTTTTTCATCGCGCTCCTCCCTTCTGCAGATATTTTCATTGTGCTATTTATTTTTTTATGAGTCAAGCCCGGATTCTCCACCCAGTTGTTTCAGCTGTATGAAACAAACCCAAGGCTGCCCGCCGCGCGGCGCAAGAGCTGGGCGGCTTTATTTGGAGTGCCTAGCCAATGCAACGCCTGTTATTCTCCCTCCCAGGAGCAAGTTTTCAGCGCGCCCCATTTGCTCCGCTGGCAATAAAGACGCCGGCATGAACTATCCGCAAGCGGGCGACATCGTTTAAACGGGCATTTCCCCGCCGCAAGCAGTGTCTCTAAACAAAAAACCCGCTCTTTATGAGCGGGTTTTTGGAAAATTTCGCTTTCTATTTATCTGGCAGCCGTACGGAAGAAATTGCCGCGCACATTACGCGCCAATTTAGGCATACCGGTCATTTTGTCCGCCTGGACCAATACGTTTTTGGCGTTTGGTTTAATGGTATTGGGAACTGCGCCAAAAATATCTCCTTCTTTAATCACGCCCAGCTTGCCATGATTATTGATTTGCACTTCCAGCTTCAAATCCCCGTCTACCTCAGCAGCCAACAAGTCTTCCTCTCCCAATTGAAACGCCAAAGGGAACTTCGGATTGACTACCCGCTTAATGGCCACAGGCACATCGGCTGCGTTTTTAACGATAATGGCGCAAGAATTATTATCCGCTTGGGCCACTTTAGCCAAACGCTCCGGCACGGTAACCGTACCAGTGACGTTAAAACGCCCTTCATTTACTTTGCGCGCGACGCAGAACACACAAGCCACGACGCTTACGCAAGCCATCGCAATAAGAATCTTTTTCATACAAATACATTATACCTTTTTACTGCTGAGGTATGCAAAAGGCTTATTGCTTAAAAAAGCCCCAAAGGTTTTGGTTATACACCCACCCGCGGCATACCCCTTGTTTCGGATCCGCCGGGTCATCTTCCACTTCAATCCAAGAACCTTTCTTAGAAATATATTTAAACGGATAGCCTTTTTCCACAGTGCAGACAATTTCATTGCTCACGCCGGGGCCTTTGCGCACGTTCAAATCCACTTTGGCAGACATACCGCCATTGGGGCTGAGCAAAGAGGCGGAAATCCACCCGGTAAACCCTTCAAAATCTTTAATCTCCACCCATTGTTTGTCCGGACTGGTCTTGAGCATGAGCACCGGGGTATATTTCCAGGCATACCACTTTACGGCGCATTTGGTGCCGGCGCAGGTGCGCACATTGGCTTTGGTCGTATTGACGCTGGCATATTTTTGGGCAAACGCCGGAGCGCTTACAACGCAAAGCAGTAAAGCAAAAGCTGCAATTTTTTTCATAGCGAAATTTCTCCTTAAACAAAATACTTTCTTCTGCATTCAAAAGTATAGCAAATATTACAGCGGTTTTTGCAACCCCGCTTTATCTATTTCTGGCGCCAAAAAAGCTATAATAAAGAAAAACCGCTTCCGTTCATGGAGAATTTATGAAAGAACAAGTACAAGCTGTAATTGACCAAATCCGTCCTATTTTACAATCTGATGGAGGAGACATACAACTCATTGAAGTAGATGAAAAGACGGGCATTGTAACCGTGGGACTGCGCGGCCGCTGTGGCGGCTGTCCGGCGGCTCAGATGACGCTTAAAGCCGTAGTAGAACGAAAAATCAAAGAAGCGGTGCCGGGCGTCACAGCGGTGGAACGCGTATAAATGCTGAAAGCCGATTTACATACACACTCTTCTTTCTCAGACGGCACTTCCTCTCCGGAGGAAGTGGCCTATGGGGCATGGAAAATCGGCGTCAAGCTCTTTGCTTTGTCCGACCACGACACCACTGACGGCGTATTGCGCGCCAAAGCGGAATGTGAAAAACGCGGGATAGACTGGGTGCCCGCAGTAGAAATCAGCACCCGGGAACATGATCACCTGCATTTTTTGGGATATCATATAGATTTAGAAAACAGCTCCTTCCAGCAGTTCCTGCAGCAAAACAGAGAAAACCGCATTCTGCGCATTAAAAAAATTATCGCACAAATCGCCGCCAGCGGGGTAGATTTAACTGAACAAGATGTATTTTCCTTGGCCGGGAACACCGTATCCCGCGCCCATGTGGCAGATGCGCTGAAAAAGAAAAAAATTGTTGCCAACCGCCAAGAAGGATTCCGGCGTTTTTTAGTGCCCGGCCAAGTGGGATATGTGCCTTCTTTAGGCGTAAGCGTCGTACAAGCCATACAAGAAATTAAAAAAGCCGGAGGGTTGGCGGTCATGGCCCACCCGGGCCTGGTACAAGACGTTTGGAACTTTCCGCTGTGGAAAGAAGCGGGATTAGACGGGCTGGAAGTATTTTACCCCTCACACAGCTACACACTGAAACAAGAACTTTTAAAAATAGCCCGAAAATATGATTTGTTTGCCACAGGCGGCTCTGATTATCACGGCCCCAACGCTGGGCGCATTACCTCGCCGGGCATTTCCATTCCCCAACCCTACAGTGACCGCCTCTTACGCAAATTGCTCAACAAATAGAACGCTGTCCACATTACTGCTGACGTCTCTTACGCTAATTGCCCAACAAACAGAACGTTCTCACATGACATGTACTGGCGTTTTGGGCCGTTTCTGTCTGACGCTTTACAAAACCCCAGGTGTCAGCCATCGGTCCGTATGATGTCCATGTTTTTAGTGACGCCCGTTGGGTTGGTAAGGGCGTTTTGCCAAAATGGAGATTTTGCCGCATATAACAACTATTCCCCGGGCAACCGGGGAATAGTTCAAATACGGCTCTGCCGACATGGCAGAAATTTAAAGCTCGCAATCAATTCGGCAGCGGATCATTCATATCGGGGCCTTTATGGTCAGCATGCCGGCCTATCTCTCGCTGCACTTCATTTCCGATTATATCCGCCTCGTCTTTGTTCTCCAAGCGGCGGCTTTCTATATCTCTGCCAAAAGAATACAGAAAGCCCAGCATAACTGCCGGCAACAAGAAAGATAACCAGGCCAAAGGCCCTTCAGACACGTCTAACAAGAAGCCGAACAGCATACTTCCAAAAAAGCTAATTAATGTGGAAGCAGACAGCAAAGAGGAAACCGCATCAGAATCTTGGCGGGTCTGGTCTGTGGTATAGGCATTCAGAATAGGAGACACATTGGTCAGACCTAAAGCCAGCAAAATGATACCGACTGCCTGCCAGTTCCATGAATTCATATTTATGGCTATAATCCCCAAAAGCGTCAATAAAACGCTTTTCTTCAACACGCTGCCGGTATTCTGGCGGGGAATGCGGAAAAGGAACAGATTAATATCATGTTTCATAAAGAAAGTTCCCAAGAAACGGCCCAGAATAATAGGCACAGTAAAGAGTAATAAGGAATGTCCTAACCAAGAATGGCTCATCACGTTCCAAACAGACTCCATAACACTGGAAAACCCGGTCACATGCTCTGCGGCGCTATACATATCTTTTAATTGGAATTGGGGATAATGTTCCTTCACCATTACATTTACCAACAGGCCGAAAATGCTCATATTAGCGCCGTGGAAAGCAGTGGACAAGACACCGCGCCGGATCAAGCGGCTATAACGGCTGTTTCCCCACATCAACTTGACCATTTTCTTTAAAGACAGCCCTTCTTTCGCATCATTTTCTTCTGAAGTAGCCAACGTCTGCTCATGCATGCGGAACACATTGTATAACAAGGCAATACCAATACTGGTTATAGTGTAGATAGGGAAGAAAACAGTCCAGTCGCACATACTGCCAAAGGCGGCCGCCACCCCCATAGCAACAGGAGGCACGATATAGTTGGAAACATTCCCCACCGTTTGTTTAAATACACTTAAATAGCCCACCCGGCTGTGGTAACTACCCCGGTAACTCACCGCCATCAAAGTAGGCTTCATAGCCACATCTAAGAAAGCTCCCCCGACGCCCAACAGCAAGAAGGAAAGAATCAACAAATTCTTCTTCCCGGCGTCCGGCACGCCCAAATCACCCCCCATATGCCCCACTATCCATGGTAGTGCAAAAGCTAAAATGGCGGCAGCAAAACCCAAATTTGTCATGATAAAACGGCCGCGCTGGTCATTATACCCTTTGCGGGAATGGCTCAGCCTGTTTTGCAAAACACCAGCCACCAACGAGAGCAACCCCATCGCCACCGAAGACACTCCGCCCATCAAATAGAGGTCCAAATTATTCAACGCAAATGATTCTTGGGAGAAAGTGGAAACAACCGTGGACAAGTTGCCCATGCCTGCCAGCAAATACAGACCAAACATAGGCCACATGCGGTTATTGACCATCAGAATACCCTCTATGATCTTCTTTATGCCAAAAGAAGACATAGTATGCTGCGGAGCAAGATCCAACGGAATATCAGAACGTATCAACACATCTGATATTCTGGAGGAATCACCGCTCTCATTTTTATATTCCCGCAAATACATAGAGCCCATTGTTTCATTCTTGGCCACGATGAACACTTTTTGGCGGGAGCGGATTTTGAAACGAGAATCGGCAGAAACTTCAATATTCGTCAAATGATTTCCATTCGTATCATATACAGGAACCAAAATACTCTTGTCTGTCTCCTGCATATTGGCCAAAGATTCCGCCGAAGCAGAAGAATAGCGCCATTTGTCCACCGTATCATGAAATTTGGACAAGGCCAATTCTTTTATATCAGACGGAAGTTGAGAATTGGTAATGATTTGTTTGGCTGTATTGGAATAGATTTGTACAAAACGCTCATCGCCATTTAAAAAGCCAAATTCTTCATTATAACGGCGCATATAGGTCAAAACAGCCTGGCGCCGAGCCTCTTTTAACAATCTTTCCACTTCCAAGGAATAACGGCGGGCGTTTTTGAGATTTTTAATGCGGGTAACAAAAGGATCCCTATGCACAATGCCCAACGCATAGCTGAGATTTTCTTGATCTAAAATCTTTCGTATGGCAGGCACTAAGGAAGATGCAGAAAGCACTGGCACTTGCTGCTCTAATTGCTGTAAGCGGGTTTGCTTGGAAGAATAAGAGGCCGCTGCGGCGGCTTCTTTAGCTTTCGCTTCTGCTTGGGCCTGCTGCTGTTGTTGTGCCTGGTAATACGGGTTATTGCGCAGCAACAACGGAGCCAATCCATACAGATACGCCCCTTTCAC
>CALUVB010000023.1 GCA_944324115.1 uncultured Elusimicrobiales bacterium
AACGAATTTGTAGCCGATGATTTCGTTGTTTTTGTCCAAGCCGATTTCCAGCACATAGCCTTCGGCCATTTCCAAATAGCGGGGGCCTTTGGCTTCGGTGCCGTACATCGTGCCGACTTGGCTGCGGTGGCCTTTGCCCAAGTCTTCCATACCGGCGCCGATGGGCAGCCCGTCATCGGAAAATGCGCTCTGCGTGCGGCCATAAACAATTTGCAGAAACAGCTCGCGCATAGCGGTATTGATAGCGTCGCAGACCAAGTCGGAGTTTAAAGCTTCCAAAATGGTTTTGCCAGGCAGAATTTCCGCCGCCATAGCAGCAGAGTGAGTCATGCCGGAGCAGCCCAACGTCTCCACTAGGGCTTCTTTAATCACGCCGTTTTTGACGTTAAGCGTGAGTTTGCAGGCGCCCTGTTGCGGGGCGCACCAACCCACACCGTGGGTCAAACCGCTGATATCGCCAATTTGTTTGGCTTTAACCCATTTTCCTTCTTCAGGAATCGGGGCCGGATCATGCTTGGCGCCTTTGCAGACGCAGCACATTTCTTTGACTTCGGGGGTGCATTTTTCGCAGCTCATGAAAGTCTCCTAATGAAAATAATAAATCTTACTTATATATTTTACAAAAAATAAAGCGGGAAAAAGCCCCGCCGGTAAAAACACAATTGAAATATCAACTATCAAAAACGATAGCCTATAGCGGTTGAAGAAGTAGCATTAGAGGAAGAGAGACCTGAAACGTTTTGGCAAATACTGTTGGCAAGAGCGTTATTGGAAGCAGCCCAGCAAATAAATGTTGATGAAGCGAATTGTCTTTCCAAAGAAACATGGGATACTTTTTTACTGGAACAATATATAGATACGGCTCCATTGGCGTTGACAAATATATAACAAGAGAAATCTGCATAACTTACAGTTTCTGTTCCTGCAGAAGACACCTTCAGTTCTCCCCCTGCCGGCATAGAAATATCCAGCTCACTAAAAGAAGAAGCATATTGACCATTTGTCATATAAAATAATTTCTCCGCTTCTGCAACAGAACGCAGGAGCGGAAGCAATGTTTTAATCCGGGCTACCCCTACCGCTTTTGTATATTGCGGCAAAGCCACCGCCGCCAATATGCCAATTATCAAGACCACTACTAAAAGTTCAATCAGCGTAAAACCGCCCAATTGGCGTTTTGCGGGGATTTTCACATCGGAAATATTTTTTTGATACATATTATCCATATGCAAAATGTATCAAAAAAAACAATGCAAGCCCTTTACAAATTACACGTTTCCAACAAGAAACTTACCTATGCCCAAAACGGGGGTTGCTTTTTCTCCTCAACCTTTTTACAATGGGGGTAGACGCAAAAAAAGGAGACTACCATGACTGTGAAAATACCGACTGAACAACTACCTACTTCAACCTTTACCTGCGGCCCCAGTCAAGGGCACCCCGTTGTGAGAGAGACCCCTCTTTATAAAACGCAATTTGAACGCAGCCACCGCGCCAAAGATATTTCTACCGACGGCCTTTATAAAGAAGCCGCCAACAACTTGCGCCAACTTTTAGATTTGCCCGTTGATTATACAGTCATTTTCTTTATGGGCGGAGCTACCCCTGCATTAGATGCCGTGGCGTGGAGCTTAACAAAAAATTCTATTTCTGGATTAAGTTTTGGGGCGTTTTCTAAATTATGGTGTAAAAAAATTGCTTCCTGCTTAGAAGATACCGTGATTAAAGATTTTAAAGAACCCGCCGAAGGGGAATTTTTTCCCGCGGAAAAACCCGACTACAACGCCAGCTTGGTCGTGCTGACGCCTAACGAAACCTCCACCGGCACCCAAATACCCGACGAATATTTGGAAGAAGCGTGGAAAAACAAAGGACCAGACACGTTAATAGCGTGGGATTGCACCTCATGTGCCGGCGGGCGGAATTTACCGAAAAATAAATTTGACGTAATGGTATTCTCTATGCAAAAATGCTTTGGCGTGGGGGGCGGCAGCAGCGTGATCATCTTGAGCCCCGCCGCAGTCAAACGCATAGAAGTAGCAAAAAAATACCGCCGTATTCCCTATTCCCTGGATTTAACGGAAGCCGTCAAAAAAGCCCAAGAAAAAGCCCAAACGGTCAATACCCCTTCCACTACCAATATCTGGATGTTCAATGAGGCCTGCAAGTGGATGAACGACAATGGCGGGCTCAAGGCCATGGACATGCTGTGCCGCACCCATTACGACTACTTGATGAAATGGGTGGAAAGCACCGACTGGCTGGCCCCGCTGATTAAAAACCCGGCTAACCGCTCCTATACTACTTTGACGTTGGAAATTACGGACCCTAAAATTGACTGCGCCGAAATCAGCAAAGCGCTCAAAGCCACCGGCTTGCCTAATTTACAAGACGGCATAAAAAAATATTCTTCCGTCAAACAAAACTCCCTGCGTATTGCCTGTTTCCCGTTTGTGGATATACACGGCACGCAGCAATATGAAAAACTGACCAAAGCCGTTGACGCTATTGTGGCGGACTTGCGCGCCAACGCGGAGGACAAATGAAAATACTGATTGCAGACAAATTCCCCGCCCACTGGGCCGAAGTACTGGCTAAGCAGGGGCATCAAATTACTTCCGACCCGTCTTTAGACGAAAACACGCTGGTCGGCGCCATAAAAGACAATGAAATTTTAATCGTGCGCAGCACCAAAGTGCCCGCCGCCGTCATAGACGCAGGTGCGGCATTAAAGCTTATTATCCGCGCCGGGGCCGGCACCAACACCATAGACGTCAAACACGCCGCCGAAAAGGGCGTGGCGGTGTGCAACTGCCCGGGCACCAATTCCATCGCCGTGGCGGAGCTGACGATGGGGCTGATATTGGCTTTAGACCGCCGCATTTACCACAACACCAAAGACCTGCGAGAAGGTAAATGGAACAAAGGCGAATACGGCAAAGCCAAAGGGCTTTTTGGGCGTACGCTGGGTATTATCGGCCTGGGAGCGATTGGCAAAGAGGTAGCCAAACGCGCCGAAGCTTTCGGCATGAAAGTAGTGGCCTATGACCCCAACGATAAAGCTGAAGAATTTATTGCCATGGGCGTAACGCCGGAGCCGGACATTTACACGCTGGCCGGCATGTGCGACGCGGTGACCGTGCATGTACCTGAAACGCCGCAAACTAAAGGCTTATTTAACAAAAAATTCTTTGACGCCATGAAGCCGGGCGCCATCTTTATCAACGCCGCGCGCGGCGGGCTGGTGGTGGCCAAAGACTTGGCAGAAGCCGTTAAAAACAAAGGGATTAAGGCCGGTTTAGACGTCTACGAAACCGAGCCCAAAGCCAATGATACGGCGTTTGATTATTCCCCCTACGAAGGGGCGGAAACTATCTACGGCACGCACCATATCGGCGCCAGCACGGATCAAGCACAAGACGCCGTGGCGGAGTGTACCGTCAAAATTATCAATGAATACGCCGCTACAGGCAAATTCTTGCACAAGGTGAACTAATGGCTACTGTTAAACCTTTCCGGGGCTACCGCCCCGACGGTCACGCAGAGCAGATTGCGTGTCCGCCGTATGATGTAATCAACTCGCGTGAAGCGCGCGAAATGGCTAAAGGCAATCCCCTCTCTTTTCTGCACGTGGAAAAGCCGGAAATTGATTTGCCTGAAAATGTGGATTTATACGATGAGCAGGTATATGCAAAAGGGCGTGAAAATCTGGATAAATTCATTGCACGCGGCATCTTAAAACAAGACCGCAAACCTTGCTTTTATATTTATGCACAGACTATGAACGGGCGCACCCAGTACGGCTTGGTGGCCGCGGTGAGTGCAGAAGAGTACGACAAAGGCATTATCCGCAAACACGAGCTGACGCGCAAAGACAAAGAAGAAGACCGCACCCGCCATGTGGATACCTTGGGCGCCACCACGGGCCCGGTTTTCTTGACCTATCCGCAACAGCCGGAAATGAACGACTTAGTCCATGCACTGGTCCAAATCCCACCTCACTACAAGTTTACTACACCCGATGGGATAGGACACACATTTTGGGTCATGCACGAAGACAAAGACATCAAGCGCGTAATTGAAATCTTTGACGCGCTGCCCATACTGTATATTGCCGACGGACACCACCGCTCCGCTTCCGCCGCCAATGTGGCGCGCAAGCGCAAAGCGGCAAACCCGCACCACACGGGGCAGGAAAGCTACAACTTCTTCCTGGCGGTCATTTTCCCGGCGCAACAGCTCTACGTCATGGACTACAACCGCCTGGTCAAAGATTTAAACGGATTGTCTAAAGAGACGTTTTTGGAGAAAATCCGCACTAAATTTGACGTGCATGCCACCGGACAAGATAAACCCCGCGCCCGCCACCACTTTGGCATGTATTTAGATGGACAATGGTATACGCTTACCGCCAAAGACGACTCTTATGACGCACAGGACCCTGTAGCCGCTTTAGATGTAAGTATACTGCAGAATAATCTGCTGGCCCCGGTGCTGGGCATTGGCGACCCGCGCACCGACAAACGCATTAACTTTGTCGGCGGCATACGGGGGCTGAAAGAACTGCAGAAACGCGTGGACAGCGGCGAATACAAAGTGGCGTTCTCCATGTATCCGACTTCTATGGAAGAGCTGATGAAGGTGGCCGACGCCAACTTAATTATGCCCCCCAAATCCACCTGGTTTGAGCCCAAGCTGCGCAGCGGACTGGTGACGTATAAATACTAAAGTGCATTCAAAAGCTGTTTTAATCACCAAAAACGCCCCCGGTTTGCGGGGGCATTTTTTTAAGAATAGTGTTTGAACGAACGAGTTTGGAATAAGCCTATCTCTTCCAGCAATGCGGCGTGTGACCGGTGAACATTTCTCCGCCCATAACAGATTTACATAACCAATCTGCGGCGTAATTATCTGTGGAATAAGCGCAGCACCAAGCAGAGCCTGAAGAATAAAAAATGGTATAAGTAAAAGCAATATTTCCGCCGCTACAGTCCAGCCGCTCCCCAACCAAATGGCAATGAATATTTTCCCAACGCACATAGGTGTCTGTAACAGACGTTCCCTGCATTTCTATGTCCAAATCAAAAAAAGAATCTGCATAACTTCCATTGGCCATATAATAACGAATTTGCGCATCATAGATATTCTTGGCAGCGCTCACTATTTGCATAAACCGGGTTTTTTGCACGGCCCGTTCATAGTGGGGCAAAGCTATGGCGGCCAAAATGCCGATTATCAACACCACCACCAAAAGTTCAATCAACGTAAAACCGCCCAATTGGCGTTTTGCGGGGATTTTCACATCGGAAATATTTTTTTGATACATGTTATCCATATGCAAAATGTATCAAAAAAAAAAAACAATGCAAGCCCTTTCACACGCTGAATGCTGCTTTTGCAAGCAAACTCTACCAATGGCCCCGGTCCAGCCTGGATTCTATATGCAAAAACCCCGCCTGTTTAGGCGGGGTAAGAATCAAACAATCAAGACTCTCAGATGCGGTGTTTAAACTGCGCATTATACAGTGCCTTATAAGCCCCGTCTTCCAATTTCAAGAGTTCTTCGTGAGATCCTTCTTCCACAATCTCCCCGCCGTTAAGCACCACAATTTTATCTGCATTGACGACTGTGGACAGCCGATGGGCTATTACAAACACCGTGCGGTTTTTCATCAAATTATCTAGCGCTTTTTGCACTATCGCCTCCGATTTATTATCCAACGCGCTGGTCGCTTCGTCTAACACCACAATAGGCGCATTGCGGATAAATGCACGCGCAATCGCCACACGCTGGCGCTGCCCGCCGGAAAGCGTCAAACCGCGTTCTCCCAGCTGCGTATCCAGCCCGTCTTTAAGCGTAGCGATGAATTCTTCCAAATGCGCATTTTTAACGGCTGCTTGCAAATCCGTTTCGGTGGCGTCTGTACGGCCTATCATAATATTATCCCGAATAGTCCCTGAAAACAAAAAGTTATCTTGGAATACCACTGCCAGTTGGTCACGCAGGGAGGCAAGCGTAAACTCCCGTATATCGTGCCCGTCAAATGTAATACGCCCCTGTTGCACATCATAAAAACGAGGCAAAAGATTGACGCAGGTGCTTTTCCCCCCGCCGGAATTGCCTACTAAAGCCAAAGTGCTTCCCACCGGAACGGACAAATTTATATTTTTAAGCACCGGTACGCCTTCTTTATAAGAGAAAGTTACATTTTCAAATTTGATTTCTTTCTTAACCCCTTCCAGCTTTTTGGCGTCTTTGGCGTCTTTGATGGTTGGTTTTAAAGCAAATATTTCAAAAATGCGGTCTATAGCCAACAACGCTTTTTTAATATCCACATAATCGTCTCCCACTGTTTTAAGCGGCGTATAAAGCAACAGAAGGGCCGCCACAAAAGAAGTAAAGTTACCGCTGGTAATTGTTCCTTTCACAATCAGAGAGCTGCTTTGCCATATGACAAAGGCCAGCCCTAATGAAATAATAAAGTGCATCACAGGGGAAAGCCAGCCCGTATGTTTCACTATGCCCATATTCAAACTGAAAATACGTTCCATCAAGGTGTTGAAGCCTTTTTGTTGGTCCTTTTGCAAATTATACGCGGCAATGGTGCGGTTGCCGCTGAAGGCCTCATTATATGCTTTCATAGCCACAGAACCAACCTGTATTGTATTGCGCACCAATTCCTCCATTTTGCGCCGCACGATATAAATCGGCACAAAAGCCACCAATACGGCCCCCACCGCAATAATGGTCAGCTGCCATGAATTATAAAACAACACGCATACTAATGCCAAGGAAGAAAACAATTTGGAAATAATCAAGCGAACATGGTTTATCAACCCATTGCAGGCAGTATCGGCATCATTGTTAAAACGCATCATCACGTGGCCGGAGTCATTCGTGTCAAAATAGGCGGTATTTAAGGAAAGAAGTTTGGCAAAGAGTTTTTTTCGCACGTCTAATGTAATCTTATTGCCCACCCATGTCGTCAAATATTTGACGCTGTAATTTAAAACGCTTTGTATGGAAACAAACCCAATAATAAGCAACGGAACAAACGCGGCAAAGGTAGCATTTTTGGCCACCAGCACATCATCAGTATAAGGCTTTAAAAACAGCGCCACTACCGAATCCAGCGCGCCTACCGGAACCGCCAGCCCCACCCCCAATAAAGCCCGAAACCAATACGGCTTAATATAGGGCCACATACGTTTATAATTTACAACCAGCGAATTTTTGAAAATCAATTCATTTAATGGAGTTTTGAGTATATTCTTCATATAAAAACAAGCTCCCTCTGCCAACGAATAAACACTGTTTATTATAACAATTATCTCCCCCTCTTGCATTCATGTTCCTTATTTGCTACATTAGACAAACGGCCTACAGCGCCGCCAAACAATTTGAATCATTCAAGGAGTAACCAAATGGTAACCAAGAAAAACAGCAAAGACGCTTTAAGCGCCGCCGAAATTAAAGAGATCAAAAAACATTTGGAAGAACTAAAAGCCGATGCAGAAAAACGCCTCAAAGACAAGAAAAATATGGATATGCCTGAGGCGGAAGTAGGGGACCCTATTGACGCCGCCAGCCAAAGCTTGGACAAAGAAATTCTGTTTGAACTTTCCGGCAACTCCCACAATACCATTGGCCAGATTGAAGCCGCCCTGCGCAAGATTGAAAAGGGCATTTACGGCCGCTGCGAGCTCTGCCGCCAGCCCATTCCTAAAAAACGCATTAAAGCGCTTCCGTTTGCGCGCTATTGTATTAATTGCCAGCATTCTTCCGAAAGAAATAACGGCTAACACAATCCTTACTTCCTTTTACCCCGGCTTCAGCCGGGGTTTTTATATGTTGGCGCTATAAAGAAACGCTTGGTATTTTTTTGCCATAAAAAAGCAAATCCTATCTAGAACAGACGGAACGTTTCTATATACTTTATTTAGATGGCGCTATTGCCCGGTAGCGGCCCATACGGAAGAATTCATTTCCTTTATATGAAAATCCTTAGATGGCAAGCAGAGTTTACAAGAAAAACATTAATAAAAAACCCCGGCATGTGCCGGGGTTTGGCTAAAGACAACTTTATTTATTCGCAGATTCCTTCCGTTGCGCCGCAGAATTGACTGGAAGGACATGTCCAGGTGTTGGTCTCCAGCTCGCAGGTCAATACGCCCGCAACACAACCTCCATAATATCCCGGCACAGCATAGACACAAACGATATCTTTCTCGTCACCATATTGATAAGATTGCTGTTCACAGGTCAAACTCGCCTCCTCGGCAGCAGTTCCTCTGTTCTTCCAATAACCATTGGAAATACATTCAAGAGGTGATACGCCCGCTGCAGAAGCTAAGACTTCCATATCGGGGCACTCCCCATCTAAAAACTCAAAATATCCTACAAATCTACCACCATACCACCCATTATATTGTTCATCTTTAAAATGTGATTCTTTACACTGGCGAACACAGGAAGTTCCGTTCCAAAACACATTTTCTCCCGTACAACATTTTTCTTGATTGGGATCCTCTTCACATGTAGTCTCCCGCTCATGTCCGGTTCCACACACCAAAAATACGCCATAAGTACCGTCCATATTCAAACGCTGCCAAGAGATTTGATTGCTGCCCGTATCTGAGGTGCATTTGGGAAAAGCTTCTCCAAACAGATTTAATTTATCCAAATAAGCCCTATTTTGCGCTTCCATAAAGCCGGAAGTATTAGAAAATTTGCTTACTCTCAACTCATGTTCAAAATCCAACTCTCCAACCCCCACGCCCGTGCCTACTGTAAGCAAAGAATTAACAACCCGGGAATCGGATATAGAGGAATCCAAGTTTACTTTTCCTTGACGCAAAATCAAACTGCCTGTATTCAAATCCCCGCTGGCCGAAGTAGAAGGCGCCAAATACAATTTTTCTCCGGCGTCTAACTGGCAGTTCCCCAGCATACCCACATCACATGTACCCGTTACAGCCAAATCAGCATATGCGGCATACGGAACAGGGAAGTAGGTCACCATTTTGATATTGTTGTCCGCCGCCAGAGCCGGCAAAGCCAACAAAACGCCCACGATTGTTAAAATATAATTTTTCATTGGCACACTCTCCTAAAATACCTTTAATTCATCTCAAAATGTATCAAAAAGAAAAAAACAGAGTCAATACATTCTCTTTGGAAACCAACCAGTTCCTGCGAAGAGAAGGAGCTCTCTCTCGTCTTTTCCTTTCGCGCTCACGCCCAAGGACCCATATTAGTCCTCATAAGAGACAAAAGTTTTATTTGCGTCTTTGGCCCGGGCACGAATCTTGAACCCTTGTTCATTAACGCCGATACGAAAGTCTTTATTATCCAACACGCGCTGCGTATCACGCTGAAACTGGACAGGATCCCCCGACAACAACGACAAACGCAGCAAATCGTTGGTATAATAACCGAAATAAGCGCGGTGCAGCCGCTCCAAATAAGCTATATTCTCCAAATGTTCCTGGGCTTGTGTCACTAATTGTTTCTGTGCCAGAGACCCCCCGCTAAACAACTGAGAATAACTATAATAGGCAACCCCTAAAATCAACAAAATCCCCGTCACCGACAAGGCCATTTTTTCACCCCAGCCTTTAGGACGGGCCTGCATAACTTCTGAACCTGCCAAATAATCATGCAGCGCTCTCTTGCGGTTATCTATCAGCGCCAACAAGAACCCGCACATCAGCAAAAGCGCGCTAATATAATACCCCACCGCGCGCACAAACGCGCGCCACAAGGAAAGAGGCTGCCCTGTTTTGGCATTTTCCACCCGGATTCCCACCAATTTCTTCCCCAAGGTACTGCGGCCTCCACAGGAAAAAATGGTTTCATATATGATAAAGGGGATATTTACCCCCAGCAAAATCCCATATATTCCCTCCAAGCTGGGCAACGTTTTATTGATATACATAGCCGCCAACAGCTGATAAGGAATGGAAATAACGGCCCAGTCTATCAACAAAGCGATAAAACGTTCCCCCACGCCTGCCGGCTCAGACTCAACATTTTCCGTATTTTGTTCTTGAGGTACGGCGTCTTCCATAATATTGATACGATTTTCTTCCATAGCATTCTCCCACTATCTCTTACTTTGTATTATAACAAGTTTTTTAGACGGGTCAATACCTTTTTTCTTCTTTTCTCTGCAGAATAAAAATATCCGCTAAAAAAACTTTTTTCAACCCATATTTTCCGTTCCAGCAGGAGATTTTATATATAAAAAAGCGCGCCCGGCAAGGCGCGCTTTTTAACAATGTACTTCCACTAGGCGGCTATACCAAACTTAGAGAAAATCACATACACGGCAAACACACACAGCACAATGGCAACACTCATCACAACGCCTCTGTTCCAAGGGGTCGTGTCCACAATATGCAGGTCTTTTGTATCATCATATGCATTGGAAGCCGGGCGGAATTTGCCAGCCAAATACATAAAGGCGATGGCTATCACAAACAAGATGGCCATCACATGCAAGAAATGTATGGATTTGAGCCAGCCCAATACCGGCACGGTCGAGGTCCACTGCATGGGAATTTGAGTCAACCCATAAACAACAATGAAAAACACCAAAGTAATCTTGGCTGACCAAGCCGGGGCCGTTTTGTTGAGCATACCAAAAATAATCAGCGTAAAAATAGGCACGTTGTAAAACCCGTTCACCATCTGCAAATAGTTAAACAGGCCCGACGGCGCTTTGGCAATCAACGGGGCCACGCACATAGAGAATATAGCCAAAATCACCGCCACCACTTTGCCTGCGACGACCACCTGCCTGTCCGTAGCGTTTGGCTTAATATAAGGTTTATACACATTAAGCATAAACAAGGTGGAGGTGGAATTAAGCGCGGCATTAAAGGAACTTAAAATGGCTCCGAAAAGCACCGCGGCAAAAAAGCCCTTTAAATAAAACGGCAATACGGTATTCACTAACATCGGATAAGCCATATCGCCGATTTCCAACGGATTGTCCTGAAATATATGGAAGGCTATAATGCCCGGTATAATCAAATACAGAGGGCCAAACAGCTTAAATACGGCAGCCAGCAGCAAGCCTTTTTGGCCTTCTTTAAGATTTTTGGCGGCTAGAGCGCGCTGAATAATCGTTTGATTGCATCCCCAGTAAAAGAGGTTAACCAAAATCATACCGGTAAACATGGTAAAGAAAGGCACAGGATCATTAGGTCCGCCTATGGCATTGAATTTTTCGGGGTGGGCCTCCACTATAGTTTTCAAACCGCCCAACATATCCCCATGCCCCACATAAAGCAAAGCAAACACGGGAATCATCAAGCCGCCGATAATCAGACCAATGCCGTTTAATGTATCCGCCACAGCCATAATACGCAGTCCGCCGGCCAAGCTGTAAATAACGCCCAATATGCCTATAGCCACAACCACAATAATAATAGACGTCATATAATCAATATGGAACGTTTTGGTAATATCAAAAATACCGCCCATACCGATAGCACCCGAATAAAGCACTGTAGGCAGCAAGATGAGCACATAGCCAGCCAAGAACAGAAAATTGACCATTTGCTTGGTAGCGCTGTCATAACGGTCCCCAATAAAATCAGGAATCGTAGCGTATCCTTTTTTCAAATAACGCGGCAAGAAGAAAAACGCCACCACAATCAATACTAAAGAGGCGCCCAATTCATATCCTATCCCCGACATATTAAACATATAGCCCTGCCCATTCAGGCCGACCATTTGTTCGGTAGACAAGTTCGTCAACAGCAACGAAGCCGCTATAATCCAGCCCGTTAGGCCACGCCCCGCCAAGAAGTATCCTTCTTGTGAGGAGGTATCATTTTTGCGGGTGAGGAAATAAGAAATTCCCAGCACCAGTCCTGTAAAAACAACAAACGATATAATCGTCAGCAGCATCTATCCTCCGGTACAAGTAAGTTAAACGGCACTACAACGCGCATTCACCGCACGTCAATCCTACAAAAATCAGCGCCCCGCATGCTTTGGGCGGCAAAACAGACTTGATAAAATAAAAATTAATGGCTATACTGTCGGTATACTTCCATTGTAAAAATAAAACGACGTTGCGTCAATTTTTTTAGGAGGCGACTATGTTGGTATGGTTCTTATTTGGGTTTATGTGCGCGGCTGTTGTAGTGCTGGCGGCGGCTTATTTTAAATTTATTTCACTACAGAAAGCTGTTTTCCGCACGCAGCACAGATTAATAATTTGCTTGCGAAACCGGCGAGAATTACTCCCCTCGCTGGCGTGGTCTTCTGCGGCAGTGCCGGAGCTGGAGAGAGAATTTTCTTACGCTTTAGGTAAAATGAAAGAAAAATGTGCCGAAGCGGACACCATGCAAAAACGCATTGACTGCGAAACGGAAGTAAGCCAAAATCTCAAGAAATTATTTACCGGTCTGGCTTCCCATGAAGATTTAAAAAAAGATGAATATTTTCTAAAATTGCAGCGCAATGTATTGTCAGCTGAAAGCAAAATCCAACAATGCAAAAAACGCTACAACAGCGCAGTCCGCGATTTTAATACGCTAGTGGATGTTTTTCCTCTCAGTTTAGTGGCCCGCGCGCTGGATTTTGACAAATATGAATATTTTGACTTTGAGCCTAGTCTGGATAAAATCATACGCTAACTACTACACTTCATGCAAAAACTCCCGTCTTCATGGCGGGAGTTTTTATATTTCTACTGGCAAGACGGGAAACGGATTTGCCGCCTGTAAGAATACATGTCATTAAAAGTGCAGAGACGGCTGCGGGGGAGACGAAACTCCCCCGCCAAAACGGCACGTGTCCCCCTTCGCCAAGACGGAATTTGCCACTTCCGCAACAGATTGGGCGCGGCACAAAAAACAATATAAAGTTTACCAGCCCAAGCATCTGCGGCGGCGTTTGGTTACTGGGCAGAATCCATACGGCGCAAGCATTCTATACGTTTTTCAATAGGCGGGTGGGTGGAAAAAACCCCGGAAATAGACGCAAAAAACGTTTTTTTAGACAGAGGATTTTCTATACACATCGCCGCCATGCTGGCATGTTTATCTAATACTTCCACTCTGGCATCTTGCGCTATTTTCTCCAAGGCGCGGGCCAAAGCCCCCGGATTACGAGTTATTAACGCGGCGGTAGCATCGGCCTGATATTCCCGCGTGCGGGAAAGAGCCAGCCGAATCAACGGCGCTATCACAAAGCCATATATGGCAAAAAATATACCCGCCGCCACCAAGAATAAAGTCACCCACCCGTCATTTTTTCCTCTTCGGTGCCGTGTAGTGGAGAAAGCCGCCCGGAAACATATTTCAGACAAAAACGTAAAAAAGGAAATACCAGCCACCGCAAGCAGCATTAAACGAATATCGCGGTTTTGGATATGGGCCAATTCATGCGCCACCACTCCTTCCAGCTCTGCCCGCTCCAATTTTTTCACAATGCCTTTGGTCAGCGCCACAGAAGCATGTTGGGGGTCTCTGCCGGTGGCAAAAGCATTCAGCGATTCGTCGTTAATGATATATACGCGCGGCATCGGAAGCCCCTGGGATATACACAGGTTCTCCACCAAACGGTATATTTCCGGCTGGTCGTCGCGGTATATCTCTATGGCGCCGGCGCCTCTAAGCAGCAGGCGGTCTCCGGTGTAGTAGGCAATTACAATCCACAACACAGCCCCCAGCCACAGCCAAGGAAGCACCTGAAGGGCAATCTGGTTGGTGCTTTCTACAACGGCAAGAAGATGTGGGCTGACCATATTTATATTGCTGGCGCTCGTGGCATCATAACGATAAGAAGACAAAGAAAAATATTGCACTCCCCACAAAAAAACATAGCCCAGCGCCACAAATGTCAACGGAAACAACAAAACAAGCAGCCAAGTGCGCCGCTTGTTTTGAGCAATAAAATCATAGGTGGTAGCCACAACCGCCTCTAAAATTGGATTTTAACCGGCTGGCGGGCTTCTTTTGCTTCTGCCTCGTCTAATTCAAAGAAATCCGCTTTTTCAAATTTGAACAGGCTGGCTACGGCATTGCTGGGGAAAAGTTCCATTTTCGTATTCAACGCCAATACGTTTCCGTTGTAAAAACGGCGTGCGGCCTGCAGCTTATCCTCCGTATCGCGCACTTCACGCTGCAATTCCAAAAAGTTTTGGTTCGCTTTCAAATCGGGGTAGCTTTCGCTTAAGGCAAATATACTTTTTAAAGCGCCGGTAAGCATATTCTCGGAGGCGGACACTTCTTTCATACTTTCATGCGGCGCCATGGCCATATTGCGCGCTTGGATTACTTTTTCCAAGGTAGAGCTTTCGTGTTTGACATACCCTTTGACCGTCTCTACCAAATTGGGGATTAAATCATAACGGCGTTTCATTTGCACTTCAATATCGCTCCACGCTTCTTTCACGCGGTTGCGCAGCGTCACAAACGCATTATAAGTCATCACAAAATAAATCCCCACCACTACCAAAAGAATCACAGCTAAGACTATTCCGTTCATTATCTTCTCCTATTGTTTTATAGATTACTACTTATCCCGGCTACCCATACTTTTTACGATACAATCCTGCCCCTTCACAAATTTTACAGTTTCCGCCTCTCCTCTCGCCCAACGGTTTATTTATTGATCGTTCTCGTTGGCCTTTTGGTTATGATACGATAAATATTTAGAAGTTTCAAATAATCCAAGCGTCATCTTCTTCATATGTTCATAGCGTTGCGGTTCTTCTTGGGCCAAATTGCGGTCAAAATCGCTTTCGGCATATTTATATAAGCCGTCTTGCCCATCTGTACCCAAAATCGTGTAATAATATTCCCCCTGCACAAAGCCCATCGGGTGTGGATTCTGAGCCCAAGCATAGATAAAAGCTCCCGGCTCCCGCTGCGGATTGAGTGCGTCGCGCCCAATAGCCCGCGTGTAATAAGGCCGCCCCAGCAACCCCATAATAGTAGGCATAATATCCAATTGGCTGGCCGTTTCTTCTATCACTTGGGGTTTGTCAATAACCGGCCCGGCCAAAATAAGCGGCACTTGATGATTAATTAGGTTCAGCTCCACATAACCGCGCGGCATATTTTCCGACTCCGGAGCCGCAAGGCCATGATCGCCAAAAATAACAAAAAGCGTATTTTTATAATAATCCGATTTTTCCGCCATACGGAAAAATTCCGCCAAAAAGTGGTCCGAAAGCTTTAAGGAATTCAGCTCCGCCACACTGACAAAACTGCGCTTCTTGGCTTGGGCTTCCGTAGTGGTAGTGTCCGGCACAAAACCGGCATTATCGTCTGGAATGGTATAGGGGCGGTGATAACCGGCCGTCTGAATAATGGCAAAAAACGGCTTGCCGGTTTTTTTCTGGTCCCGTTCCAAAATCAGATTAGCCTGGCGGAACAAATCCAAGTCCGAAATACCCCACACGTCGTTGCGGCTTTCTTCGTCAAATTTGCCTTCTTCATACATATTCACGTCAGACAAGTTATGCTCAATAATACCACGTATATTTCCCCAGCTGGAGCTGCCCCCGATGAAATAATATTTTTCGTAGTCCGTAAGCGCATTGGCCACCACATGCTGGTCTACAATCAGCGGATTGCGGGAGCTGGTTTCTACTTCCGTCACATCAGGCAGCCCCGTCAGCGTGGCAAATACGGCACGCGCCGTAGCCGAAGTGGGAGTAAAGAAATTCGTAAACAAAATGGATTTATCAGCCAGCTGTTTGATAAACGGCGTCGGATTTAAATCCGGATTGGTAAACGAAGTTTTGTTCCACGCCAACGACTCCATAAAAATAACGACCACATTGTAATTTTTGGGGTTTTGGCTCTGGGCAAATGTCCGTGTAAAATCCAACGTTTCCGCATTGGGTGTATCCACTTGCAGGAATTTAGATACTTCCGGATAATAGGCACGCACTTGTTCTTCATCATATTCTTTTGTGCGTGCAAAACGATAGGTGTCCAGAAGATTTAAAACGGGGTTTAACGTCAGATTGCAAATAAAATTATTGGTGGAATGGTAGGCATTGCTCCAACGCAGCGGATACTGGCTGATTTGCCCAAACATCAGCGCCCCCGTAATCAGCAAACCGGCAAAAAACCAGCCCAAATTGCCTTTCCAGCGGTATTTATCGTCACGCCCAAAGGCATAGTTCAGCAGTCTTTTGGTAAAGAAATACCCCACAGCCCCCCACAGCAACAGCCCCAATACAATCCAAATAATTGGATAAGTCTCCCAAAGCATTTGGGCCGAAATAAGCGCATTCTCCGCATAAGTGAACACGGAGGAATTGATGCGCATGGAGATATACGCATAGTGTCCGAAATCGGCAAAATACACCAGCATGACTACCGCTTCCAACAAAGCGCACAGCCAACACATCATCTTTTTCATACAGGAAGCTTTATGCCAAAATGCATACACCGTCAAATACAATCCCAATGGTATTGCTAATGCACCGGCCAAGCGGAAGTCAAATTTGGCCCCCACATAAAACGTAGTCCACAGTTCATGATAATGCTGCGGCGTAAGTGCACCACGAAACACATATAAAAAAATCAAACGCAGCAACCCAAACACCAGCCAGTTGCCCAGCATAAACAAGAAATAAGATTGTATCCAACGGGGTACAACTATTTTTTTCATACAGCCTCCAGGAAAAATACTTGTTTATATTTTATCAAAAACCCTTTCCGCCCGGCTACCGAATACTGCCCTGGTCTGGGTCATGGCAATGACAGGATTTGGATACTCCATATTAGAGAAATATGGCGCAGAAAAGGCATTTTGGCGTTTCTTTACAGACGTGTAATAAAAACCGGCGCCCTTGCCACTTTACATTGCTCTCCGCTTCAACCTTCCTTGTAAAATCCGCACCTACCCCGCATATCCCCGGCTTCAGTCTATGTTTCTATATATAAAAACCCGCGTCTTGGCTAAACCAAAACGCGGGCATGATACAGCCGAGTATTTTATTTTTCCAAGGCTTCCAACATGGCAGGCACCACTTCATACAGGTCGCCCTGTACGGCGTAATGCGCCAGCTTCATAATAGGCGCCTCCGGGTCTTTGTTAATAGCCACAAGGATATCCGCCCCGGAACAGCCCGCCATATGCTGAATTTGGCCCGAAATGCCGCATGCAATATAGAGCTTGGGCTTTACAGTACGGCCCGTTAAACCGATTTGGCGGCGGTATTCTATCCAGCCGCTGTCCACCGGAGCGCGCGACGCCGCCACCGCGCCGCCCAGCCGTTTGGCCAGTTTTTCCAGCAAGACAAATCCTTCCGCTTTGCCCAGCCCGCGCCCGCCAGCTACAATCACTTCTGCTTCCGACAAATCCAGCCCTTCGCCTTCACTTTTAATAAACTTCAAAAATTTAGCCAAAGACGTAAAATTCCGCTCATCAAAAGCAAATTCCACCACTTCGCCGTTTCTTCCTGGCATATGCGGCGCTTTTGCATACGCCATCGGCCGCAGAGAGCACATCTCCGGGCGCGTATGAGCGCAGGTAATGGTAGCCATCAAGTTGCCCCCAAAAGTCGGGCGTGTGGCATGCAGCTGTCCGTCATCTTTATTAATAACTACTTCCGTAGCGTCTGCCGTCAAGCCAGTACCGGCAAAAACCGCCGTCTTGGCAGAAAGGGAGCGGCCCATATTGGTGGCGGGGAGCAAAAACTTGTTTGGCTTATACTGCTTAATCATGCCCGCCAAAGTTTTGGCATACACGTCATCTATATAATTTTCCAGTTGCGGTGCGTCGCACACATACACCACATCAGCTCCATGCTCAAACATATCCGATACAAACTTTTTAACGTCTTTGCCCAACAGCACCGCGCAAAGCTTTTCCCCCAGCGCGTCTGCCAAACTGCGCCCGGCGTTCAACAATTCATAAGCCGTAGGGCTTAGCTTGCCCCGCGACACTTCTGCCAAAATCCATACGTTTTTCCAATCTTTCATAAAATACTCTCTGTTTTAAAATCAACCGCCCGACACGCGCCGCGCAAGGTTAAATATATTTGTTTTCCTTCAGCAATTCCACCAATTTGGCGGCTTTTTCTTTGCCGTTGGCCCCCTCTACCGCTACGGCGTTGGCGTCGCGCTTGGGAGCAAAAGATTTGACCACGCGGGTTGGGCAGTTTTTTACGCCCAGCTTGGTTTTATCGGCCGCGATATCGTCTGCAGTCCATTTAACCACTTCGGCTCTTTTTGCCGCCATGCGGCCTTTGACGCTGCACACGCGGGGATTGCTGATTTCTTTGACCACACTGATAACGCACGGATAAGGCAACTCCAGCACCTCAGTGCCGTCTTCGGTCAGACGTTCCACCGTAATACTTTTCTCTCCCGCTTCTACCACACGGCGTACAAAAGCGGCATTGGGCAAGCCCAGCCAAGCGGAAATCTGCGGGCCGATGTGTCCGGTATCGCTGTCATTTGTTTGCTTGCCGCAAATAATTAAATCTATATTTTGAATGGAATTGATTTTCTCCACCCCTTTAGACAAAGCATAACTGGTGGACCAAGTGTCCGATCCGGCAAAAGCCATATCGCCCAGCTGATAGACCTTGTCTGCCCCGCGGGCAATACTGTCGCGCAATACATTTTCCGCCGCCGGAGGCCCCATGGTAATAACAGACACTGTACCGCCCAGCTGCTCTTTTAGCGTGACGGCTTCTTCCAGAGCGTATTCGTCAAAGGGATTCATCGCGCTTTCAGCCCCGGAGCGGATTAAGCAGCCGGTAGCCGGGTCAATTTTCACATTGTCAGACTTGGGGGTTTGTTTGACGCAAGCTAAAATGTGCATACTTATTCTCCTTTGGCGGCATACTCTTTGATCAACGCCGCGATGATTTCATTTTTCTGAATATGAACGGTACCTTCGTAAATTTGAGTAATTTTTGCATCACGCATATATTTCTCCAGCGGAAAATCGCGCATATAGGCCACGCCGCCGCACAGGGTGACGCATTCGTCTGCCACTTCCATAGCGGTATTGGCGCAGAACAATTTAGCCATCGCACTGTATTTAGTCCAGCGGCCGCCTTTGATTTTTTTCAACTCATCATGCACGCTGGTACCATTTTCCAGCGCGGCTTGGACCGCGGGCAAAAATTCCGTATCCATGCGGTGCGTAATACTGTACACCAATGCGCGGCCCGCTTCCGTTTTGGCGGCCAATTCTGCCACCTTATGCGCCAACGCCTGGAACGTAATAATGGGTTGTCCAAATTGTTTGCGCGTACGCAAATAAGGCACCGTTTCATCTAATGCGCCTTGGGCAATACCCACCGCCTGCGCCGCCACGCCCGGGCGGGAATAATCCAGCGTTTCCTGCACATACAACAGGCCGCGGCCTTCGCTGCCCAGCAGGTTTTCCTTCGGTACGCGGACATTTTCAAAAATCAGCTCATAGGTCGGGTTGGTGCGGATACCCATTTTTTCTTCTTTCTTGCCAAAAGAAAAACCGGGCGTACCCTTTTCTATAACTAACAGGGAAATGCCACGCGCGCCCCGTGAAGGATTGGTATTGACGGCGACGGTGTAAAAGTCAGCCTCTTTGCCGGTGGAAATAAAGTGTTTGGTGCCGTTGACTATGTAATAGTCTCCGTCTTTTAAAGCAGTGGTCTTTAACGAGCTGGCGTCGGAGCCGGCTTCCGGCTCGGTCAAGGCAAAGGCCCATAATTTTTTACCGCTGGCCAAATCGTAACACCAACGCTCGCGCTGTTCTGCGGTGGCGGCTAAAAACATCGGTATCGCCCCCAACGCAGACGTACCCGGCGTCAAGGCCAACCCCGCGCATACACGGGAAAGCTCCTCAAAAGCCATCGCCAGGCAGGTAATCCCCCCGCCCAAGCCACCGTATTTTTCAGGCAGCCACAGGCCAAACATACCGCTTTTGCGGAATTCTTCGTACATCTCTTTGGAAAATTGTTCCTTGGCGTCCATTTCCGCGCGCAGGGGTTTCAGCTTCTTTTGGGCCAGTTCGCGGGTGGCGTTTAAGGTTTCCTGCTCCATTTCATTAATCGCGTAATCCATTATTTTTTCTCTCCCGTGGGATTAGTAAATTTGCGCCGGGCGCCATATTTGCGGCGGCGGAAAAAGGGTTTCTTCCCGCTGCGTTTGCGCGGACACAGGGAGCGGTAAAGCTGTTCCTGACGGCGTATCATCACCGGCACGGCAAACTCTCCAAAGTCACGCCGGGAAATATTATCTTTAAAACGCTCCCGCAAGCCGTTATTGCGCAGCAAAGCCTTGATTTTTTCGGCCAAGGCGGAAATATCGTTTACTTTGACCAAAAAGCCGGTGCGGTTATCGGACACTACTTCACTAATACCATCAACGTCATAACAGACCGCCGGCACCCGGTGGGCCTGTGCTTCCAAAACGGACATAGGCACCCCTTCTCGCAACGAGGTGCTGGCATATACGTCAGCTATAGCCAGCAGCTCATCTGTGTCCCCTCTCCAACCGGGGAAAAGAATATGCCGTTCAATACCCAAATGGGCCGCCAAACTGGTCGCCGCTTCTTTAAGCGGACCGTCACCCGTATAAATAAAGCAGACATTTTTCATCTGCCCCAGCACTTTATAAGCAGCCAGCACAAAATGAATAGGATTTTTAAGCGGTTTAAAATTGGCAATAGAAAGCACCACCCGTGCAGCGGGCGGAATTTTAAGAGAGGCTTTTTTTGAAGCCGGATTAAAATTGGGCGGCAGTTTGCGTTCAAAGTCTATGCCGGCGCGGATAATCTCACTGCGTACGCCTTTGCCAATGCCCAACTGGGCCGCTTCGGCGGCGTTTTTCTTAGACACAAACACCAATACATGGGTTAAAGAAGAACAGAACTTTTCTGTTTTGACAAAAAAGTCAAAATGTTTTTCTCCTTGTTCTTTGGCAAAACCAAGTCCGTGAAAGGTATGCACCACCTTCGCTTTGCGCCAGAAAATACGCGCCGCTATACGCCCCAGCACACCGGCTTTAGGAGAATTGGTATGGATAATATCGGGGCGGATTTTGCGCATCAAAAGCCCCATTTGCACCAACGCCACCGCATCATGCAGGCAATAGCGCGGGTGCACATCATGTTTTAAAGCCGGGATAAAAAACAAATTTTTTACTTCTCTTTTTGTTTTGCCGTCTAAACGACCGCCTTTCCCCGCCGCCAAATAAGGTTCAAATTCCCGTTTATCCAGCCGCTTCATCGTAGTCAGCACGCTGTTTTGCGCGCCGCCTTGGTCCAGGGCGGTAATAAAGTATAAAATCTTCGTCTTAGCCATCAGTGTAATTCTCCGGTTTGTGTATCAAGAATACGGGCATTAGGGAAATAATATTTAATAATGCCCTGGTAATCGCTTCCGTCTCCAGCCAATCCTTCCGCTCCGGCTACGCACAGCCCAACCCCTGTGCCGCTGTCATATCCCCGCACTAATACGCGTTGGATATTTTTACCTTTATACATGGGCACCATATCAAAAAAAGTGGAAGGCATTGTACCGGCACTGAGCAGATAAGCCACTTCTTGCGGAGTTTGGGCCAAATAGCTTCCTTTACTGCCTTCAAAACGCATAGACAGAACACGGCCTTGCGGTGAAAGCTTCTGCGGCACCAAGGCGCGCAAGCTGCCTATTTCCGCACGCGCATTAACCCGCGCCGCAATTTCGGCTCCGTCATAGAGGTACACCCATTTCACGGCAGACCATTGGGTCGGATCCTGCGGAGTAGAATACAAATCCGCCGGAGGATTAGAAAGCATATATTTGGAAAGGTTGGCCGGGGAATATGTGTAATTGGGGCGGTTCTCCGTATTGCCGACATTGTCATAAGATACGGGACCGCACGAAGCATAATACCCCAGATTCGTATTGGAAAGCTCCAGCCCGCGGGAAGATTTAACCGCCTCCAACATGGGCTGTACGGTTAAATTAATGCCTTTAAATTTAAAATATACGTCGTTATCCGTAATATGATAAGGTTGATCTGCATTCTGCTGGGCCGCCTCTTGCAAAGCCGCGCGGAACACTACTGCCAAAGCTTGCAAGGCGGCGGGCTCTTTAATCTCTCGCGCCTGTGTAGCCAGCAAAGCCGGGATCAAATCTTCCGCCATCACCTCATTAACCAGCAGCATGCCTTCAGCCACCGGCAGCACCAACAAATCTCCTTTCAACTCCTTATCGCTAAAATCCGCCGCAAACAAATCCGCCGCTGCTGCATCTTTTACAAGCAGGGTTTTTTCTTCTTTAACCGGGCGGATTACAAAAGGCCTCCGGGCAGAAAATTCCACATGGCCGCGGGCATCTTTAAAGTCAATTCCTTTGGTTTGCTCATTAAACTCCAGCACGCGTGTCACATAAGAAGGAGATTTTAACACTTCCCCCAACCGCTCGTCCCATACGCTCATTACGCCCGACGCCATCAGCGTAACACGTTTAAGCGCCACCGGCTGCTGCCAGCGGTCTGCATACAAAGCCATTTTAATTTTCTCAGAAGGAACGGAAGCCAATTCCTGCACGATAGGCTGGTCTAAACGCAAATAAAACAGGTAAGCGGCCGGATCTGCCTGTAAATCTTCTGCATATTGAGCCACTTTCTTGCCGGCTTTTTCATTGGTGGGATCCAAACTGAAAAGAGTGGAATAATATTGAAAAGAAGCTGTTTTATTTTCTTTATCCTTTTCAGACAATTGCGCCAGAAGCTGCATAGCCGGATAATTATGTCCGTCGTGGCTCAAAGCCTGCTGCAAAAATACCGGAGCCAATTTGCGCGAATCTTTGCGCGAAGCGGCCACTTGGCCCATCATATAAGCCGCAAAAGAAATTAAATACGGATTAGACGTATAAATATATTGGAAATCAGAAGATGCTTGGGCTTTATCGCCTTCAAAATAATAAGCCAGCGCCGTACCTAATTTAGCCGACGAAGCATATTCAAAGTCAGCCGTCAGATACAGCATATCCGCAAATGATTTGCGCGCCTGTTTATACTTGCCGGCTGCAAACAGAGTCCAACCGCGCGTAAGTTCTATAAAGGGGTCTTCCGGAGCAAGCCGCGCTGCTTTATCAATATACGACAAGGCTTGCTTAACCAGCCCACGCTGCAAAGAAAGCACAGAAAGCTCCAAATTGGCTTGTGCCGCTACGGCAGGATCTTCGGCATTTTCAAAGGCTTTATAGGAAAAATAACACTCGTCATTATCCCCCTCTGCGCATTTTTCCGCTACCGCTTGCAAAGGCTGGGGCAAAGCATAATCCAACACTGTAGAGTGCAAAATAGTATCGTTTAATTGCAAATCCACCCGCGCGACAAGCGCGCTTTTCTTCACCGCGCCAACTGTATGTTCCTCTCCCGGCTCAGGGGAAGACTGCTCTTCATAAGTCACTTCTCCCACTGCCGGAGCGGAAGCAGCAGGCGCAGCAGCCTCTGTCTGCGGCGCAGAAGCCAAGACGGCCGGTTCTGCCGCAGCATTTGTCTGCGGTGCAGCAGAAACGGCCGCCGCAGCCAAAGAAGGCATTACCAGCAACGCAAAAACAGCACACAGCGTGGTTTGTTTTCTCATATACAAATTATAACAAATTGGGAACAGCGGGAAACGCCTATCACCGCGGCTGGATTGATTTTCCTCAATTACGGGAGTGGGATAATATTTATATATTTTTCTTAGCACACGGCTTTATACGTCCCTTGCCGCCGTTTCCCTACTCTCACCGTAAAAAAAGACCTATCCGCTGTTTCTGCGGCTTCCGTAACACTCCGCCGGCGCAACTGCTGCGCTATAGTGCCAAGACGCCCGGGCTCATGAGGCGGCAGGCTTGGCCCTGCACAAATGCTTGAACCGCCCGGACAAATTGCAAAAGAGCATATATTTTATAAGCCTCTTGAAAGAAAAAACAGTATGTAGGAAAATCACCAACAGATAGAATCAAGAAAGAGCTGACACGCAACTCTTTACATCATGTGCAACAGCAATAAACCTCCCCGCCCCAGCCGGAGTGGTCCCTGGACAAAATAAATATCCCCCAGCCTAGCTGGGGGTTTTCACAACATACAAAAACCCGCTCCTCTACAGAGCGGGTTTTTCTTTTGCTTACAAAATACGCTTCAGCCACAGCTGAACACTTTACCCAGCTTATTTTTTACGGCGGCCGGCGGTGCGTGATTGAGCAGAGCGGGATTTCTGCTTTCTCATTCCGCTTCTATTGCCAACTGAACGCATATTGGAAACGTAACGCCGCGCATTCTTCCCTGCAGCAGCTCGTTTGACGGCGTTTTTGGCCGTTTTAGACGCCGCGGCAGCAGAAACGCCCTTTTTCCCGGCAGGCTTTTTGGAAGCGACAGCTGTGGAAGTCTTTTTGCTTTTTTTAGACGGCTTCTTGTCCCCATGGAAAGCTGAGACGGAAGCGGATTTGGGCGCCTTATACCCTTCCAAAGCCAATGGGAGCACCTCGTCCATATGTTTGACTGGGATTAACGTCAGCTCTTTACGCACTTTTTCCGGCAGCTCCGACACATCTTTTTCATTCGTATGCGGGAACAGAATGGTCGTGACACCTTCCCGGTAAGCAGCTAAGAACTTTTCTTTTATTCCCCCTACCGGCAACACACGGCCCGTAATGGTGACTTCTCCGGTCATAGCCAGCTTTTTCTTAACCGGCAGCCCGGCCAACAAGCTGACCAGGGCAGTCGTAACCGTAATACCGGCAGACGGGCCGTCCTTGGGCACGGCGCCTTCGGGGAAGTGAATATGAAAGTCCGTATGGTCAAAGTTCACCCCTTTGCCAAAACCGCGGCTGCGCGCATAAGTCAGCGCCGCACGCACGGATTCTTTCATCACATTTCCCAACATGCCCGTCAAGATAAGTTGTCCTTTACCCGGCAGTTTGGTGGCTTCTATAGACAAAGTTTCGCCCCCCACGCTGGTCCAAGCAAGTCCGGTGGCAATACCGATGCCATTTTCTTCGGTAGCGAAGTTGGAATACTTTGGAACACCCAAAAACTCATGTACGTTCTGAGCGCTTACCTCAACCGTTTTGCCGCCGTTTTCCACATACATTTTGGCGGCTTTTCGACACAAACTGCCTATTTCCCGCTCCAAATTACGCACGCCGGCCTCACGCACATATTCGCGCATAATTAAGGCGACGGCTTCTTTGGAGATGCTCAGAGCGCCTTCTTTCAGCCCGTGCATTTTCATTTGTTTGGGAATTAAATAATGATCGGCTATTTCGTGCTTTTCATAATCGGTATAGCCGGAAAAATCTATGATTTCCAACCGGTCACGCAATGTATTGGGAATACCGGAGAGGGTATTGGCTGTGGTGATAAACATCACTTTAGACACATCATAAGGAACATCTAAAAAGTGATCCACAAAGTCTTTATTCTGCTCCGGGTCCAACAGCTCCAACAGGGCGGCGGCCGGATCTCCGCGCCAGTCTGATCCCATTTTGTCTATTTCATCTAACAGAAAAACGGGGTTGGAGCTTTTGGCTTTGCTAATACCCTGTATAATACGCCCCGGCATAGAGCCAATATAAGTGCGGCGGTGGCCGCGGATTTCGCTTTCATCACGCACGCCGCCTAAAGACATACGCACAAATTTGCGCCCGATGGCCCGCGCAATAGACTTGGCCAAAGAAGTCTTGCCCACTCCCGGAGGCCCCACAAAGCACAGCACCGGGCCGTGCAAGCTCTTGGTCAATTTGCTCACGGCTATATATTCCAAAATACGTTCTTTGGGTTTATCTAAGCCGAAATGATCCTCGTCAAGCACTTTTTTGGCTTCGGCAATATCCAAGACATCTTGCGTGGTAATGTTCCACGGCATATTAACCAGCCAGTCCAAATAGGTGCGCGATACCGTGGCTTCCGGTGAGAACGGCGCCATTTTTTGCAGCCGGTCCACTTCTTTTTCCGCCGCTTCTTTGGCAACGGCAGGCAGGGCGTTTTTCTTAATTTTGGCCCGAATAGCGTCTAATTCTTTTTGGAAATCGTCTTTTTGGCTAAGCTCCTTCTGAATAGCCTTCATCTGTTCATTGAGATAATATTCTTTTTGGTTTTTCTCAATTTGGGCACGCACTTTGGAGTGGATTTTTTCTTCCAATCCCAAAATCTCCACTTCGCTGGTAATGAGTTTTAAAATTTTCTCCAACCGCGTTTTAATATCCGCCGCTTCCAAAATTTCCTGGCGCTGCTCCGTTTTAACCACCATATTGGAGGCAATCGTATCAGCCAGTTTGGAGGGATCTTCTATCTGACGCAAGAAAGACACCCCTTCCACCGCAATACGGCGCGACACGCGGGCATAATGGTCAAACTCATCTAACACTTTACGCATCAAAGCCTGCACTACGGGGCTGTTATCTTCTTTTTCCTCCACATAACTTACTGTAGCAAACCAAGCATTGGTCAGCGGGTTCAGCTCCAGCTTTTCCACTTTTGCACGCACCAAGCCTTGCAAAAACACTTTAATAGAGCCGTCGGGCATTTTTAAAGATTGGGTGATTTCACTCAATACCCCAAAATGATAAATGTCACTTTCTTTTGGATCGTCTATCTCCGCTGCTTTTTGCGAAAGGGCCAAAACATATTTGCCCGGAGCTTCCAACGCCAAATCAATGGCTACTATGGACTTCTCTCTGTCTACTGACAGGGGAAGCGACATGCCGGGAAACATCACCACATCTCGTATGGCTACTGCCGGCACCACGGTAGGCAGGGAAAGGGTTTTTTTCATCGTTTCTTCCATAATACTCTCCATTCAAAAATCCTAACTCTTTGTCCTAGTTGCATCAACCCCGCTTTAGGACTAGTTTTAGAAAGTATAGCACATTATTTTAAAATTAGCAAGTTATTTCTATGAGTGCTAACTTTGCTTATAAATCAAAGACCTTCTCCGTCTAAAATAAAGCCCAAATCTACCCCTGTCGGCATCGCCAAATAGGTCTTTGGGCCTAAATATAAAAAGGCCCAAATTTCATTTAAATTAGGTCCAAGGGCCCTGTAAAGATAGTTTTTAAAGAGATACATTAAAGATATAAAAACTTCTTTAGGAGGAAATCATGAAAATTTACCGTCTAGTTGTACCGTTGTTAGGATTATTTGCTTTTTTGTTCGCTTCTGCACCCGTACAGGCTCAAAATACGCAGGCACCGCAGACAGAAGCCTGGGGACAGATGTATGATGAAGAAGTGGAAACTATTCAAGCGGTATTATTTGAAGGCTACAGCAACTTCTTGGAACACAGAGAAAAGGGTTCCTTAAATTCCACAGAGCTCCAAATTCAGTCTTTATTAGATGAAAAATTCCCCGCCTTGGAAACTAAGGTACAAAAACAAAATCAACTGATTGAGACGGAATATACCAGATTATTAGAACAAACTATCCAAAATGCAGGCCAATTCTCTATGGAAAAAATGCAGCAAGCCCAGCAGAAAGTATTGGAACAGCTGCAGACCAAATATTCCGCTTTGCAGGAGAAGAATATAAAAGAAATAGAAAATCTGCTGAAACAGCTGGTTTCCTCTTTAATTAACAACCAAAACACGCGGCCTGGCTTTACACCTAAAAATGAGGAAGCCGCCTTGTCAATAGCCGTAGTGGTTTACTACTCGTACACCTTGGAACAAATGAGTCCAGAAGATCAAGAAGCTTTCAAAAATGCGTTGCAGCAAATAGTAGGGGCTTTTTAAGGGCGAATCTTCCTACTCGTTGGAATATCAAAGGCTCTGCTATTCGGCAGAGCCTTTTGCTTTTTTCTTGCTGGGCTTTTTCTCCCATTAAAATAAAAGGCAAAAGAAGGCGGCATTTTCGCGCCTGCAACGGCCCGCCAATCTTTACTGGCAAACCGCCCCGTTTGCAGGCGACATCTTCTTAACGATTGCCCGCCCATATTCCGCTCGCACGTTCTCTCTTACCTACTCTAAAATACGCCACGACAAGCCCACATCACGGCGTTTAAATGCGTCAAGGTGGGCTTGTCTCCTTTTAAAAATAGGCCCCAAAACTAGTTTTCAGCCCAGCCGGAATTTCCCATAAAAAAACACCCCATAAAAAGGGGTGTTTTTCAAAGATAATCAGAACTATTATTTATCGCGCAGCTGCAGCACTTCATCAATAATACCGTATGCTTTGGCTTCTTCTGCAGACAGATAATAATTCCGTTCACTGTCCTGGCGGATTTTTTCTTTGGGCTGCCCTGTATGTTTAGCCAAAATATCCAGCAGGTGCTCCTTATTGTCTTTCAGTTCACGCGTTTCAATTTCAATATCGGTCACCTGACCGGAAATGCCCCCTCCCCAAATCAACGGCTGGTGAATCATAATGCGGGCATGCGGCAACGCATAACGACGGCCTTTAGAACCGGCTGCAAGCAATACTGCGCCGAAACTCATCGCCTGTCCCATACATATAGTGGTAATGGGGGCCTTAATGAACTGCATGGTATCATAAATGGCCAAGCCGGCCGTTACCATACCGCCGGGAGAATTAATATACAGATTGATTTCCCGTTGGGAATCTTCCGCATCTAAGTACAACAGCTGCGCAATAATCATATTGGCGCTGGCGGTATCCACTTCCCCTTCCCTTCCACCTACAAAGATAATACGGTCTTTGAGCAGACGGGAAAAGATATCATATCCAACATTCTTCTCTATAATAGTAGGTATAATCATAACTGACTCCGATGAACTTTTTTCTTAATTATACGAAAAACCGCCTTCCCCCGCCAAACACCCCGCATGGACCTAGAAAAAAAATAGGTCCAAAAATCACCTTGACATAGTACCAAATTTTCTTTTTTTCACTGGAGTTTTATTATAAAATATACGGGTACCCTAAAAAACCAACTAACCGGAGAACAAATGAACGTAAGAAAAATGATGGTAGGGATTGCTTGCGTATTAGCCATACTGGTCGCCGCGCAGGCTGCCCAAGCCCAGTTCCTTTCTTTTGTGGAGCGGGCCGCCTTGAGGAAAAACTTCTCTACTTGGCAGAAAATGAAAGAGCAGGAGAAATCCCAAGAGCAGAAACCGGAGCTTGACAAGCAACAACAGCAAGCGCAGAAACAAAAGATAGAAAAACAAGAAAAGCTGACGGAGCAGACAACGCCCGCAGAGCCCAAAGCCAAAAAGCAAACGACACATTGGACTTTATTCTTTATGACTGGCGGTCCGGAAATGAAAAAAGTTTGCACGGCGGATTTGTTCCCTTCTTGCAGGGCCACATCGCCAAAAAGCAAGAAAAATACGCCTGCTGCAGACACGAATTTAGCACCGATTCCCAATCAGTTTGAAGAATACAATTCCAAAGAGCATGCATCCATTCGCCAGCAAGTAGATTCTCTTGCTAAAGCGATGGAACAAGCCAAACTGAGGGCAATGAAACGAAAATCAGCCAACAAATAAATCCTTTCTTTTCCACCCCCGCAATAAGCGGGGGTTTTTTATGCCCGGCATTTATGCGCTATCACCCGCGGGAAACTTACTTTACTCTTGTATCCGCAAATGATAAACAACATTAGTTTAAATAACACATGTTTAAGAAAGCCGTTTCTATATTACATTTTTCCCACTCAACCGGTTAAAGCAGAACATCATATTTTCTTTTTAAAGACTTAAAAATAATCAGCGCCAGCTCAAAATGTTGCCGCCTATACTAAGTTATTTCCCCCGCCCAGGGGGCCTGCAATCCTGCTCTAACGGCTTTCTGATATAAAGACCCCAGAGCAGTCGGGGTTTCACAACAAACAAAAACCTGCGTGTCGGCACGCAGGTTCAAATAAGCACCCAAATGTTCCCATATCCTAATTTGGCTAATGGGCCACCTTCCAGCCAATCCTTCTGGCTCTCCAGGCAAACAGTCCCGGAAATACGGCGCCTAAAACCATCAAGTAAAGCTCTCCAAATAGGTATGCAATCCTTCCGCCCGGGCTTGCTTGACCCCTTCTTCGTACAAGCTCTCCGCTTCCTCTACGCGGCCCAACGCATACAGCACTTGGCCTAAAGAAAGCTTGGTCAAAATCTGCCCACGGATCTCATCAGAATGGTCAAACAATTCCCGCGCCGCCTCCAAATCCGCCAGCGCCTGCGGCAACTTGTTGCGGCGTTTTAAAATATCGGCGCGCCCCCATTTGACAAAGCCCAAATCCACTTTGTCTCCAATGCCGCTGTAAAGAACATCAGCTTTATTATAATGACGCAAAGCCTCGTCGTATTTCCCCTGCTGGCGCAGGCCGTTGGCCATGCCGCAATTGGTATAGGCCTTGCCGAACAAATCTTCTGTTTTATTAAAAATTTTTTCAGCCAATTTATAATTTTTGACACAATCATCAATCTTGCCCGCGATGCGGCTGATACCCGCCAGACCGCAATACCCATAGGCCAAATTGATTTCATCGCCGGCTTTTTTAGCATATTTAATAGCCAGATTAAACTGCGCAATTCCTTCCTCCAGCTGGCCTTGTAAACGGTAAATGCCTCCTTTGGCCCAGCAAATAAAACTCATACCCGCCCAATCTTTTTGCTGTGTATAAGCCGCCAGTACGGCGTCTAACAAATCCAACGCTTCTTCCAGCCGCCCCCAAGCGCGCAAAGCCATGCCCATTTCCTGCATGGCGCGCACCACATACTCGTCATATTCCAGTTCGCGGGCCATTTTTAATGCGTCATCTGCCAGCTCATACGCTGCAGAAGATACGCCTAAAGTACGATAGCAAGCCGCCATAGCCAGCAGAATATCCATGCGTTCTTCGGCATTGAGGGTTACGTTGAGCGCTTTAGCATAGGTTTCTATAGCCGGCTGGAAAGAGCCCAGCAAGCGGTATGCTTCTCCCAATAAAAACAAGGCGGAAGCGTCTAAATTTTTTTTATTTTTCAAAGCGGACAGCACTTTAGAAGGTTTTTCATCTAGCCAGCACTGTAAGGTATCGAAATCTAATTTTTCTTTCATAAGAAACTATTTTCTCCAATGTCCAAAATGATTCCTAGCTTTTCCATACACTAATACCGATGGATTAAAAATCTTATAATCCGATATTTTATCAAACAACAAAGCCATCGCTCTCTGCTTTAACATATTAAAGCGAATTTCTCTATAATGAAGTTTACTATCATTACGCATTTCTAACTCAGCTAAATTTTTCCCTCGATATCTAAATAAGACTTTCTGGTCATCCATTTGTCCAGGCAAACGTGCTTTAGAGTTAATTATTTCTATAGCATCTGACATAACTTGAGAGACCTCTTCCCCCAAAAACACATAATATTTTTGCTTATCACAAATTGTTAAATAATTCACCTCTCCTGCATTAAACATCGCTTTGCTTATAAAAGCTTTTAAACGCGTTTTATCTTTCAGTTTTTCAACCAAAATCCTCATGGGTATTTGTAGTTTCATCTTGTATTTCTGTTTATCTTTAAGATAATCTTCATATTCTACAGGAAAAGATTCTATACAATCTTCCAAAAGTTTACCCATTCCGTTCATTACCCTAAAAAGTTCATCATGCTGAAATCTATTCAAACCATATAAAAAGATCTGCCATTTTTTATTCCCACTTTTCACAGAATGAGAATCTCCTGAAGGATCGATCACATCCTTCTTAGCTTTAGGATCATTTCTATAATCATTATCTAAACCGATACATTTAGCAAAACGCAAAGCATCTTGATGTCCTGCTAGTCTATACATACGAGCAGCTTCGGAAGTAGAGGCCCTTGTTTTTTTTATCTTGGCATTTTCCATATAATCACCTCGTGAGATTCTTTGACATAAGAACTGTGATTAAGATGTTCACGATTTGTTCCAATTCTTGTATCTCCCTGTCCAAAGGTATATTGCCAACTTGGAAAAATCATATCAAAGTCTTTGTAATATTCTCGTATATTAGAACAATTATTATAAGACAAAATAAAACCGCCTTTGTGAGATTTTAGCAAGTCCCTTAGAAGCTCGTGTTTAAAACCTTTATGATGAATAGGAAAATTACGATGAGGATACATTCCAACAAACATTTTACTATCTCCTCCCAAAAAATAAGGAGGGTCGCAATACAGAAAATCATTTGAGTGTTCTTGAATCACTTTAGCAAAATCTCCTTCCTCCACCTTGAGTTTAGGAACATTAAAATTAGCAACCTTATGTAAAATTGCAGCATAACGCTTAGGTTGCAAATATACACTAGAAGGAGAACCTAAAAAATGAGGACCATAAGACATATTATGATTGAAATAATAAACAGCAGCTAATTCTAACCCCTTTAGCTTTTTTCCCCCTTCCCAATGCGCTTTCATTAATGATTTAACCCTTTTATACTCATCTTTAGTAGGAGAAAACTGGGATAAACGTTTAGCTAAAAGAGCAGGAGAATTTATTTGATACTTCCAATAATTTGTCAATATATCAAAAATATCAAAACCCAATACGGGAACTCCCAATTCTTTTGCAATCGCAATTTCTACAGCTCCACCACCGAAAAAAGGAGAAACAACCCTTTTTAAGTTATTAGGAAGCAAATTTATAATATATCCAACTGCAAGACTTTTTCCTCCGGCATAACGCAGAGGAGAACCCAAATACCTTTTATATCTAGAAGGATTAGAAGGACTTTGGAGTCTATGTAAAAAGTTTTCTTTTTCTTTTGTTATATTCATAGAAGAAACACCTAGGCTAAATTTTTAAATATTTTTTAATTTCCTCCAATGTAGCAGCCAAATCATACGGTTTGTCAATAAAATAATCCGCCCCCGCCTCTTGGGCGCGGGTTTTACTTTCGCGGTCGGTCAGCGTAGACATAATTACCACGGGGATACGCCAGGTAGTTTCTCCGGTTTTGAGCATTTTGCACACGTCAAACCCGCTCAGTTTGGGCAGCATTAAATCCAGCAGCACCAAATCCGGCTTCTCCCGCCGCACGCAGGCCACTCCCTGCACGCCGTCTGCCGCCCAAACGGTTTGCACGCCTTCCAGCTCCAGCGCTCCTTTCAAAGCGCCGGCCAATGTTTTGGAATCTTCTATTAAAACCACTTTTTTCATGATAACTCTTCTGCCGCGTCTTTAAATTTTTTAGCCAGGAGTACATATGCGCGGGCATTCTGCAAGATACCATTCATTTCGTCTTCCGTCAATTCCCGCACCACTTTGGCAGGCACCCCCATCACCAAAGACCCCGCCGGAATATTTTTCCCCGCGGTTACCACCGCCCCGGCGCCGATTAAACAGTTGGGGCCTATTTCGCTCTCCAGCACCACGGCATTCATGCCAATCAAACAATTATCGCCTATTTTGCTGCCATGGACTATTGCTCCGTGCCCTACACTGACGCCCTTGCCAATTACAGCCGGACAATCATAATTTACATGTACGCAGGCATTGTCCTGTATATTGCTGTTTTCTCCAATTTGAATTTCCGCTATATCCCCCCGAAGCACGGCTCCCGGCCATACGGACACATCTTCTCCCAGCGTCACCGCGCCGCATACTACTGCAGTTTTATGGATAAAAACGCTCGGAGCCGTTTTGGGCACCAGTTCATCAATTCTTTCCTTCATAAAAGGGCACCTCTTTTAATTTTTTGGATTGGCGCGGCGTCTCAGAAAGCTGCAGCCCCCAATAAATAAAAATACTCACTATCCCGGGCAAAACATAATACACCACCCGGTAAATCAACGTCGCCATCAGAGCGGAATCCCAATCTATCCCCATTTGCGCAAAAACCGCCGTCATAGCCAGTTCCATGGCGCCTAAACCGCCCGGAAGCACAGGAATCAACGTAGTTACCATACCTACGGCAAACCCCGCCACCAAACTGCCCGCCGAAATATGCACGCCTACTGCGCGGAACGCAAAATACAACACTAAAATCGTAAACAACCAGTCCTCACAGACATACACAATGGTGCGGGTTAGCTTGTTTTTTTTCTTATGGATTAACTCTATCCCTTCATCTAACTGATCTACAAAATTATCATAGCGCCCCTTCGGAATAAGCGCCCGGAATACATGAAACAGAAATTTATTAAGCCAGCGGAATATTTTGCGCACCCAGCGGGAACGCCATTCATTATTGAACAAAAAAGCCGTAATACACACACACACCGCGCACATAATAATAATGAGAAAGAAATTCTTTAAGATTTGCATGGTGGTGGCGGAGGAATTGAACAGCATCAACACCGAACCTTGCAAAATAATCATAGCCAACACAAAATACAAAAGCACGCTGATGACGATACTGGCCGTAACGCACATGCCAAAAGGTACTCGCCGGCGGTTAAGCAAATGGGCCCGCAGTGCAAAACCGCTCACCCCCAAAGAAGAAACCACATAGTTCACTGTCGTAGACACCAAGGCGATACCAATAGCCGCCCCTTTATTAATGCGCCGGCCCATAATGCGCAGCACTTCATAAAGGCTTAACCCCATTGCCACATAAATCAACACAGCAGAAGCTAAAGAAAGAAAGAGATATTTTATTTGCACTTCCTGCCAAATCTTAACGATGCTGTCTTTGGCTTGATAGACCAGCAGGGCAATAATCCCCACAGAGAGCAATATCCCTAGAAAATAAACTAAAAATTTGACGCTTTTTTTCATATAATTTCAGCTTCGCTTGCAGCGAACCGCTTGGCCTTTGCCGGACGGGCGCGGGCTTATTTTACTCCGGTTGCTGCAGTACGGCCCTATCTCTGGGCGGTTTTTCTTCCCACCCAGCAACCCATAAACCGATAGCAACTTCTTTGTCCGGCAGCCAATCCGCAAGATACACCCTTGGGCGTTTATAGAGCGGGATATTAATCCAAACAGCCATACCAAAAATCAGCCGGAGCAGTTTTATAAATTATATAATTTATATAAATATTTTACACCAAAAACCGGCCCTTTGCGCGCCGGAGAAAGTAAGGATTTAGATTATATGAAAAGCATTAAGGTCATCGGAGCCAAAGGGCACAATTTAAAAAACATTACCGTAGAACTGCCCAAAGACAAAATGGTGGTGGTAACGGGCCTTTCCGGCAGCGGCAAAAGCTCGCTGGCGTTTGACACTATTTACGCCGAGGGACAACGCCGTTATGTGGAAAGCATGTCTGCTTATGCGCGGCAGTTTTTGGAGCTGATGGAAAAACCAGATGTGGAACATATTTCCGGGCTTTCCCCCGCCATTTCCATTGAGCAGAGAAACCCCTCCAAAAACCCCCGCTCCACGGTAGCCACCGTGACGGAAATTTACGACTATTTGCGTCTGCTCTTTGCCCGCGTGGGCAAACGCCACTGCCCGCAGTGCGGGCGGCCGGTGGAAAGCTGGTCCGTGCAGGGCATTACCGCCGATATTTTAAAGAAATTTTCCGACAAAAACGTCTACATTTTCTCCCCCGTCGTGCGCGGACGGGCCGGCACCTATGAAGAACTGTTTGCCAAGCTCAAAAAAGAAGGCTTCGTCAAGGTGCGGGTAGACGGCACGCTGTGCGCGCTGGATACGCCGCCGGTGCTGGAACGCTACAAAAAACACACCATTGAATTGATGGCAGATGAAATTTATGTAGACGAATTTGAGCGCGAACGCATTGTAGAGTCTTTGGAGCTGGCGCTTAAATATTCCAAAGGATTAGTTACCGTACAGGAAACCGAAGGAGACAAACCGCAGGAATTTACCTACAGCGAAAGCAACGCCTGCGCACACTGCGGCATTGGATTTTCGGAGTTGGAGCCGCGCCTGTTCTCTTTCAACTCTCCCTATGGGGCCTGCCCGGAATGCAACGGACTGGGCATTAAAATACAAATTGCCGAAGATTTGGTAGTGCCGGACCCCACGCTCTCCATCAATGAAGGAGCCATTGCCGCATGGGATAACCCGGTTACCACCCGCACCCACCGCTGGAAAACCTCTTGGAGCGGGTATTATTACGACATATTAAAACAAGTTTGCCGCCGCGCCAAAATTAATATGAACACCCCATGGAATAAGCTGTCCAAAGCGCAGCGGGATTTATTGCTTTACGGCTCGGGCGATGCGCATTATACGTCGGTCATTTCCGGTACAGACCAGCATTTTGAGGGCGTAATTACCAATTTAAAACGCCGCCACGACGAAAGCGAAAGCGAATTTGTCAAAGAAGAAGTCTACAACCGTTTTATGCGGGAAATTACTTGCCCCGTCTGCCAGGGCAAACGCTTAAAACCAGAAGCGCTGGCGGTATATGTGGGCGGGAAAAATATTGCGCAAATTGGCGCGATGCAAGTATCGGCGGCAAAGGATTTTTTCAATCAGTTGGAATTAGACGACAAAGAACAAATCATCGCCAAAGACGTGCTAAAAGAAATCAAAGCGCGGCTGGAATTTTTAAACAGCGTGGGTCTTTCTTACCTGACGCTGGAGCGGAAGAGCCAGACATTATCGGGCGGGGAGTCGCAGCGCATTCACCTGGCCACGCAAATCGGCTCCGGTTTAACGGGCGTACTGTATGTACTTGACGAGCCGACCATCGGTCTGCACTCGCGCGACAACGACCGCCTGATAGCCACCCTCAAGGAATTGCGCGACTTGGACAATACATTGATCATTGTAGAGCACGACAAAGACACCATTTTGGCTTCCGACTGGGTAATAGAGCTCGGGCCGGCCGCCGGGGAACACGGCGGACAGGTGGTGGCGCAAGGGCCGACGGCGGAATTTTTAAAAGACCCCAACTCACTCACCGCCTCTTATTTAAATGGGCGGCGCTGCATTTTGCCGCAGGAAAAACTGCGCAAAGGCAACGGAAAATATATTGAAATTTTGGGCGCGAAACAATTCAACCTCAAAAATATTGACGTCAAAATTCCGTTGGGCAAAATGGTATGCGTCACCGGCGTATCCGGCAGCGGAAAGAGTACGCTGGTACACCAAATTTTATACAAGGCGCTAGCGCAAAAATTCTACCGCGCCAAAGAAGTGCCCGGCGAGCATAAGGCCGTCAAGGGATTGGAAAATATAGACAAAGTCATTATCGTAGACCAAGCCCCCATCGGCAAAACGCCGCGCTCCAATCCGGCCACCTATATCGGGCTGTTTACGCAGATAAGAGAGCTTTTTGCCCAAATGCCGGAGGCCAAACGCCGCGGCTACAAGGCGGGGCGTTTTTCGTTTAACGTCAAAGGCGGCCGCTGCGAAAAATGCCAGGGCGACGGAATTTTAAAAATACAAATGCAGTTCCTGCCCGACATTTATGTACGTTGCGAAGAATGCAACGGTAAACGCTTCAACGAGGACACGCTGCAAGTGACGTTTAAAGGCAAGAACATTGCCGACGTGCTGGATATGAGCGTATCGCAAGCCTTGGAGTTTTTTGACGCTATCCCCAAAATCAAACGCTACCTGCAAACGCTCAACGACGTAGGTCTGGGCTATATCAAACTGGGGCAGGCTGCCACTACACTTTCCGGCGGGGAAGCGCAGCGCGTCAAACTGGCAGACGAACTCTCCCGCAAAGGTACCGGCAAAACACTCTATATTTTAGACGAGCCCACCACCGGGCTGCATTTTGCCGATATTGACAAACTGTTGCATGTGCTGCATGGCTTGGCCGACCGCGGCAATACAGTGCTGATTATTGAGCATAATTTAGACGTTATCAAAACGGCGGACTGGATTATAGATTTAGGGCCAGAAGGGGGCGACAAGGGCGGGCAAATCGTCTGTGCGGGCACTCCGCGCGAAGTGGCGGCATGCGCGGCCTCTTATACCGGAAAATATTTAAAACCGGAATTGGAACAAGCCGACGCATTCCGTAAAGCTCATGGCATATTGAAAGCGACATCACAAACCGCGACGCCTAAAACAAACCCCAAAACCCTAAAAAAATAACCCGCTAAATAATTGCCGAACAGACATTGGGGTTTCTTGCAAAGGAATATCAAAAGCCATGGCTTTCCCCCCACAACCAATGCCATGAGACATCATGTTCCAACACTTCAAGATTTAAGCAGAAACAAATTTCCCCAAGCAAAAAAATCCCCCAGGCCACTGCCTAGGGGATTATCTCTAATAACTAAAAAATTAAGGCTGCACATAGCCCCCATCTGCTTCTTGGGTAAAACCAATCACCTTACACCAGTTTTTAGAGTCGTCTAAATTCCAACAGACAATTTGATTATAACTGAGATCTTCTTTATCAATGGCCGTTGTCTCAAAACGATATTTCTGGTCATAAGGGCGCCTCTCTGCAAAAACAGAATAGCCATCTATACTGTAAGAAAAATATTTTGTGGAGGGCCCACACACATTGTCCGCACATTCAGGATCAGGAGCCCCCTCAGGCAAAGAAACCGATCCTATAGTGAACAAATTATTTCCATCAACTCCACCCCAACAAGTTTGTTCATCTGTACCATGTTCCAGCACACACAAGGCCTGCTGGTCTCTCAAGGTTTTTAATAACATCAGTGCTTCCGCGGCGCGGCTCTTCTCCACCGCGTTCTCATATTTAGGCAGCGCAATAGCCGCCAAAATGCCTATTATCAGCACCACCACTAAAAGTTCTATCAGCGTAAAACCGCCTATTTTGCAGCTTACGCGGGTTTTTCCTTTCAAACTCACATTTTTAACGTATTTTATCTGCATACGCAAAATTTATCAAAAAAAAAAAAAATGAGTCAAGCCCTTAAAATCCCGTCTAAAAATCTTATAATTTACTTATGAAGGACAAAATACACAAAACAAATGCCGCCCGCCACTTAGACGAGCTTCATATACCTTATGAATTGATAGCATATGAGGTAGATGAAACGGATCTCTCCGCTATACATGTGGCGGACTGCCTCGGAGAAAATATAGACCAAGTCTACAAAACCTTAGTACTACAAGGAGACAGGACTGGTTTTTTCGTCTGTGTAATCCCCGGAGCGGCCGAATTAGATTTAAAAGCGGCCGCACGCGCCAGCGGCAACAAAAGTTGTACCATGTTGCACGTCAAAGACCTGCTCCCGGTCACCGGTTATATGCGCGGAGGTTGCAGTCCATTAGGTATGAGAAAAAAATTTCCCACTTACATTCATGAAGATTGCTTATTGTGGGATTTTGTTTACATTAGTGCAGGCAAACGCGGGTTGCAAATTAAAATCAGCCCGTCGGATTTATTGCGCGCTGTCCCTGCTAAAAGCGCAAGAATTATCCTTTTACCTCATAAAGACCTATAAAAAGATAGGACCTTTCCGTATCTCTTTATAGAGCAAAAGGCCCTTTTCTAAAAAGTCATTTTTTTGAATTATATTACTAAGGAAAGAGATCTTAAAACAAAGGAGAAGGCCATGAACATGCTAAAATGCATTTCCAGCGCACTTATTGCTACATTTGTAGCGACGCCTGTTTTGGCACACACTATTGGGGAGCAAGAAAAACAAGTTGCTAAAATTGTTCAAGAGCAAACAGAAGATGCAACCCGAAAAGACATGCTGAATTCTTGGAAGCAAAAAGAAACAATGCTGGCCAACTTCCAGCGCAGCAATTTTTATACAAAAGAAGAAATGGAAATATTAGAAAATCTGTTGAAAAACGGATATACAGATTGGACCACAGGCATACACCTTATCAAAATCCAAAATATGATTTCCCAACGAAATAAGACATTGGAAGGACAAATGGACTCTTATTGGGAAACATATGACCGCTTCTCCATGCAAGAAGTGGATTTGATTGAAAATTTGAATAAAAGCGATTATAAATATATGGTGAAGGGAATAAAACTTTCTGAAGTTTTACTGCCCCAAAATTTATCTTCTCATAGAGATTGGAGCCCCTTACAGAACAGCCGAATTAAACCAATATTCCAGAATAACCATCTGTATTCTGAAGAAGAATTAAATATTATGCGCGACATGCTCCAACAGGGGCATTTGAATTGGATAATCTGCATACATATCACAAAAATCCACGATATAATTTCTAAAAAGTACCAGCAAACAGAGAACTCCTTGATTTCCAGCTGGGTTAAAGATGACCAACGCACAGCACAGAAAATCTCTATAATAGAAAATTTGGCAAAAAAAGGATATGATGATATGGTACAAGGGATTATCTTGGCTGAAATGTTATTCTCTAAAAATTTATCTCCCGCCGGAGTTAAAGCTTTAGGGCCTTCTGCAAATGCCGCGAGAGACAAAGACTTACAGTCGAAGCTGGAAGCAAGCAGATATCCTGCCGCTCAGCCATTTAAATAAGCGTTCTTACAAATAAAATGCTTTCAGCGGAAACAGCTTTTTATGATACCCAAAGTGAAATAGGTCTTTTTTCCCCTGAGAAATAGGACTAAAGGCTCTGTTCTTTGAAATAAAAAATTTCTAGATTAATATTAGAAGGGAAGAATTTGAAAGGATCTCAATATTAAAGAGAGGTAATATGAAAAGAATGAAATGGATGTTAGTGGTTTTTCTCGCCGTTTGTGTTACGGCCCCTGCATTTGCCCAATCTAACGAAAGACTCAACAAGTTAGACACGAAAACGTTAGATTCCATTAGAGCCGACTGGAGAACAACTAGAAAGATAAAAAACAGCAAGATCATGAATGAACAGATGACGTCGAATGCATTCGCGGCACCAGTAAAGGCGCTGCAAAAAGAACTGGAAAAAGCATCTTTGAACTATAAGAAAGCCCAACTTGACAAAGCTTCTTCCGAATCAATCCGGCACAACTGCGAACGGATTCTTAAAAGTATTGAACAAAGCGGCAAATTCGACGCCCAAATGATTAAAGATTTGAAAACTTTGGCAGAAAACGAACAGGACCCGGAGAAAACACAGAGAGTGTTGTTAATGCTGGTTGCCCGATACAATATTGAATTGAATATTGAACCGGAAACAGAAGTGGTGTCCTGCGTCTCCTGCGGCAAAAAAATTACGGAAGAAGGCCAGCATTGCGCCGCCACCGGTTATAACACCCTTTGCAGCAAGTCTGAAAAAGCAGATGAAGCATATTGCATTTATTGCGGCAAAAAAATCACGGAAGAAGGCCAGCATTGCGCCGCCACCGATTACAACACCCTTTGCAGCAAGTCTGAAAAAGCAGATGAAGCATATTGCATTTATTGCGGCAAAAAAATCACGGAAGAAGGCCAGCATTGCGCCGCCCAAGACTATAATGTCGCTTGCACAACGCATTGCCCAGACTGCGGACAAGATTTGCGCAACCCCGCAAATGTAGGCAACGACGGCAAACACCACTGCAAATTTAAACAGGTTATTAAACCGGCCGACATACAGAAATAAGACAATCCTTTTTGAAAGCCTCCGCCGCAAGCGGAGGCTTTTTTGTTTCTAGTTTCGAGCTGCTGCTCATCTTTCCAAACACATCATAACCGCCGTGTTTTTCATTTTACGGCAAGCGCTAAACCGCGGAATTGCCTGCGCATCAGCCAATACGAATGCCGGCGGCGCGGGCTCCGGTTCAAGAGGGTCTGTTCTTTTGCCACAGGCCACAGCGTGCTCGGGCTGCACCGCCTGCTTTGGGATATTTATTTTTCCAAAATTCTCTCTCGTGTGCTATACTGTATATATACTAGTAGGGAGGGTTTTGTTATGTATGTAAGCATATGGAAGCGTTTTTGGGCTTTTATTATAGACGCAGCATTTTTTCTTTTATTATTTTGGATTTTAGCGCAAATCTTAGATAATTTCACCATTTCCATTGTATTGCTGGTAATTATTTGGCTCTATTATGCCCTGCTAGAAAGTTCCCCCTGGCAAGCCAGTTTAGGCAAACGAATTATGGGACTTAAAGTAGTGGATAAGCGGGGCCGCAGGCTGAGCTTTGGAAAAGCCACCAAACGCTTGCTTTCCCGTGTGGTAACTAATCTGACTTTCTACTTCGGTTTTTTTACTGCCGCTTTTGATGAACATAAGGAGACTTTACACGATAAAATGAGCAAAAGCGTAGTCATTAATAAAAACGCCGAATTTAACCCTGACGATTACCAAGAGCCCGCCCACCATGATTTAACATTGATTACCATCATTTCACTCATTTTGGCTGCCGTGTTTGTAGCGGGATTATTATGGTGGGTTGTTCTTCCCCAATACCAAAAAATTGGAGACCGCTTAAATGCCGCCACCATCATAGATAATTTAAACTTAGCAGTCCAAAACCGCCCCGCCCGCTTACAGGCCGCCCAAGGCGGCCAGGAAATATGGCTCAAAAGCTACAGCGGCTGTGTCAATGACCCGCAGGACCCGCTTACGCTTCAATGCCATGGCTACCGCATGACCCTGCAGCCGGAAGGGATTTTGGCAGTCAGCCGCCTTTCCGACTGGCATGAATACTCTCTGTTTAAATCGTATAAAAACGGCAAAATTACATGCGCAGCACAAACAAAATCTGCCATCAAATTTTGCCGCAGCCTGGATTTGCCTTAAGTTCTTCCAGTGGGTTTCGTCTCCGCACAAAGCTCCGCCTCAACGGAGCTTTGCCCCTATGTCATTCAGCTTGGGAATTTTATTGTATAGAAAAAGCCCGGCTTGCCTTTCTAAGCCGGGCTGTCTGTGTGATAGAGAGGTGTGTTATTGCAATACGCTGGGAGGCGGCAAAGAACCGTCTGCCGGCAAATATTCTTCCGATTCTTGCACCGCAGGCTGATCGTCTGCTGCAGAAACAGGGCGCTGAGAGGCTTCTTCCAATACAGCTGTTTGCTCAGCTGCAGCGGGGGCGGCTTCTTCTGGCGCTACGGCAGACACTTCCACCGTTTGGGCAAAAGGAGACAAATCCAATTCTTCATACGACTCCATAGCCGGCTCTATCGTCTGTTCTATGGGATAAGGCTCCTCTTCTTCCGCTGTTACAGCCGCCGGCAGAGAAGTAGCAACGGAAGCAGTCTGCTGCGGGTGGTCCGGTCTTTCAGCTCCATAAGAGCCGGAAGGATTCCACCAAGCAGGCGGCGTGCCCGCGCAGGCGCTAAGGAAGCATGAAAAGAAAAGGAAAAAAAACTTTTTCATCATATAATCATTATACCTGTTTTGGCATAGAGGAAATATTTATTTTCGCCCCCAGCACCGCTTGGCGGTACAAAGCCCCCGCCCGATAACTGCTGCGCACCAACGGACCGCACGCCGCCCCCAAAAAACCTATTTCCAAGGCATATTGCTGCCACATATCGTATTCTTCCGGCTCCGGATAACGCAGCACGGGGTGATGTTGTTTAGACGGAGCCAAATACTGCCCAATAGTCAATAAATCCACGCCTGCCGTACGCAGGTCTTTAAGCGTTTGCTGCACCTGCGCACGCGTCTCCCCCAACCCCAGCATAATGCCAGACTTAGTCAAAATATCCGGAGCTATTTTTTTGGAATATGCTAACAAATCCAAAGACCGGCGGTAATCCGCCCCCACCCGCACCCCGGCATACAGCTGCGGTACGGTTTCTATATTATGGGCCAATACAGCAGGCCGGGCGGACAACACCGTTTGCAAATCCGCTTTCCTTCCGCAAAAATCCGGCACCAGCGGCTCTGTTTGTACGTCAGGATTCAACTGGGTTATAGCCTGCATAACACGGGCAAAATGGCTTGCTCCTCCGTCTGGCAAATCATCGCGTGTAGGCGATGTCAGCACCGCATAGCGTATATGCCACTCTTTCACGGTGCGGGCTATTTTTTCCGCCTCGTTCTGATCAGGAGGAAGCGGCTTTTGCTTGGTAACGGCGCAAAACTTACATCCGCGCGTACAAATACCGCCCAAAATCATAAAAGTAGCATCGCCGCAGTTAAGACATTCCCCCCGGTTCGGACATTTCGCCTCCACACATACCGTATGTAAAGCGGAGCGGTTCAGCCCCTGCTGGGCAGAAACTGCCGTCTGCGTACGCAGGGCCGCTTTGTTGCGGCCAACCATTTCTTTAAGCCAAGTAGGCATTTGCGTCGTCATATAGATATCATTATAACTTATTGTGTTTTTCTTTTCCGGTTAAACGACTAAAACAAACTGCTCCATGTCAAAACACAAACAGAAACGGGCGGCGCGTTCTCCTTTACGGATAAAGTTTTGTTCCTTGCTTCCCTGCAAGATTTATATAATATCTTCAAATATGAAACTATTTCTCTATCCGCTTCTGTTTTTTTTGCTTTGGGGTGTGCCGCTGTGGGCGCAGGACTCGGCCTCTGATACGCCACTATCCCCCGCAGCCATACGTCTGCAAGAGGCGGCGGATATTTACTTTGACGGAAACCCAGAAGATGCCTTAGAAAAATATATTGAAATTTCCAAAGACACCCAATCCCGCGAAGCATTTTTAAATGCGGCCTTCATCGCGTTGGAGCAAGGCTCTGCCAAGCAGGCGGTGGATATCATGACGTCTGCTTATCTATTTTATCCGCAAGATGAAGATGTGTTGGAGTTTGTGGCTGAAGCGTATTTGGCTGACGGGCAATATGAAAACGCTGAAAAATTTTTCTCTCTGCTGCCCGGAGGAGGCGAACGTTCTGAATTTATTTTAATCCAATTAGCCCGCGCCCAAGCCGGCATGGGTGAAACCAAATTGGCAAAACGCAATTTGCAACGGGCCGCCAAAGGAACCAATCATACCTCTCTGTCCAATTATTTGCTGGGGCAAATTTATGAAGAAGAACGAGACTGGAAAAAAGCGGCGGAAGCCTTCGGCGCAGCCGTTGCATATGACCATCAATTTACCGAAGCCCGCCGCCACTATGCCAACGCGTTGGAACAAAATAAGAAATATGACGATTCTTACCGCCAATACCGCATACTCCGTTCCGCCAGTCCCGGCGATGCCCAGGCTAATGCCGCTTTAAAACGGCTCCGCCTCAAACTGACAAAAACGGAAAAAGAACTTACCCCGCGCAAAGAACGCACCACGCATACCATTGTAAAACCGGTTGTGTCTTTGGAAGGGAAATTAAAAGAGTTACGCGTCGCCCTAGGCACCACAGCCGGGGGACGGCCGTCTCATAGAGAAAGTGTTATTTTCACGCCGTCGCACCCCTTTCGTATCACAGACAAAGCCACCGGAAAAACATTGGCATTAGGACAGGCCAAAGAAACATGGCGCGCAGAACTTAAAAAGGGCCAAGCCGCCCTGGTATCTCCAAACGCAAAACGCTATGTATTTTCCGGGGCCGTCGTCATCACTCCCAAATCCGCCTCGTCCCAAGAAGGAGCCACCATTTTAATAGAAAAAGTTATGAGCGGTGCCGGTATGACGTGGGCCAGCATAGACGATAAGGAGTACCGCGGACAGCTGGAAATCATACATGACAAAAAAAGGAACACATTACTGCCTGTCAACGTGGTCAACATAGAAGAATATCTGATGGGCGTAATGTCTTCGGAAATGCCGTCTGCTTTCCCCATGAACGCGCTGCGTGCGCAGGCCGTACTGGCGCGCACATATGCACTTAAACATTTAGGCAAGCACAAAGCCTACGGTTATGATTTGTGCGATACACAAAATTGCCAAGTATACGGCGGCGTAAATGCCGAAAGCGAACCCGGAAACGCCGCCGTAGAGTCCACCATGGGACAAGTATTGCTGTATAAAGGAAAACCGGTGGAAGGCGTATTTTCCGCCAATGCGGGCGGCTTTACACAAAGTGCCAAAAGCGCCGGCTGGTACCAAACACCCTATTTAGTTCCTACCAGCGACTATAAAGATTTTGACCCAGACACCCTGCAGCCATATCAGTTTAAGACCTTGCTTCAACATCCGCAGGAAGCTTACAGCCGCTACGACAAACATGTCAGCCGGGCCGCTTACCGTTGGGCCCGCGTGGTGGAAGAAGAAAATTTGCGCCAAATTATAAAACGCCAGAAAAAAGATATTGGTTCTATTGTTGCTATTATTCCCCAAAAACGCGGTCGTTCCGGCTATGTCAGCCGCGTGTTGGTCAAAGGTACAAAAGGCAGCGTGGTACTAAGCAAAGAAAATGTCATACGCAATAATTTGGCTCCTGGCATGCTGCGCAGCAGCTATTTCATTGTGGTGCCAAATTACGAAGACAGAAAAGTGAAAAATTTTGTATTTTACGGCGGAGGCTGGGGCCATGGCGTAGGCTTTTGTCAGACGGGTTCTGCCGGACGGGCGGAAGCCGGACAAGAGTATCCGGAAATTCTGATGCATTATTTTCCTGGTACGGAATTAAAGGATACGCGTGAAAAATAAAATCTTCTTTCTGCCCCAATATGACACCCCCTCGCCATTTTGCTTCCCGCAAACTCATTAAAAACAAGCCATACTTTCCCTCTCCTGCTTTCTTCTCTTTGGGGATTTGACAGAGAGAAGCTTCTCTCTTTCTCTTGCCCGCCTTGGCAGAAACTCCCTCACGCAATCCATATTTTCTGTTCAGCGGGCAGAGAGGATTCTATAAAAAACCTCCGCTGTATAAGGCGGAGGCGGCATGAAAAAGAATTTATTTATTGCGCAGGCGTATTAGGCACCGATATTTGCACGTTTTGCAACTCCTTCATTTCCTGTTCATCAAGCTGTTTCATGGCTTTTTCATATTCTTCCAGTTTATTGTGCAGGGAATTTAACTGTATTCTCTGCTTATTGTATTTTTCCATAATTGGGCGGGCTTTTTGAGCCCATTGTTCTTTAAGATCTTCGCCCAAAGGAATTTTTTGCTTCATTTCTTGAAGTCTTTGGTCATTTTGTTGATTCAAAAAGTCTTCCCCTGCGCGGGTTTGGATATCTTGCAGTTTTTCTTGAATTTGCTTTGTTTTCTTCATATCATCTTGCAGCATAAGATAGCTGTCTGTCCCATTTTCCAGCGCCGCATCACGGATTTGATTGCGATAAGCAGCCAATTCCTTAAATAAACTTTCCGCTTCCGCCGCATATTGCGGAGCAATCTGTCTAATGGCTTCCACCTGGCTCTTGGCTTCCGCAGCCCACTCCTCTTGATAAGGTTTTCGGTCTTCTGGGCCTTCGCGGTAAGGGCGGGCTTCCCGTTTGCCGTCTAATAATTCTTGCACTTTGTTATTGATATCGTTTTCAGTCAACTCGTTTTGTATCCCGACTATTTTACCCGCCGCGCCGGAAGCCGCGCCCTCTTTCAGATTGGCGCGGATAATTTCTTCTATGTCTTTCTTCTTTTTTTCTTCTAAATCCAAAAGCTGGCGGGTGGCATCTTCTGCTGACTGCGGCGTAGAATATACAGCCATTCTTTGGGCCAAATTTTCTTCCAGCTTGCCGCGGGCGGCCGCAGAAACCGTATCCCCATACGCTTGGGAAAGTTTCTGCAGGTATTCTTCATTCTCCGCGCGCAGCTGTGTTTCCATTTTTTTCAGGGACTCGTCTTGATTGAGTTGGTGCAATTTTTGGTTATACTTATTATTGACTGCTTGGGCGCGGATTTGTTTTTCCTGCGGGTCTGCGGGAGAATTCATTACTTCTTCCATTTCTTTCTGGAAATCATTCATCACGCTTTGCGCTTTAGAAGCGGCCGCTTCACCATAACTGGAACGCACATCGTTGACAATGCCCTTAGCCTGCTTGGCAATTTGCTGCAATACTTGCTGTTCCGGGCTTTCCAACTGTCCGGATTTGGCCCCGTACACCTCATTATCCATAACGGCTTTTTCCCCTCGGGCACGGGCTAAATATTTTTCAATATTACGCTCCCGTTTGCTCTTAGGGAGAAAAGCACGGGCCACGGCTTCTTCCAAAGCAGATGAAAAATTCTGCAAACGTCGGTCCAATTCTTTTTGTTCTTTACGGGTCTGTTGGGGGAAAAAAGAAGATAACACATCTTCGCCGGCTCCATCATCTGCCTGCCAACCGGCAGCACCTGCTCCCCCGTCTCTCTGCCCTGCAGAAAACGCAGGCGCCGCCATGCGGACAGAAGGTTTATAGCCCGTAGCGCTACGACGCACCTCACGGCGGGCAGCCCCCGCAGAAGCTTCTGTTCTGGGGGCGGGGAACACTGTCTTGGGCTGAGAAGGAGCAGCAGCGTCTGGACCGCTCAATGGAACAATAAATCTGCCGGCAGAACGGGGCAAAACCGCTGCGGGAGCCTCCGTCTGCGAAGATAATGCCGCACTCAGTGGAGCCGGGCGTTGCAAGATATCCCGCGCGGAGGGTACATTATGAGATGGATAATCCAGCATCACCGTAAAATCTTTGGTAGGAGAAGCCGGCGCGGCAGCCGAAGCCGATGGAAAAAGAGCGTCGGCTTTTGTTTGCGCGGCAGACGTCGGGCGCAGGACATAGACTGTTCCCGCCGCCAACAAAAAAAGAAGAAAAAGCAAAAAATAAAACAAACGACGATTTATATTCATAATTATATTTTAGCAAAACCAGTCTCCGCCCCCAACTTATTAACGGGCTGAAAGCAAATACGCCGAAGGGCGAAATTGCTGATGTTTTAACTCTTCATTCCACTGTTTTTGTAAAACCAACAAAGACTGTTTGTAATGCTCATTTAAATGAGCCAAAATGCGTTTTTTCTGGCTTAAACGGGCATTTTCTTTAAGGACACGGTCTGCTTCTTCAAAACACTGATTAAAGACTTCCCGTGCCTGTAATACGGCGTCTTTGCCATAGAGGGTTTCTATTTGTTTTTCCACCCCCCGGTGGGCGGCTATCATATCACTGCGCAAAGACGCCCGCACTTCCGGCGGCGTAACACCCAGCGGATCAGCCGCTTGGGAAGTAATTTGTTTCATTTGAGCCAAAGTTTGTTTTTGTATCTGCGCCAAAGAGGTATCCAACGCGGCATTATCCTGCGCAGTCAACAGTGCCGCGGTATAATCCTGCAATGCTTTATCCAGCACCGGCCGGCATTGGGAGGCGGAATCCGCCCCATAATAGAAAGCTATCTGATCCAAAAATTCATTACAGCGGCGGGAGAGACGTTGGTGCACTTCTTCTAACAGTTTGGGATCAGGCTGGATACGCATTCTGCCTTGTTGTGCTGCAATAAATTGTTCCCAATGGCTGTTTTGTTCTTGGCGCAAGGCGCGCAAGGCGCGGGCTAAATCATCGGGAGATGAAGCATTCGGAAGCAGAGCCAATGTTTCCTGGCGCTGTTTCCGCAACAACGCCTCCAGCTGGCTGGCGGTTTGGCGGTTATATGTTTCCAAAAGACGCTTTTCCAAAATGGAGCGGTTGCGGACAAATAAACGTTCCAAAAAAGAAGTATCCGTTTCCTGCACTTTATTGGTCAAACGGGAAATATCCGCCGGAGCCGAAACAGAAAGCGGTTTTCCACGTTCTTGGACCAAACGGTTGGCCTCACGGGCTTTTTGTAAATATTTTTCAATATTAGCCTGCCGCTGGAATTTAGAAGGTGTATTATCAGGCGGTTGGCCGCACGCCGCATACAAAAAAGAACTACAACAAAGGACCAGCATGATGCGTTTATTCATCTAGGTTCTCCCGACTTTCCCCAGGCTGGGCATATCTTGCCGCAGCCAAAGCCCCCTTTTTTAATATTATGAATAAAACCCCTGTATGCCGCAAGGGTTTTTGGACCTCTTATGAGCGGCAAAAAGGGCCCAGAAAATTCTGGGCCCCGCAAAGCAAGACAAGAGGCAAATAACCTGCCTACAAAATCAGACACGTCATATCCCCGGCATATGTTTGGGTTGTATTAGGAAAGGGATAATAGCCCCGGCCCCGCCGGCAGCTATACACAAAAACGCCCCTGCTTTCGGCAGGGGCGGGAAAAATTATTCCTTGCTTACCTCTATACCCAAGTCTTTGAGCTGCTGAGGATCCACCACGTTGGGAGAATCAGTCAGCGGGCAAACGGCCTGCGTGGTCTTGGGGAAAGCAATGACTTCGCGTATGGAATCTTCCCCGCACAGAAGCGCGGTTACGCGGTCTAACCCAATTCCAATACCCCCGTGCGGAGGCGCGCCGTATTGCAGGGCGTTAAGCAGCATGCCAAAGCGCAAAGCCGCTTGCTCTTTGCTGTGCTTCATCAAGGCCAAAATGCGTTCCTGCACATCGCGGCGGCAGTTGCGCACGGAGCCGGAAGCCAGCTCATTGCCGTTAAGCACCAGGTCAAACTGGTAAGAGCGCACGGAGCCGGGATCGGTTTCCAGTTTGTCCAAATCATCTTCATGCGGGGCCGTAAACGGGTTGTGCGCCGCGTCCCAGCGGTCCTCTTCCGGGATATATTCCAAAAGCGGGAAATCGGTAATCCACGCGAAGGCCCATTCGCATTTGGGGGGCAGATTTTTAACCAACTCTTTGCGCAGCGCCCCCATAAAGCTTTGGCAGGTGTGCACATTTACATCGCTGCCCACCAAAATAATATCCCCCTCCTGCGCCTCTACGGCGGCCCGCAGGGAATTCATTTCTTCTTCAGAGAAAAACTTGGCGGTCGGGCTTTCCAGCTTGCCGTTTTTGACTTTCAGCCACACTAGGCCTTTTGCGCCGTTTTTCTTGGCCAAATCGGTTAATTTGTCAATCTGCCCGCGCGAAAGCGCCGCACCCTTCTCGCCGCGTACGGCGTAAATGGCGCCTTTGGCGGCCAGCACATCGGCAAATACTTTAAAGCCGGTGTTGGCAAAAAGGCCGCTTACGTTTTTGATTTGCAAATCATAGCGCAAGTCCGGCTTGTCGGAGCCGTAGCGGTCCATAGCGTCGTTGTAGGGCAGTTTCGGGAACGGCGTTTGCAGTTCTTTGCCGGCAGTCTTGAAAATTTCTTTCATCAGCCCTTCCACCACTTCATGAATGTCTTCAATGGTCACAAAAGACATTTCCATATCAATTTGGGTGTGTTCGGGCTGGCGGTCGGCGCGCAGGTCTTCGTCTCGGAAGCAGCGGGCCAACTGGAAATAGCGGTCAATGCCGCTGGCCATGAGCGTTTGTTTAAACATCTGCGGGCTTTGCGGCAAAGCGTAAAATTGGCCGTGATGCACGCGCGAAGGCACCAAATAATCACGCGCGCCTTCCGGCGTAGAACGCGTAAGCACCGGGGTTTCTACTTCTAAGAATCCTTGTCCGTCTAAGTAACGGCGCGCGGCCTGCGCAATTTGGTGGCGCATGGTCAGATTGCGCACCATGACCGGGTTGCGCAAATCCAAATAGCGGTATTTCATGCGCGTCTCTTCAGAGGCTTCACGGGATTTTTCCACATCAAACGGAAGCGGAACAGAGGTATTTAAAAGTTTTAAATTTTCTACAGAGACTTCTATTTCGCCCGTCGGAATATTTTTATTTACTGCTCCTTCTATGCGGTGTTTTACCTCGCCGCTCACTTCTACCACATATTCATTTCTTAAAGAAGAGGCTAACTCAAAAAACGGGCTTTCCGGCCCTACTACAATTTGCACCAAGCCGCTGCGGTCACGCAAGTCTATAAACAATACGCCTCCGTGATTGCGGTAGCTGTTGACCCAGCCGCAAAGGGTTTGTTTGGTACCAATGTGCGAAGCGTTGAGCGCACCGCAATAATTCGTTCTTTTCATACGAGTTTTTTAACCTCTTGGACAATGCTTGCAAGCGGAATTTGTTTTTGTTCGCCGCTTGTTAAATCTTTCAGCGTAATTTCATTTTTAGTCAATTCATCTTCACCTAAAATCAGCGCATAAGCTGCGCCGCAGCGGTTAGCCTGCTTCATTTGGCCTTTGGCGTTCTTGTCAAAAAGCCCTCCTTCCGTACGCACGCCGGCCTGACGCAAATCTTGCATCAAGTTAAAGGCCGTTTCATTGCAGCTGGGACCTAAAGAAGCCACAAAAACGCTTTTTTGCGCGGCGACAGGAGTCTCCCCCCGCGAAGCTATCACGCGCTCCACCCCCATCGCCCAGCCCACAGCCGGGGTGGCCGGGCCGCCCATGCTTTTAATCAGCCCGTCATAGCGGCCGCCGGCGGCAATAGCATTTTGGGAAGTATCCCCCGCTTGAAACTCAAATACGGTGCGGCTGTAATAATCCAGCCCGCGCACCAGCATGGGGTCTACGATAAAATCTATTTTCCCTTTGAGCAGACGTTGCACCTCATCAAAGTGGGCTTGGCATTCGGGACAGAGCGTCATGGTCGGCACGCGCCCGGCAAAGCGGGGGCCGTCTATTTTGCAGTCCAGCACGCGCAAAGGATTTTTTTCCAAGCGGGTTTGGCAGTTTTGGCACAGGGTGTCTTTTTCTTTAGACAGGAAATCTATCAGCGCCTGGCGGTAGAGCGGGCGGCACTTGTCGCAGCCCAGGCTGTTAATTTTGACGCTGTAATTTTTGGCGCCGAAAGCGGACACAATATCTTTAAGCATCAAAATCATTTCCGCGTCGGCCGCCGGAGCAGAATTGCCGATAGACTCGGCCCCGATTTGCTCAAACTCGCGGTAGCGGCCCGCCTGCGGTCGTTCGGCGCGGAACATATTGCCTATATAATAAAATTTTTGCACCGGAGCAGCCTGCGTAAAATTATTCTCTAAATAAGCGCGCACCACGCCCGGGGTGCCCTCGGGGCGGATAGCCAGTTGGCGGTGGCCTGCATCTTCAAAAGAGTACATTTCTTTTTGCACGATATCAGTCGTCTCGCCGGTGGATTTCACAAACAGTTCTTTTTGCTCCACCGTCGGCAAACGCAACTCACCAAACCCGTAGCGGCGCAGCACGCCGCGGGCGCAGTTTTCCAGCTCGGTAAATAAATTGGATTGGGGCTCAAAAATGTCCCGAAAGCCTCTGACTAGTTTACTCATATAGGATTATTTTAGCATTTTAGAAGAAGGATAAATAGACAAAAAGCATGAGGAAAGCTGATTGTGTGCTTTTCCCGGGCAAAAAAGAAGAATTGCTTATCCGCCGCCCTTTCGGCGCCCTCGGAGCGGAACGCGCCTCGCTTCAAACAAAAACCACGCCCAAGCGTGGTTTCTAAATGGTGGACGTGATCGGGATCGAACCGACGACCTCCTCGTTGCGAACGAGGCGCTCTCCCAAACTGAGCTACACGCCCAAAAGCGGTTTCTCATTTCTTACGACTTATTTATTATAGCATATACGGAAACAAAAAGGAAAATGTTTCCCCTTATTTTCAGAAGACAAACAGACTATGGCAAGAGATATGTTTTAAGTCCGTTAACCTCGCTTTGATACACTCCCCCCATACTTGAACAAACTTGATTGGTCACTTTATTGGTGCTTGTAGCATAACAATAGCGATTGTCCGATGTATAACGTAAGGAATAATATATATCGTCTCCTTGACAATAAGCCAGCGGTTTTAAACTGCCATCAGCATTTTGGGTACCATCATTCAAATAACAGGTGGCCACCCTCTTTCCATTACGACGAATTGAACAAAATTTGCCATTTTCCGAAATTTGACACTCCGATACATGAAAATCTAAATCTTTCATATCCAAAGCATACGTTCCGTTTGACATATAATATAACTGATTGGCTTTTTTAATAGCATCTGCAATAACAATTAATTGCATATAACGACTTTTTGCTACAGCGACCTGATATTGCGGCAGAGCAATGGCAGCCAAAATGCCGATGATCAGCACTACTACCAAAAGTTCTATCAGCGTAAAACCGCCAAATCTGCGTTTTACGGGTTTTTTATCAGACAGAATCTTATTTTGATACATTGTGTTCATAGGCCCAATGTATCAAAAAAAAAAAACAATGCAAGACCTTATGGGATATCCGCCTCAATAAGATTGAAGCAAATCGGCGGAAAAGCTACAATATATGTATCATTACTTTTTCTAACAGAGGAACCAATATGCCTAGCAAAATCAGAGTCAGCGATGTGGGCCAATACGTCGGCAAAGAAATTACATTAAAAGGTTGGCTCTATAATAAACGCTCCAGCGGCAAGCTGCATTTTCTGCAGCTGCGTGACGGAAGCGGCATTATTCAATGCGTAATGTTTAAAGGAGAAGTGTCGCCGGAGCTCTTTGAACTGGGCGACAAACTTACACAAGAATCTTCCATCATCGTCACGGGCACTGTACGCGAGGACAAACGTTCCCCGTTAGGCTTTGAAATGGGCGTAAAAGATTTGCAAGTAGTGCAAATGGCCAAAGATTATCCCATTTCCCCCAAAGAACACGGGCCCGATTTTTTAATGCATAACCGCCATTTATGGCTGCGGTCAGCCAAACAAAATGCCATTTTAAAAATCCGAGACGAAATTATTTTTGCAATTCGGGAATATTTTCACAACAACGGATTTATTCTCTCGGATTCGCCCATCTTGACTCCCGCCGCCTGCGAAGGCACCAGCACTTTGTTTGAAACCGATTACTTTGGGGAAAAAGCGTTCTTGACTCAAAGCGGTCAGCTCTATGGGGAAGCCTCCGCCATGGCACTGGGCAGAACCTACTGCTTTGGCCCTACCTTCCGCGCCGAAAAGAGCAAAACCCGCCGCCACTTGACCGAATTTTGGATGGTGGAGCCGGAAGTGGCTTACAATGACTTAGACGACAATATGGACTTGGCGGAAGATTTTATCAAGTACATCGTATCTAAAGTGCTCAAAAACCGCGCCGCAGAATTAAAAGTGTTGGAGCGGGACACCACCAAACTGCAAGCCACCGTGGAAAAGAAATTCCCGCGCATTGCTTATACAGACGCCATTGAAATTTTGCACAAAAAAGGCAACAATACACCCTGGGGCGGCGATATCGGCGGTGATGAAGAAACCTTATTGGGTGAAGATTACGATACGCCTATCATGATTCACCGCTATCCTACTGCGATTAAAGCATTTTATATGAAACAAGACCCCCAAAACCCAGACGTGGTGCTGGCGGTAGACGTAATCGGTCCGGAAGGCGCAGGCGAAATTATCGGTGGCAGCCAAAGAGAAGACGACTACGACACCTTGGTGCGCCGTATGAAAGAAAACGGATTAGATCCCGCCGGATACGACTGGTATTTGGACTTGCGCAAATACGGCAGTGTGCCGCATTCCGGTTTCGGTATGGGCATTGAACGCATGGTACGCTGGATATGCGGATTGCAGCATGTAAGAGAAACCATTCCGTTCCCGCGCATGATGGATAAAATCAGACCGTAAAGGCAACTCGGTCCGCACAAATGCGGGCGCTGTTCTATAGAGTTACCCCGCCAAACGGCGGGGTTTTTCTTTCCGCCGCAAAAGAGCATTCCCGCTGGCTCTCTCTAAAAGTGCTATGATATATTTATGATTATTGATGACGAAAAACTGCAACGAACTTTGGAAAAAGCCAAGTCCCATACGGACTCCGAAGTGACGGATATTCTAACTAAAGCCAAACAATTAAAAGGCATCTCGCTGCAAGAAGCAGCCGTTTTGTTAAACATTACCGACGAGAAATTACTGCAACAGCTTTTTGATGCAGCCAAATACGTCAAGGAAGCTATTTACGGCAACCGCATTGTTCTGTTCGCTCCTTTATATATTTCCAACATTTGCACCAACGAATGCGTTTATTGCGCTTTCCGCAAAAGCAATACCGCACTTAAACGCCATGCCAGTACGCGTGAAGAAATACACCAAGAAGTAACCGCCCTTTTGCAGCAAGGACACAAACGGATTTTAATGGTGGCCGGAGAGGCATACCCCGGCGGAGGATTGCAATATGTATATGACAGCATAAAAGCCATTTACGAAACACGCTGGAACGGACAAAATATCCGCCGCGTTAATGTAAACATTGCTCCGCTGATAAAAGAAGAATTTGAAGAACTCAAAAAATGCGGCATCGGCACTTATCAGCTCTTCCAGGAAACCTACCATAAAGAAACCTATGAAAAACTGCATTTAGCCGGAGCAAAAAAAGATTATCAGTTCCGTCTAGATGCCATGGACCGGGCTTTGCAGGCCGGAATTAATGACGTAGGCATTGGGCCGTTGCTTGGCTTGTATGATTACAAATATGAGGTACTGGCTACGCTGGAACATTCCGCCTATCTGGATAAGACATACGGCGTGGGCCCGCACACCATTTCCATTCCGCGCATAGAGCCGGCGGAAGGGTCCGATTTTAGTTTGCACCCGCCCCATCAGCTGACTGATACAGATTTTAAAAAAGTAGTGGCGGTTATCCGCCTGGCAGTGCCGTATACGGGCATTATTTTAAGCACCCGCGAAGCGCCCGCCATGCGCAACGCCTGCCTGGAGCTGGGTGTATCGCAGATTTCCGCCGCGTCGCGCGTCAACCCGGGCGGTTATTCTTACGACAAACAAAACGGCAGCCAATTCACACTGACTGACGAGCGTACCCTGGCCGAAGTGATAGACGCCGTGGTAGAAGCCAAGCATATGCCTTCTTTCTGCACCGGCTGCTACCGCTTGGGCCGCGTGGGCAAAGATTTTATGGACATGGCTAAACCGGGACTAATTAAAAAACATTGTCTGCCCAATGCCATGTTTACCTTTGCCGAATATCTGGAAGATTTCGCCCCGACCCCGCTTAAGGCCAAAGGGTACGCCTTAATTGAAAGCACCACCAAAGAAAACTTCCAAGAAGGCACGCCGATACGCAAAATGATTGATGAGAATCTCTCTAAAATCAAAAGCGGAAAGCGGGATTTGTATTTCTAGTGCCTGTCAAAACGCCCCGGCCCAACCGGGGCGTTTTTATGCCAAACCAAGTCCACCAATTATCTTTCCAAGCAAGCCATTTACAGGAAAAACAGCCCCCTTTCCGGCCTCAGTGGAATGGAAAGAAGCAAACGCCGCACAAAAACCGCACTTTATAAAACCCCCACTTTACAGCGGGGGTTTATATGGCTCAATCAATTTAACAGATAATGCCCGCTGTCAAAAGGCTCTTTGTTGGTCAGGAGGCGCATACTCGCTGTGCTTTTGTTATTAGAACTGCTGACCCAACAATAGGGTTACCCGTACTGCGAAAAATACGATATCCAATACTGCCACCTTCTGGGAAATAATACCTGCAAATAGCAGAAGGACCGGAGCCGTTTTCTTTCGCAGTTCCAATATACTCACGCTGATATTTCCCCATTACTACCGTCTGCCCGTTTTCTATAAATTCCCCTTGAAACAAAATATCCAACTCCCGATATCGTTGGCATATATTCCGTTGGCCATAAAATAGCGGTTACCGGCGTGTTCTAAGGTTCTGGTCAGTAACGGCAATTGTGCAAAGCGGGCCTTTAGCACGGCTTTTTCATACTGGGGCACGGCAATCGCCCATGATGCCGATAATAAGCACCACCACCAACAGCTCTATCAGCGCAACACCGCCTAAAAAGCGTACAGAGACATTTTATGTTGAAATGGAATTTTTAGAGTACTTTCATCATAAACAAAATGTAACAAAAAAAAAAAAACGTCTACATTTGACAGCCCCAAAAATAACACTCGTTTCAAAATTTAGATAAATAAACTCCCCGCAGCACGCGTATTTTGGTAAAATATATAAGCAGGACAGATTTTTATTTTTGTACTTGTCGGCCTTGGCCGACCCTACAGGGCCCTATGGTATCCGCTGTGCGGAAAGCCGGGTGGTACAGAGGTAAAAAGCTGTCTTTTATTTTTGTTATGAGAGGTTATTCAAAAAGCAAATGAAGCTGAAGTGGAAGCTGCCCCAGCTTAATACATTCGCCATTATTTTGGCAATCATCGTTTTGGTCACCGTGCTGACATGGATTGTTCCCAGCGGCGCGTATGATCGGGTAGAAATAGATGGCCGCATGGCTGTACTTCCCGGCACATATCACGCGGTGCCGGCCAACCCGCAAGGCATTTTTGATGTCTTAATGGCCCCGATTCAAGGATTTGAAAATACAGCCCTGGTCGTGGTGTTCCTGCTGATTATCGGCGGGGTGCTTTCCGTAGTGGAAAAAACGGGCGCCATTACCGCGGGCATTAAAGAGGCCAGCTTATTCTTTGGCAAACACCCGCGTTTTAAATTTTTGTTTATCCCGCTGGGAATCACGCTGTTTTCTTTATGCGGGGCCACATTCGGCATGTGTGAAGAAGCGCTAATCTTTATTCCCATTCTTATTCCGCTTTCCCTCTCGTTGGGATATGATTCGGCCTTGGGAACGGCCATTCCCTTCGTTGGGGCAGGCGTAGGTTTCGCCGCGGCGTTTACCAACCCTTTTACCGTAGGTATCGCCCAGGGAATTGCGCAAGTGCCGCTTTATTCCGGCTTAGGCTACCGCCTGCTGATTTGGGTGGTCTGCACCGCAGTAGTTATTGCGTTTATGATGCTCTATGCGCGCAAAATCCGCAAAGATCCCACCAAAAGCTTAACCTATCAGTATGATTTGGAAAAACGCAAAGAATTAGGCATGGACCAAAAAGTGGAAAAAATCACCCTGCGCCAAAAATTGGTCCTGCTGGTATTTGCGCTGGGCATGGTAGGACTGGTGGCCGGCGTACTCAAACCGCAGCTGTGCGATTTTATCAAAGGCTTTACAGGCTTGGATTTAATGCAGCTTTTAAACCTGGAAGCCACCGGCTGGTACATCAGCGAAATTGCGGCCTTGTTCTTGGGGGTAGGATTTCTCAGCGCAATTGTGGGCGGTCTGTCCATGAATGAATTTAACGACAGCTTCTTTGACGGCGTGCGCGGCATGGCGGCTATTGCTATGCTGCTGTGCTTTGCCCAAGCTATTGTACTGATTGCCCAGCAAGGACAAATTTTGGATAGCATGCTCAATTTTATGTCCAAGGGGATTTCCAAACTGCACCCGATTGTAGCTTCCTGGGCGGCTATGATGCTGCAAACCGTCATTGATTTTTTTATTCCTTCCGGATCCAGCAAAGCCGTACTGACTATGCCCATTTTGGCCCCGCTGGCGGACTTGATTGGCATTACGCGCCAGACAATGGTGCTCTCTTTTCAATTAGGCGGCAGCTGGCTGAATATGATTTTCCCCACCGACCCGGTCACTATCGCCGCCATTGGTTTTGCGCATATTGCCTACAGTAAGTGGCTAAAGTGGCTCTTGCCGCTGCTGGTTGTGATGTATCTGCTGTCTTTTGCCGCGCTGGTGCCGCCTTATTTCATGCACTGGCAGTAAAGGTATTTTGCCTCCCGCCGCATTTTATTTTGTTTGAGCCGGCGGGAGGTTTTTATATAAAAAGCGTTTCAAAAACGCACCCAGAGGAAAACAAAACATGAAAAACTTCTTCGCCAAATTCTGTAATACTTACTTCCTTATCTTTGTCATTATGCTGGGCGTAGCCGCACTGACCTGGTGCGTACCCGCCGGAGAATATGAACGCATAGAACAAGACGGCCGCACCTATACCGTGGCTGGCAGTTATCATGCCGTAGCGCAAGACCCGCAAGGCTTGGGAGCGGCTTTGCAGGCGCCGATACAGGGCTTTGCCCAATGTGCGAAAATTATTGCTTTTATCTTAGTGGTAGGCGCTTTGTTTACCGTCATAGAACGCACGGGGGCCGTGAATACATTAATCAAAAAGGTAAGTTTCTTTTTTGCGCAACACCCTCGTTACCGCATCTTTTTTATTCCGGTGTGTATGTTTTTGTTTTCTTTATGCGGAGCCTTGTTTGGCATGGAAGAGGAAACGCTAATTTTTATTCCCATTTTTATCCCGCTGGCGCTTTCTTTGGGCTATGACACGGTAGTGGGCATGTCCATTCCGTTTATTGGGGCGTTTACCGGGTTTTCATCGGCGTTTGTCAATCCGTTTACGGTGGGTATCGCACAAACTATTGCCCAGCTGCCGATGTATTCAGGCTGGCAATACCGCTTGCTGGTCTGGTTTATTTTTACTTCAGTCGTAGCCGCCTTTTTCACCTGGTACGGCGAACGGGTGCGCAAACACCCCAGCAAAAGCATGACCGCAAAAATGGACATCGTACGCCGGGCGGAACTCAATATTGTCAATGACGTGGTGGTGGACCACACTTTTCGCCTTACGCGGGCGCACAAATTGGTATTTCTTTCTTTTGCGGCAGGCATGGGCACGCTGTTTTTCGGTATTATCAAATATCAGTGGTATATGACGGAAATAGCCGCCGTATTTTTAGGCGTGACGATTGCGGCGGCGTACTTCGGCAAACTCAAGCTGAATGAAACCACTGACGCTATCTTAGCCGGTGCACAAAGCATGATAGGGGTATGCATCTTGATGGCGTTGGCGCGCTCTATTGTCATTGTTGCTTCCCAAGGACACATTTTAGATACGGCGCTGCACGCCATGACACAGGGGTTAAACGGATTGCACCCCATTTTGGCTTCACAAGCCATGTTTGGCATACAAACGCTGTTAAACTTTTTCATAGCGTCAGGCTCCGGCCAAGCCGTACTGACTATGCCTATTATGATACCTTTGGGAGATTTGGTGGAAGTATCCCGCCAAACAGTCATTTTAGCCTATCAGTTTGGAGAAGGCTGGGGAAACCCCATTATTCCCACCGCCCCCGTTACGATGGGAGCCTTGGCCTTGGCGGGCATTACCTATACGGCATGGGTGAAATGGTTTATGAAATTGGAAGTCATTTTAATTATTCTTTCCATGCTGCTTTTAATACCGGCGTATTATATTTGGTAGAAAGGCAAATTTTGTAGAATAAGAAAGTCATACGATGAAGTTTTTTAAAAGAAAATATGCTGCCCAAATTAAAAATTATTTCTTATCTTTCCACAGCGGATTGGTGGGTGTTTGGCTTGGTGTTGGCGCTCACGTTGGCCGCCGCCGCTTACGGGCATTATCGTAAGAAACGCCCTCAGAACAAGGTGTTAGACTATCTGCTAATGGGGAGACAGCTGACGCTGCCGCTGTTTGTAGCCACATTGGTAGCCACCTGGTACGGAGGCATTTTTGGCGTTAATGAAATCACCTTTAATTATGGCATTTATAATTTTGTAACCCAAGGCCTGTTTTGGTATGCAGCGTATATTATTTTTGCCTTTTTTATTGCCGAAAAAGTAGCCAAATACCGCTCTATTACTTTACCCGACTTAGCCGGCAATATGTTTGGCCCCAAAGCAGCCAAAGTGGCGGCTGTGTTTACTTTTTTCTACATTACCCCGGTGGCCTATGTGCTGAGCTTGGGGTTATTTTTAAATATGGCCTTCGGCATCAGCGTACTGCAAGGCATGATTTTCGGTACGCTGTTTGTGTGTTTGTATACGGCGTGGGGCGGATTTAAGTCTGTAGTATTTTCTGATTTAGTACAGTTTGTGGTGATGTGTTCTTCCGTGTTGATTGTGGTGTTGTATTCAATACATGACTTTGGCGGACTTTCTTTCTTAAAAGCAAATTTGCCCGCTTCCCACTTCACCCTGACCGGGGGCAACAGCGTGCTGAATACCTTGATTTGGGGATTTATCGCGCTGGCCACGCTCATTGACCCCAGCTTCTACCAACGCTGCTTTGCCGCCAAAAGCCCCAAAGTAGTTAAAAAGGGCGTGCTGATTTCCACGCTGGTATGGGTTTGTTTTGACATTTGTACAACGGTGGGCTCTTTATACGCCCGCGCCCTTTTGCCGCAGGCTGAACCGGCGGAAGCCTACTTTTTCTATGCGGTGCAGCTGCTGCCGCCGGGCCTGAAAGGATTTTTCATAGCAGGGATATTGGCCATTATCCTTTCTACGCTTAACTCTTTTCTGTTTATTGCGGCGAACACGCTCAGCTTTGACTTATTGCGCAACCGCTTTAAAAATGTTGTCCTAAGCAACCGGGTTGCCTTGTTTGTAGTAGGTGCACTGGCAATAGCAATGTCCTATATGCTGCACGGCAGTTTTAAAGAGATTTGGCTGACGTTGGGCTCGTATTTTTCGGCGTGTCTGCTGATGCCCATTTTGTTAGGCTATATTTATCCGCACCGCATCAGCGATAATTTATTTGTAGTTAGTGTTTTATCCAGTGCGGCCATGATGACTCTGTGGAAAATATGCGCTCTGCCGCCTTTCTGGAAACAGCTGGATTCTTTTTATATCGGTGTATTAACCGGATGTGTGATTCTAATTTTAAACTTACGCCAAAATCAAAGTTATGTCAAAGGCTCTACTGATTTGTAATGGGGAAAACAGCCCCGCACTTTTAAAACGCTTGGCTGCAGAAGCGGCTTTTATTTTAGCCGCAGACGGCGGGGCCGACGCCGCTTTAAAAGCCGGTGTACGCCCGCACGCCGTCATTGGGGATTTGGATTCGGTTTCCCCCCGTGTCCGCCGCCAGCTTAAAAATACGCCTTTTATACACATAGCCCGGCAGGATAATACGGATTTTGCCAAAGCCCTCTCCTGGCTGTGCCGCCGCGGATTTACTGTCTGCGACATAGCAGGCTCCAGCGGCAAACGCATGGATTTTACCGTAGGCAACCTGCTGGCGGCCTTTGCATACGCAAAAAAAATGGATATCACTTTTAAAGCAGAAGGTTGGAGCATCTATCCGCTCGTCAAAAGCAAACGCTTTTCGGCGCGCAGAGGAACGCGGGCCAGCCTAATCCCACTATCCGCCTGCCGCGGCGTAACCTTAAAAGGCTTTCAGTATCCGCTTCAAAACGCCCGCTTAAGAGCAGGCGACACAATGACTACCTCTAATGTAGTGCAAGCTCATCGTTGCGAAGTGTCTTTTACCGGTGGAAAACTGCTGTTGTATGTGGAAGATTAGCAGGGTGTGTTACCATAATTTATAGACATTTGCGTCATTTGTTCTATTGCTGGGTTCAGTTAACCCGCTTAAATTCTTGCATATTCGGTTGGCAATTTCTTCTTTTTCACCATCAAAGGCGTAACAAGCGGCATAAGCGGGCCTATCAGAAAAATAAAAATACAAAAGCCCCACCTCTGAAATGCGAGTATCCCGCCCCAAAACATATTTACCTTCACCTAAAGTGACTCTGACTAAACCTTTTATATCCAAATAGCACCAATTTTGATTAGTGCCGCCGTAAGTGATACAGCCAATATCTAAATCATGAATATTACTGGCAAATTCCCCATTTGCCATATAATATCTTTCCTGCGCCTGCTGTATGCTGCGCAAAACCGGCATTAACGCACTGACCCGCGCTTTGGCTACTGCCAAATTGTACTGCGGCAATGCCACCGCCGCTAATATGCCAATAACCAGTACCACGACCAACAGTTCAATGAGCGTAAAGCCAGCTAAACGGATTTTAGTGATGTTTTTACGACTCAGAAGTGATTTTTGATAAATTTTGTTCATAGACAAAATCTATCAAAAAACAAGTCAAGCCTCATAAGAGCACAAAAAAAATCCACACTAAAATATAGTGCGGATTTAAAAACACTAAAAACAAAACGTCTTAATAGGGAGTCTGTGTCGTTTGAATCCCCATAGATTTACAAATATTTTGCGCCCGTTCATTATCTCCCTTACACGCCAACGTACGTTTACCGCCCACCGTACTGTACGGATTCCAAATGCGGTACACGTCACCACTCAGGCGCTCCGCTACCACGCCGCCGCAGCTGGTGCCAGGAATGGGAGCATTAACCGCGGCATTGAGTTTATAGCTAAAATATTTACCTTGCACTTGGGTGTCGGAAATTTTGGTACCGGGCACTTCCACTAATACTTTAGAAAACGACGGAGGACAGGCGCTTCGTTCGGCGGCATATGCATAGACGCCGTCATTTAACGCTTTTACCATATTCATTGCTTCGGTAGCGCGGGATTTTTCCACACTGCGCGTATAATTGGGAATAGCCACAGAAGCCAATATCCCAATAATTAGCACAACCACCAACATTTCCACCAATGTGAAACCTTTTTTCATAATTTTCTCCTTTTAAAAAGTAAACGCGGCAATACGCTGCGCGGCCTGCTGCGTCAGCTGAGGCGTATTAAACGCCGTCAAGCGGAAATATCCTTCTCCGGCACGGCCGAAACCGCTGCCCGGCGTACCTACAATCTGCAATTTTTCTAACATCAAATCAAAAAATTCCCACGAATTTATCCCTTGAGGAGTCTTAAGCCACACATAAGGGGCATTCTTCCCGCCATAAGCCGCGAAACCGGCTTTGTGCAAAGCCTCCAAAATCACACGCGCATTATCCAAATATCCGTCTATAATTTGGCGCGTTTGTTCCAAGCCCTGGGGGGTAAATACGGCTTCCGCTCCGCGCTGTACAATATAAGACACACCATTGAATTTAGTGCTTTGACGCCGCAGCCACAACTCATTTAAAGCATATTCGTTACCGGCTTCATCTTCTATTTTCAGCGCTTTAGGCACCACACAATAAGCACAGCGCGTACCGGTAAATCCTGCCGTTTTGGAAAAAGAACGGAACTCCACCGCGCAAGTTTGCGCGCCGGGTATTTCAAAAATGCTATGGGGCAAGTCTTTATCCCGTATAAACGCCTCATAAGCAGAATCGTATAAGATGACGGCCCGATGCTCGTTAGCCCAATCCACCCACTTTTGCAACTGGGCTTTGGTCAAAGCGGTACCCGTCGGATTATTGGGGGAACACAAATACACCAAATCGGCGTGTTGCTGCGGCGGCCGGGGCGAAAAATGATTCTCCGCCGTACAGGGAAGATAAATAATATGTTCAAATTCACCCCCCTTCCAAGCGCCGCTGCGGCCGGCCATCACATTTGTATCCAAATATACCGGATAAACCGGATCTTGCAGCGCCACACGGGCATGAGAGGAAAAAAGCTCCTGAAAATTGGCCACATCGCTTTTGGCTCCGTCGCTGATAAAGATTTCATCTTCTTGAATCGCCACTCCTCTATCAACATAATCATGAGCGGCAATTGTCCGGCGCAGAAAATCATACCCTTCATACGGGCCATAACCGCGAAATGTAGCCGCTTGGCCCATTTCATCACAGGCCCTTTTCATGGCGTTAACCACAGCAGGCACCAACGGACGGCTGACGTCTCCTATACCCAAGCTAATCACTTCCTGTCCGGCATGTGCGGCTTTATAGGCGGCAGTACGCCGGGCCACCTCCGCAAAAAGATAACTGCCCTGCAAATTCAAATAGTTTTCGTTTATCAGCGTCATAAAGCGTATGAATATTCTCCTGTAAAAACTTTTTGCGCAGGCCCGGTCATAAAAACGTGCCCGTCTTCGGCCCAGCGCACCAAAAGCTCCCCTCCATCAAGCAGTAGACGGGCTTCTTTGCTGCTGCGCCCCGTCAATACAGCCGCCACCAAAGCGGCGCAGGAACCCGTACCGCAGGCCTGCGTAATACCCGCTCCGCGCTCCCACACCCGCATACGCAGCACGCCGTCAGCCAGTTTTTGCACAAATTCTACATTCGTCTTTTTAGGAAAGGCGGCATGGGTTTCCAACTGCGGGCCGACAACGGCTAAATCCACTTGATTTATATCCGGCACAAAAATCACAAAATGGGGGTTCCCCATAGAAACGGCCGTACCGGTCCACTTCCGCCCGGCGGCTTGCAATACCACTTCCACCGCCTGCTCCGAAGGATTGCCTTGCATGGGTATCTCCGCCCGCAGTAAACGTGGGGCGCCCATATCCACACAAACCAGATTTTCTTTTTCGTTTATGATTTCCGTAATAACCGGCCCGGCCGCAGTATAAAGCAACAGACGCGGCCCCGACAGCCACCCCTTCTCCCGTGCGAAAAGAGGCACACAACGCGAAGCATTTCCACACATTTCCGCTTCGCTGCCATCTGCATTGAAAATCCGCATTTCCACGCCGTCTTTGTATCGGCGCAGCAACACCAGCCCGTCAGCGCCTATACCTAAGCGGCGTTCACACAGCACCCGCGCGGCCTGTGGCCAGCTGGGGGCGGTTTCACGCTCGGCATCTACAAAAACAAAATCATTTCCAAGCCCTTGGTATTTATCAAAATACATATGCTTATTTTATAAAAACACAAGGCATTTATACCAGTCGTTTCGCAATACGACAGCGAAAAGTGAACATGCTCATTATGTCCGCCTGTAGCTTAAGCGTCTGACACTGTTATGAAGAACGCAGCCGGAGACGTATATGGATTTATCTGTTGCTTGCTGTCATTGGAAGAAGCAGAAGCCAGGAAACACACATGTTAAGGATAAAAATTTAAGTAAAATATATATATGGAAGACAAGAACAATGCTATTCCCCGCCACATAGGTATTATCATGGACGGAAACGGCCGCTGGGCGGCGCAACGCGCTTTGCCCCGTTCGGCCGGCCACCGGGAAGGAGCCCGCGCCGTACAGCGCACTTTGCAAGCTGCTGAAGCCATGGGAATAAAATACCTTACTTTATACGCCTTTTCCACGGAAAACTGGACCCGCCCGCGCGAGGAAATAAGCACTTTAATGGAACTATTGGAAAAAACGCTGACAGAATATCAAAAATCCGCCAACAAAAAAAACTGGCGCATTTTAATCAGCGGAGAACGGGATCGGCTCCCGGCAGCCATTCTAGCCAAGATGGATTCCTTGGTACAGGCCACTGCGCAAAATAAGGGACTGACTATCAACTTGGCATTAAATTACGGAGCCCGGCAAGAAATCACTCACGCCGTAAACCGTTTGCTCAAAGAAGGCATACAGACCATAACCCCCCAAGATATTTCCCTGCGGCTTTATCAGCCGGAAATACCAGACCCGGAATTGATTATCCGCACCTCCGGGGAAGAACGTTTGTCTAATTTTTTACTTTGGCAAGCCGCCTACAGCGAATTTTATTTTACTGAAGTGTTATGGCCGGATTTTAATGCGGCTGAATTGCAAAAAGCGGTAGCGGATTACCGGGCGCGCAGACGACGATTTGGCGGGATTTAGAGGTCTTTTTCAGTTGCCTAAAATACAAACTCCCCGCTGCGAGCGGGGAGTTTAATTTATTATACAAAAGGCCAATCGGATTTTCAGCTTGATAAACAGTATGGCAATGAAAGTTACTTAAATTCACAGCCGTACTGGCCGCTGCCCCACACTTGCGTCAACTCCGATACGCCGCACAGGCTTTTACACACGCGGGAAGCTAAGTCATTATTGTCGGCATTTGACGCCGTATGGCAGGTTAATCCTCTTTTTTTCCACGCAGCAGTTCCTGCTCCGTTAATTAATGTTTTGGATATATAATATATAGGGGCTTTTCTTTTACCAACGGCAATGTATATATCATTATGTCTGACATAAGTAAAATCAGAAGAATCCGGCATAGAAATATCTAATTCAGAAAAATCAATCGCCTCATCTTCAGAATCGCTGGGGCCATAATTTCCGTTCGCCATGTAATATCTTTCAAAAGCATCGCTAATATTTCTGACCGCAATTACCGCCTGCATGGCGCGGCTCTTTTCCACCGCCAGCTGGTATTGCGGCAGCGCAATAGCCGCCAAAATGCCTATTATCAGCACTACCACCAAAAGTTCTATCAACGTAAAGCCGCTTATTCGTCTCTGTACGCCGTTTTTATGAAGGAAGAATGATTTTTGATAAATTTTGTTCATAGCCAAAATTTATCAAAAAAAAAAAACAAGTCAAGGTATCCGTTTCCCCCCAGAGAGGCGCGCCTGTACAAGCGGCGCTTTCTCCTATACAAGCTCCATATGGCAAACTAATCTCCTGTATGTTGGAGGCACTTATTGGGAGCATAAAAAACCCCGCTTAAAGGCGGGGTTTTGGCTTATCTTTTCATCTGGGAAAACTTGGGATATAGCACATCGGTAAATTTATTAAATTCCGCTTCTGTACCGCGTATTTTTAAATTGACGGAAAGCACATACACGCCTCCAGTCAAAATATCACGCCAATTATCCGGAAATTTAACAAAATCTTTAAATGTCGTAATCAGCGGCAAACCGGCACGGGTTTGCTCAAAGGTATAAAGGTTTTCTTCCGTGTAACGTTCATGGTCCGGAAAACGCCACACTTGTTTCAGAGTCAGCCCCAAGCCTTTCAATGTATTTTCAAAAGTCTCCGGGTGGCCGATGGCGCAGAAACAAGCCGCCTCTCCTTTTACTTCCGCCAAATCCACCTTTTCCCCTTTGCAAATATCAAAATAATACTCCGGCTTGTGTTCACTTTCCAAAATTTCCACTAAGTCATTATACTCGCGTATTTTGTCTTTGACGGCTTCCAATTCCCGCTCGGAAGCTTGGTCGCAATGAGTCAATAAAATCAAAGAAGCCCTCTTCAACGCGCTAAGCGGTTCGCGCAAATTACCCAAAGGAAGCAAATGCCCCCCGCCAAATGGATTTTTGGCATCAATCAGAATAATATTGGCGTCACGTTTCAGCCGGTGGTGTTGCAGTCCGTCATCTAACAAAATAATTTGGCTTTTAAAGCGGCGCAAAGCTTCCGTAGCGGCGGCGGCCCGGTCCCGCCCAATCACAATGGGTACTTTATACTGATTAAGCACGCGGCTCATCATATAAGGTTCATCACCGGCGCTTCGCCAGTCGGCATCTGGATTGTCAAACAGCACCACCACGTCATCTTTATGCTGCTGCCGTTTATACCCGCGGGAAACGATGGCCACCCGGATTCCTTCCTTCGCCAACGCGGTGGCTGCCAACAGCACAGCCGTCGTTTTGCCGGTACCCCCCGCCGTAATATTGCCTATACACACAACACGGGAATTAACGGTCTTTACTGTTTTCCAGCTATTTTCATAGCAAGTACGGTCCAACCATACCCCGGCTCCATACACTTTGCTGGCCGCCAGCAACAGCAAACGCCCCGCCCAATTTTGTTTCAATTTCTCCCGTAAAGATAAAAAGTCCATACCTTCAACCTCGCACCGATAATTTGGTATATTTTAGCATTTCTGCACTTTTATATTAACCCCCGCTATATTAACCGCCGCCGCTATCCTGCAGGGCGCCTATAATCCGCGTATGAACGCTTCCGCGCCTAACATAGGTAAGATTTAGGAAAAATAGTATAATAGGTTATGCGTTTCAAGAAATCACCTTCTTATTTTATGCAATACGTCGGTCTCAAAGCCGCGTGCTGGGTGTTTAGGCTGCTGCCCTATCGGGCGGCTTGCGCAGTAGGCCGTTTTTCTACAGCAACGGCGGCCCATATAATGAAAAAACGCTTTGAACGCAATTTGAAAGATATCGCCCTGGCCTTTCCGGAGAAATCTCCACAGCAAGTATACGACATTGCCATCAAGTCTTGGCGTAATATGGGGCAAATTTTGGCTGAATTTATAAAGCTGTCTTCTTACTCTGCCGCGAAAATTAACCAACACGTACAAGTGCGCGGAATTGAAAAACTGAAAGAAGCCGAAAAAAACAAAACAGGCGGCATTATTCATATTGGACATTTTACCAACTGGGAAGCTTTCGGTTTGGCGGTATCCGTCTGGGGGATAGACAAGGCCGTACTGGCACAACGCGTAGACAACCCATATGTTGACGAAGAAACAAACCGCTTGCGCAATATTTTTGGCGGGCACACCTTTTACAGCAATCATGACGCCAACCCGTTTTTTGCCTGCGCACGCTGGCTTAAACGGGGTAAATTAATTGGGATTTTAACAGACCAAAACGTCGTGGGAAGTGAAATTTTTATGCATTTTTTAGGCCGACCTGCGGCCGTTTCCCCCATTACCGCCTTGCTGGCCTGCCGCCTGCAAGTGCCGGTGTTTCCCGTGGTAGTGACGCGGGAAAAAGACCATTTGGTATGCACAGTGGAAGACCCGATTTTCCCCCCGGCTGAATACAGCCCGGAAAATATCCGCTTATTTGTACGAAAACTGACGGACATTTATGAAGGTTGGATACGCAAAAACCCGGAAAATTGGCTCTGGGCACATAACCGCTGGAAAAGAGAAGAGGAGGGCAAACGCTGGTTTGCCGAGCACCCCCAATGCCAAATAAAATAAAAGCCGTATTCTTTGACCGAGACGGCACCCTCATTCACGAAAAGCCAGGCACCTATTTAAGCGAGCCGGACCGGGTTCGTCTGTATGCGCCTGTTCCGGAAGCATTGGAGAAACTGCAAAAGGCGGGCTTTGTGTTTTTTATTGTATCCAACCAATCCGGCATTGGGCGCGGGTATTTTACGGAAAGAGAAGTAAATGCCGTACATGCACGCCTGCGGCAATTACTAAAACCGGCCGTCATACAAGAAATCGTATTTTGCCCGCATAGCCCTGAGGAAAAATGCGCCTGCCGCAAGCCCGGCACCCTTCTGGGAGAACAGCTGATTGCCCGCTATCACATAGATACGAAGCGCTCTTTTATGGTGGGAGACAAAAAAGCTGACGTACTTTTCGGCCGCGGGCTCGGCTTCCAAAGCGTTCTGGTTACCACTGCCAACGGCAAGAAGCATTTGCAAAAATATCCCGATTTGAAACCGGATTTTGTAGCCGCAGATATGCGGGCCGCCGCGCGCTATATTTTAAAAAAGGACAAGGAACATGTTTAAACGGATTTTCCTCTGCCTTATCTGCTTCTGTTTGGCGGCTTGTTACGCCAAGCAAAAAGTCCAGCCGCTCTCTGCCCCGGCTGCCGGTTCGGCACCGCAGGCGCAAATAACGTCACAATTCCCGGTTCCTCAGGCCGATTCCGCTGCGGCAGAAACGTCTCCGTTCGCTACGGCACAAACCAATCAAACAACCGCCTCAGCAGACGCCAGCCCACTGCCCGCCAACCGAGCGCTCGCTGCCTCAGACCAAACGGCGCTTTCCGCACCGGCCTCTGCCCCGGCATCGGTTCCGACCTCCCCACAGCCCGCTGCAGATAAAGCCGTATTTGAAGACGAAAAACTAATTGATTTTGAAGGCCGCATGCTTCACCCATACGCGGCTCTCTCGCCCAACAGCCAGGCCAAACAAACCGCCCCTTGGGCCTATGAACAGCTTAAATACGGCATTTATTATACATTTATCAAAGCCGGCACCGCGTACATACGCAACCGCGGGCTGGTGGATATCAACGGCCATGCGGCCTATTTGCTGCAAACGACTGCTTTTTCCGCTCCGGTGATAGATGCTTTTTTCAAAGTGCGCGACATCAATCAATCTTGGTTAGACGCGGAAACATTTTATTCCTTGGGATATGGGCAAAGCGTGCGCGAAGGCGGTTATGTACGTGATGAATGGCTGACTTTTGATTATCCCCGCCGCCAATACAGTGGCTTGGTACGGAAAAAAGAAGAACCTCGCCCAATTTCCGGCCCGCTGGAAATGAATGTAGTAGACATACTGACGTCTCTGTACTATGTCCGCTCGCAACAGTTAGAGCCGGGCAAAGACCTTGTTTTTGACATTGTCAATCGGGAAAAGCAATATCCGCTTATAGTCAAAGTGCTGAAAAAAGAGAAAGTAAAAACCGATGCAGGCACTTTTGATTGTATCGTGGTGGAACCTCAGCTGCGCGGAGAAGGAATTTTTGTATCCAAGGGTAAAAGCTTAAAGGTATGGCTCACTGACGATGAATACAAAATGCCCGTCAAAATGCAGGTGGAAGTGTTTATTGGATCGGTATCGGCTAAATTGCTGGAGTATAAAAGACAAGAGCCGACAAATATTTTATAATGAAACAGTATAAAAAAGAGGTATCCATGCAAATTGTAACAACCAAAAGACTCAAAGAAATTTTACGCGCTTTTAAAGGCAAAGAAATGATTGTGGTGGGTGACGTAATGCTGGACCACTTTATTAAAGGCGACGTCTCACGCATCTCGCCGGAGGCACCGGTGCCGGTAGTCGCGGTGAACAAAGAATTTTTTGTAGCCGGAGGAGCCGGAAATGTGGCCGTCAATTTAGCTGCGCTGGGGGCAAAGCCCACGTTGGTATCCGTCGTAGGGCGCGATGCCGGGGGCGAGCTGTTGAAAGATTTCTTACGCAAACAAAACGTCAACATCAGCGGCGTGGCGGAAGATTACGACCGCCCCACCACACAAAAAGTGCGCGTCATGGCGGAACAGCAGCAAATTGTCCGTTTTGACCGGGAAAGCAAGCAGACCATTTCCCACGAAGTATCCGCCGAATGCATGCGCAACTTTAATGCTGCCTTGACACAAGCCAAAGGAGTCATTTTGTCAGACTACGGCAAAGGCATGCTCAGCGATAATAACATCAAAACATTGGTGGCAGCCTGCCGTAAACACAAAATACCCGTGTGTGTGGACCCTAAAATTGATAATTTTAAGAAATATAAGAATATTACCTGCATGACGCCCAACACCAAAGAAGCGTGGGAAGGCTCCGGCTTGGCGCCCAAAAGCGGAGAACAAGCCATGGAAAATTTGGGTTGGAAAATTTTAAAAATGCTTAATGCGGATTCTATTTTAATCACCCGCAGCGCAGACGGCATGAGCCTGTTTGAAAAAGGCAAGAAAAGCCCCATCACCGTCAAAGCTACCGCCCGGGAAGTATTTGATGTTACCGGTGCGGGAGATACGGTGATATCAGTGTTTACGCTGGCTTTGGCCTGTGGGGCCAAACTGCATGAGGCGGCGGTGCTTTCCAACTACGCCGCCGGCATTGTGGTGGGCAAAAGCGGTACGGCTACGGTCACCCCGCAGGAAATTGAGGAGGTATTGCCGTGAGCGACGTTTTAATTGTTATTCCGGCCCGTTACGGCTCCACCCGGCTGCCGGGTAAAGCCTTAAAATTGTTGGCGGGCAAGCCGGTCGTGCAGCATGTATGGGAAGCCTGCGTCAAGGCCGATGTCGGTGAAGTGCTGATTGCTACCGAAAACCAAATAGTAATAGATGCAGTGGCCCAATTCGGCGCTAAAGGCGTACTGACCAGCGAGGCCTGCCAAAGCGGCACAGACCGCGTATACGAAGCGGCCAAAAACCGCCCGGAAAAAATAATCATCAATGTACAAGGAGACGAGCCGTTCATCGCGCCGCTGACTGTGCAAAAGATTGCTCGTTTGCTGCAAGCAGAGCCGCAGTGCGATATTGCTTCCGCCGTAGCCCCCACTTTAGATGAAAATAAAATAAATGATCCCAACTGCGTCAAAGCCGTTTTAAACAGATATGGCAAAGCGCTTTATTTTTCCCGCTCGCGCGTGCCGTATAAACGGGAACTTACCGAAGAAAACAAAAGAGTGCCCTACTGGCAGCATTGCGGCATTTACGGATACCAACGCAAGGCGTTGGAACGTTTTGTCAGCCTGCCTCCCAGCCCGCTGGAACAGTTGGAACGGCTGGAACAGCTGCGCGCGCTGGAAGATGGCATGACCCTTAAATGCGTGGTCATAGACTCGGCAGGCCCGGCAATAGATACCGCCCACGACCTGCAAAGCGCAGAAGAATATTTTAAAACGCATTAGAGCGAAGGACTCCCGCCCCGGCGGGAGTTCCCCTTTTTAGGGGCGTTTTTCTTAGAAAAGACAACAGCCCAAATGAAAAACCTGCGGGGCCGAGTAGACCCGCATAAAGATTTTATTTTAAATTCTTAACCAAGGAGCGTCTTATGTCTAAATTTATTATTATCACCGGCGGGGTGGTCAGCTCGCTGGGAAAAGGCATTTCCGGGGCCAGCATCGGCAAGCTGCTGCAGCTGCACGGAATGAAAGTCAACATGATTAAATGCGACCCTTATATTAATGTGGACCCAGGCACGATGAGCCCCTACCAGCATGGAGAAGTATTTGTGACCGTAGATGGGGCGGAAGCCGATTTGGATTTGGGCCATTATGAACGCTTTTTAGACGTCAACATGACCAAAGCCAACACCAACACCGCCGGCAGCATTTACCAAACAGTCATTGACAAAGAGCGCCGCGGGGAATATTTGGGAGCGACGGTGCAGGTAATTCCGCACATTACCAATGAAATCAAAAAACGTTTTTGCGCATTTGAAAAAGATTTTGACGTATCTATCATTGAAATCGGCGGCACGGTGGGTGATATAGAATCTTTGCCTTTTCTGGAAGCGGCACGCCAGCTGCGGCTGGAAAAAGGAGCAAAAAACGTCATCTGCGTACATGTTACGCTGGTGCCGTATATCGCTGTAGCACAGGAACTGAAAACGAAACCCACTCAGCATTCCGTCAACAAACTGCGTGAGGTGGGCATAGAGCCCAGTATGCTAATCTGCCGTACTGAAAAACCCCTCTCGGAAGGAATTAAAAATAAGCTTTCTCTGTTCTGCAGCGTGCCGGCGCAGGCCGTCATTGAATGCGCAGACGCCAAATCCATTTATGAAGTGCCGCTGAATTTCTATAAACAAAAGGTAGATGAACAGGTATTGGAACTGTTGGATTTAAAACCTAAACACGCAGTAGATGCGGAGTGGTTCAAATTCTTTGAAAAAGCTCTTAACCCGACCAAAACGGTCAAAATTGCCGTGGCAGGCAAGTATTCGGAATTGCAAGATGCCTATAAATCCGTCAACGAAGCCCTCCGCCACGCTGGTATGAATAATGACGCTAAAGTGGAGATTGTCTACGTCAATACAGAAAAAGATGATGTGACCAAAAAGTTAAAAGAAGCCGACGGCATTTTAATCCCGGGCGGCTTTGGCACACGAGGGATTGAAGGCAAAATAGAAACTGTGCGTTACGCGCGCGAGAATAAAGTACCATTTTTGGGTATTTGTGTCGGCATGCAGTGTGCCGTCATAGAAGCGGCGCGCAATCTCTGCGGGCTCTCAGATGCCAATTCTACCGAATTTAACCCACAGACGAAAGACCCCGTAGTGGATTTGACCCCTCAGCAGAAAAACGTGGTCTATAAAGGCGGCACCATGCGCCTAGGAAACTATACGGCGGACTTGGAAAAAGGCTCACTGGCATATCAGCTTTATGGCAAAGACCAGATACAGGAACGACACCGCCACCGCTATGAGCTCAACCCCGCTTACGTCAAACAGTTGCGCGAAGTGGGCCTGCATGTAACCGGTTGGCATGAAGGCGTGCTGCCGGAAATCGTAGAACGGCAAGACCACCCGTATTTTATTGCGGGCCAGTTCCACCCGGAATTTGGCTCCCGCCCGCTGCGCCCACACCCGCTCTTTGACGGGCTGATTAAAGCCAGTTTAAAAAGAAAAGAAGAAAAGAAATAACCTTATATAATTTTCCTTCCCCGTCGGAGAGTATACAGCGAAAGGCCCCGAGCAAACGCCCAGGGCCTTTACTGCGCTCCACAATTCTTAATTATAAATTAAAAGCACGGCACATTTTCCTTCCCCAATCTGTCCAGCCGTCACAGGACAAAGGACTATCCCACCCTTCGCCGTCATAAGGAGTCAGCAAACCCAAGGAGTATTGCTCTTCCCCATTTTTATAACGCGACGCAATGATCTGTGTATTATCGGTCAAATCATACACAAAATTTTTAGTAGTATAGCAGTCGGTCTCCGTGTGTGACCAATTGCAGCCCCATTCTCCCCCGCCCAATTCAAAATCCGTATTCCTCCAAGATCTACAATCTTGCATATAACATAAAACCATCGCCTGCTGGGCATTTTTCAACATAATTTGCGCCTCTGCAACACGGCTTTTTTCCACCGCTATCTCATATTTCGGCAAGGCAATAGCCGCCAAAATACCGATAATCAACACCACCACTAAAAGTTCAATAAGTGTAAAGCCGCGAAATTTGCATTTTACGGGTTTTTTTACGCTGGGGAATCTTTTTTGATAAATTTTTCTCATGAGCAAAATTTATCAAAAAAAAAAAACGTCAAGCCCTTTGCTAATTGACAGCGAACGCTCCCCCATTACAATACTTCAAAACGCGTTTCCGCGCTCTCTCCGCCACAAATAACCTGCAGTTCAAAATTCCCTTTCTGTAATGGCCACCACAAATCCGCTTCGGCCCCCGGCAGCTCCTTGCTGTTTAAACGCCAACGGCAAGGCGTTTGCCCACCTATCGTCTTAAAGTGCAGCTGCTGGCCTGCCGGCGGCAAAGCCGGATCATATTTATACACATCACCCGAAACAGGAAAAATAAGTTGCAGTTTATTAGAAAGCGCTTGATGTTTGCCGCTGCACACTTGCTGCGGCACGGTGCCCGCCGCAAACACTTCCTCCCGCGTATGTATACAGCCGGGCCCCGCCAAAAGGCCGCTCTGTTCACACACTACCGCTTGTTGTATGCCGTCTGGACATTCAAAGTCTTCCGATGGATATTTGCGCTGGGCATATAACAGCACATCATGCATAATAGGCGCCGCGCCGGATATACCGGATACTTTTTGCATGGAAGAAGCGTCAAAATTTCCCGCCCATACGGCCACAGTCAAACGCGGCGTATAGCCGATTGCAAAATTATCGCGGTAATCTTTGCTGGTGCCGGTTTTGGCGGCGGCGGGAAAGCCAAAATGAAGCGGAGAATTTAACCCAAACGCGTCTGCCCGGGCCGTGTTATCCGATAAAATATGTGTAATAATATAGGCAATTTGAGGCGAAATTACCTGCCGGCGGCCCGTTTCTCCAGCAGTCAGCTTGGGCTCTGTGGCAAACAATACCGGAGCCAGTACGCCGCCGCGCGCCAAGGCGGCGTAGGCATTGGCCAGATCCAACAAACTCACCTCTCCGCCGCCCAAAGCCAAACCTAAACCATAAAATTCGGGATCTTTGTCTAAAGAACGAAATCCCAGCTCATGCAACAAGTTGAGCAGCCGGGCCGCACCAAGCGGTTCAGCGGCTTTCACAGCAGGCACATTGTAGGAGCAGGCCAATGCGCGGCGCAACGGCACACCGCCATGAAATTTCTCATCATAATTGCGCGGGCGGAATCCTCCCTCAAAAAAGGTATCCTCATCTTCCAAGATACTGGCCGCGCTCAAGCCGTTTTGCAAAGCCAATGCGTAAACAAACGGCTTTAAAGAGGATCCCGGCTGGCGTAAGGCTGCCGCCCCATCTACTTGACCGCTGTGCCGTTCATCATAAAAATCCGCCGAACCGACATAAGCCAGTATTTCCCCAGTTGGATTATCCAATACTATTACAGCGGCATTGGTTACATTGTTATCTTGAAGTTTATTTAGGTGATTTTTAATGGCCCTTTCCGCATAAAGCTGCAAATCTTTATCTAAAGTGGTATATATTTGGCCCGCTTGCGGCGCCATTTCATACACCCGCCGGGCGAAATGCGGAGCCGAAAAAGGCCGCTCCCCCCGCACCAACCCCAACGGCTCCAACATGGCTAAACGGTATTGCTCTGCCGTTATGGAGCCGTTTTTATATAAAGCTTGCAAAACGCGGCCCCGGCGCAGCATAGCGCCCTTAGGATTTTCAAAGGGGTTTAAGCGGGAAGGCGCTTGAATAATACCCGCCAACAAAGCTGCCTGCGCCAAGGATAAATCTGAAGCCGGCACAGAAAAATAAAATTTAGCTGCACTTTGTATACCTTGTGTCAAATGGCCCCATTCCAATCTATTAAGATAATCTTCCAAAATTTCCTCTTTGCTGGCCCTGCATTCTAAATGCCAGGCTTTCCACGCTTCAGCCAGTTTTCCCCGCCATGTTTTAGGCCGCGGCTGACGCAAACGCACCAACTGCTGTGTAATAGTAGAAGCTCCGGATACCACTGTGCCGCCGGTTATATTCTGCCAAGTGGCGCGCAATACGGCAAGCCAGTCTATACCATGATGCTGATAGAAACGGCGGTCCTCGGCAGCTATAGCAGCCAAAGGTACCCAAGGAGAAATCTCGGACAATGGCACCGGTTCAACATACGTTTCCCGCGGAGACAGAAAAGCCCTCAAGGGGCGCCCCTTCCTATCAAAAAGTTGTACAGAAACCGGGCCAAAGACCGCAGAGACTGAGGCCGAAGCCGAAGCCGGAGCCGGAGCAGAGACCGAGGCTGAAGCCAAAGAAAAGGTAGAAGACGAAAACGCGCCTAGTCTTGCCAAAACAGACGCATGCGGCTCTGCACGTGCATCTACAACCGGCATAGAAAAGGCTTCCCCGCCTACCAGGCAGGGAAGAGCCCATATGCACCAAACTATACCGGCTGCAGAAATTTTCATGAAGGTTCTACCACAACAGTACTTGTCGCATTTCTGCCGAAAACCGCCGGGTCATACATCTGGCTGGCCCATAAGCTGGGATAGGCAAATTCCCCCGCCACACTGGCTTGTACCAGATAAGAATAACTATGTTCACCCGCAGTCAAATAATCCGCAAAAACAAGAATACGGTCATCGTATTTTTCATCTCGGGTAAAACCACCCCAACCGTTTTGGTTTAATGCGGAAGCCTGTTCTGCGCTTTCTGTAGCCAAGGCTGTATTGACTATTTCAAATCCAGCCGGAATAAAATCTTCCAATACAACAAACCGCCCCGACCCGCTGCTGCGTACGTTGAGCGTTACTTTGTAGCGCGCCCCTTCCTTAAAAGAGCTTACCGGCTGGCCTTCCAAGTCCGTAATTTGGCGCGAAAGTTCATAGCCGGCATTGACAGGCTCCGTATACGCCGCCGGCGTATATTGCTGCCACAATGTATAATACAGCGTACCGGTGCCCGCTTTCACAAAGCGCACCCGCGCCAATGCGCTGTTTTTGTATACTTGCTCAAACGGCCATTGAGCACGCACGCTCTGCAAAGTACGGCCCTTAAACGGAGAAGAAAGTACATTTTTCCCATCTAAAGAAACAGAGGCCGTAAAATCCGGGTTGGAGGCTTCTTTCAGTTTATAATACGCATTCAAAGCGCCCATCACAGCGGCATTGGCGCTGGTATTGGCCCAGTGTCCTTCTTTGCCCAACTGCTGCGTCAGCCACGCCACCGCTTGGTAAGGATTAGGAAGATAATCACCCACCACCAGCAAGGCTTCCAGCGCAAGCGCCGTCACTTTCACATCGTCCATATGCAGCCAAGGCTGCTGGCTCTGCGCGGAAAAATGAACCGTTTGGGAGCCGTACTGGGCATGATTAAGCAAATCTTGGGCCAGCTTAAGCTTGATATCCGCCTCTTTATTCAATTGATTGGCTGCTAACAGCAAATAGGCTTGGGCCGGCACACTTAAACTGTTACGCTTGGTATAAAGATTATTGAATTGCCCATCTATATTTTCTCCATACAAAGCCAAGACCAACACCGCATAGGAGCGCACGGTATCATCTTCCGTCACAGAATAAGGATACGCTTGGCGCTGTTGGGAACCGAACACCCCTTTTAACCACCCCACCGCCTGTTTTAAAGACGTCTCATTCACCTTATAGCCGGCTTTTTTAGCCCGAAAAGCCGTTTCCAGCGCATAGGCAGTTACATATGGGTCAGGCAAGGCGTCGGGCCAATAAGCAAACCCTCCGGTATCAGACTGATAGCGGGTCATCTGATTTAAAATATCCTGCGTTTGCTTCTTATACTGGGTCATATCACCCAGTCCAAACGCTTCTATCATCTCAGAGCCATCTATCACCGGGCGGATTTTGGACATTTTTTGCTCTAAACAGTCATACGGATAATTTAGTAAATATTCAATTCCTCCGCGCAAATTAATCAACGCCGTAGAAGCCAAGCTCACCGCCGCTTTTGCGGCAGCCTTTTCATTGACGGAGACAGGTTTTTCAAGCACTTGCTCTTGGCTTTCTCCCGTCGCGGAATAAAGGGCTAAGGTCTGCTCTTTTTCCACTGCCACCACCGGCAGGCTGACTTTCACGCCGTCTGCATGATGCGGCGTTTTAGCCGAAAAAGACACTTCCGCCTCGCCGGGTTGTTCGGCATGGCACGGCCAGCTGACCACATGGGCCGCTCCTTTTTCTACATGGATTTTTTGCTCGCCGCCGCTTAACCGAATGGCTCCTTTCGCTTGAGCGGAAAGGGTAATATCTCCGACTTCATCTTCGTAATTATATACAACGGCCCCACACTGGAATTTATCTCCCGTACGGGCAAAACGCGGCATTTTAGGGGTAACCATAATAGGTTGTGAGACTTTCACATCGGCTTCCGCGCCGCCAAATTCCTGCACCGTAGCTGACACCGCCATAATGCGGAACGTAGTCAAATTATCCGGCAGTGTGAAACGCACATTGGCACGGCCTTTGGCGTCAGTGCGGATAAAAGCGTTAAAATAAGGGGTGAAATCAAAATGACTGCGCAGGTCTGCGCCGCCCAATTTGTCCGACGCACCACCCCCGCCGCCGCGGTTTTCCCCTTTTTCGCCGAAGTTGCGCTGTCCTATAATAAATACGCGGTTATCTGCCGTGGAAACTGACAAAGGCTGTGGAGCATAAAACACGTTCATCAAATCCGGCCGCTTATATCCGGTCAAGGAAAGCACCCCCTCATCTACCGCCATCACCGCCACATAAGCCGGCACGCCTTTGCCCTGTACGGAAGTACGCAAGCTTAGGCTGACCTCCTCTCCCGGCAGATAACTGGCCTGGGCGGGAATTACTTCCGTTTTTATTTCCCGCAGTTCTTGAGACAATTTTAAATTGACATATCCCGTTTTGCCTTGGGGCTTAGCCAAATCCAGCCCTTCTTTGTCATATGCGGGCGCAGCCGCACGCGGCCGCACCAATGTAATCCCCACAAAAACATTGGGAAGATAGGATTCCTTGACAGGCACTTCCACATAATCTGCCCCGGAAGACACCGGCACAGTCCAGGCATCTAACACGCCCTCTCTTTCCACACTAACCAAAGCCAAGGCGCTTTGATAAGGGCTTTTAACTAAAATACGCGCCGTATCTCCGGGAACATAAATTTGTTTGTCTAATTCTAACTGCAAAATATCATCGTCTGTTTGTTTCCAGAACGCTTCCCCGGGGCCATACACCATAAACCCAAAACCGCCTTGCACATGGCGGCCCTGGCTGTCTGTGGCGGTTAAAGAGACTTGATAGGAACCGGGCTCCGACGGATTAAACGAAAAATCATAGCCGTCTTTTCCCACTGTAAACTGTTGGGAAGGGAAGTCTTTTACCCGACGTTCACTGACCCACTCCAACCGGCCGGCTAAGCCATTTTTGCGCACGCTCAAATACTCCTCTTTTTGAATCGTGGCCTTCACTTTTACGCCGTCTAACGCCTCTCCATGCGGAGTAACCGCTACAATATGGGCCTGGGCAGGGCTGCCTTCTTCCACATTATAATTTTCCATTTTGGCGCCTAAGGAAAATGCCGCCGGATTAAGCACGAAATCAGTGCGGGCAAAGAGCTGCTGACCGGAAGGAGCCTGCACTCCGGCCTCTGCATATACCTGCTGGGGTACCGTCACTTGAGGCAGAGCAACGTCAAAATTAATCTGCCCCTGCTCATTTAATTTCCCGGAAGATTGCGTAAGCAAATGATCGGTTAAATCCCGCTCTACAAAATACGGCACAAATGTATATTCTTCATACCCTTTAGGAGAATAATTGGAGAATATATAGCGTACACTCCAATTTACTTTTCCCCCGGATACCGGCGCGCCAAACAAATAATCGGCCGAAGCTGTCAGCTTAGCCGTTTGACCGCTGAGATAAAAAGGCTCCAAGGTACGCAAATTGACTTTAAAATCAGCCTGTTCCACAGCTTCCACTTGAAAAGAATAATAGCTCTCCGCATCTGAAGAAGCCGGCGTAAACGTCATATACCAAGAGCCTGTCACGGCGTCTTGCGGCAAATCAAACTTCCCGGAAAAACCGCCGCTTCCCGCCGCATAAGAAAGAGTTTGGGTTGAGACTTCTTCTCCGCGTGAATTATAAATTTTGAGCGTACCTTTCGTATCCGGAGCAAGCGCCCAATGCCCATTTTTCATCTGGCGGGTCAAGCCGGCCACATATACCGTTTCTCCGGGGCGGTATACGCCGCGCTCCGTAAACAAAGCGGTCTTGGCCATTGTCTTAGGCGGGGCATAGTTATAATTAATATTAAACCGCCACGGCTCCAATCCGTCGTTCCATGTGCTGGCCAGCACGGCATCTCCACCGGGGCTGGTAACAAACACATACACCTGCGGAGTGCTCCACTCATTTTGGGCAAAAGGCTTCAGCTCATTTAGACCGGGAGCCAATACAATGCCGTTTTCATCGGTGCTCCCCGTCCACAGCGTACGATTTTTCTGGTCTTTTATTTCTACATTGAGGCTGCCTTGCGCTTCCCCAGTCTGCAAAGAAGTAACCCAGACCAATATATTTTCGGCGGAGGTTTTCAGCGTAACCCCCAAATCTGTAATATTATCCGTGGCGGATACCCAGCAAAAGCCTTCTTTTCTGTTTTTGCTGGGAACTTTAACTTGGGAATAAATAATACTGTTGTGTCCGGTAGGATTGAATTTTTTCAAGTCCAAATATGTTTTTTGCGTTTTATTAGCCGACACATCAAAAGAATAGGCCCCGTCAAACTGCAGATTTGCCGCCGCTATTTCCGCTTCAGAACAATAAGATACGTTTTTTTGGTCAAACGAAATAAAATCTTGTTTATTGAAACGTGCCGCACGGACTTGCAATTCCTTTTCATTAAGCACATCAATCGGGTGACGCAGGGGCAAATAACTTTCCAGCACGCCTTGTCCGCCTTTAAAAGTGGCGGCGGGACAATAACCGTTATTGGAAATTTGCAGCGTTTGCGCCTGCCCTAATTTATTTCCGTAAATATCCGGCAAATTTTTATCTATTATTACAGTCACCGTCTCCCCGGGTTGTAATTTTAAAAAAGAAAAAGGCATTTCAAACCACCCTTCTCCGGGATTTTCGCCGCTTCGTTGGCGGCCCAAAGTCTGAGCTTCTTGTTCACTTACGTTTGTTAAAGCGGAAGCCGGGGAAACAGTGATATGCTCAAGCAAATCCGCCAAACGTACCGGAGACGAAAAGGAGATATACGCATCAAAAGGAAGACAACCGCTATAGTTTCCTCCCACCACCTGCAACGGCGGATAGGTATAGAAAGATGAAGTATAAGGCTGAGCCAACCCCAACACCCCCTGTTTGCCCCGCAGCGCGGGGCTGAGTGTAAGGGAAACAGCGGTTCCGGGAGGCAAATCTTGTCCAGGCACCAGCACGAAAACCCGGTCCTTGTCCAAATAAGAATAGCTCTTGTCATATTCTTCCTGCGTCAAAGCGCGTACTTGCAGCGGAACGGAAATTTCTTCCAAAGCCGCCTTCTCATCAGCCATATTGAAAAAAGATTTAATCCAAGTGACCCAGTCTGTTTTAACCCCTTGATAAGTTAAACGGGCGGCTGACGCCACAGAAGCCATATCTACCGGTTGGGAAAGAGTGACATAAATCAACGGCCGACGGGAAATCCACATTTCATTATTATAAGGAGAAACATTTTGTACCGTAGGGCGGGCTGTGTCAAAAGTCCATTGATAATCTTGGCCTAATTTTTGGCCGGATACGGCAGAGGCAAAGGAAGCCGGAAGGGTTACTGTGTATTGAGTAGCCTGCTGCCAGTTCTCTTTAGGTTCAAAAAGCAGGGCTTGCGTGCCAGCATAACGGCATGTACCCTCCACGCTGGGAATAATCTGAATTGGGCACGCGTCGGAAGCAAAAGCAGCCTGCTCCGATAAAGCAGTTACCGGCTGGTTAAAATTAATCGTAATAGCATTGCGGCCACTTACTTGTGTATCGCCTTTAGGGGCGGCAGAAACTACCTGCAATTCCTGCGCGCCTGCAAAAGAAAATAAAAAAGCCAGCCCGAATACTGCGCCCCAACGAATGAATGTCTTCATACGATACTTCCCCCTTGCCCAAGGTAATGTCTTTATGTATTGTATCTATTTTGTATATATAAAGGAACCCCGTCTTTGCTCCGCACCAAGCCCTTGCTTGTCCAAGAGCCGGGCTATAATACGCCCTTTTTGTCTTACTGATGACAAAAAAAGACACAAATACCCAAAATCAACAATTTTATATGTAGGCAACAACTCCTTTTTCATCACAAATAGATACGCTTACCCAAGCAAGTGAACAGGCGGAAACACAGCTCTTTTGGAACTGCGCTGAAACACATCTTTCTTTTCCTTTTAGGGCAAAGGGCTGTCCGCTCCAATGCTTCCGGGAAAGCGCAAGACAGCTACGTGCTTTTGGGTAGGGTGGCTCTGTCAGACGGACTACTGTGCAGCACAGCTAGGCGTACTTTATCGCAAAAAACCCCGCCCGTTACGGGGCGGGGTTTTATCTGTAAAAAACAGATTAGAACTTCACGTTCATTCCCACTTGGTAGAGGGTAGCGTCTTCTTGCTCAAGCGCCTGCGCAAGCTCACCCTTAGAGGCATAAGCCAAACCAGCAAACAAGGTTACATATTCATTATGCTGGTAGGTGGCCGTCAGATCCGCTTCCCAGGTGGAACTTACTTGAGCCGTTCTGTCTTGGAAAGAGAAGCCGTCCAAGGACAACGTCCATTTGTGCCAAGTGTAGTCCACACCCACATTGAATACGCGGCTCTCATACAAATTCTCCGAAGGCAGTATCAAAAATGTTTTGCCGTAAATCAAGCCGGGGCGGAAGTCCGAAAGCAAAGAGGGATCTTCTTTCTGGTAATAGAACATAGCTCTGGGGGTAAAGGCGTCCAAATTCAAAGCAGCGTCCACTTTAATAAAGTAGGGATTGTCGTGGCCTTCTTTAATCAAGCGGTCGCCCTGGTGTCCCCGGGCGTATTCCACGCTTGCTTTAAAAGATTCGGGCGCGTAGGTCAATTTAGCCCCGTAATAACCATATAAATTTTCATTCTCTCCCGCGACCTCCTTCATATTGGTCAAGGTGTAACCATAAAGTTGGGCATACAGAGCGTCCGTAGCGTGCCAGCCCAAATCAATGCTGTAAAGGTCAGCGTGCGGGATAGGCAGTCCCGGTATTGTTACAGGGGTATATGTGCCCGCCAGCAAGGTTACGTCAAACTTATCATCGGCGTAGGTCAGTTTGGCCGCGTCCAAAGACGTCTGATCAATCGGAACGACATAATCTGGTACCAACGCAAAGAGATAGCCATGGCGAGGGCCGAAATACATAATGGGGCTGTTTTCTTCCCCGTAGAACTGGCGGCCGACCGTCAGTTCAAAGCGGTCAAAAAGGTTGGAAAGCACCACATTGGCTTCAGCCAAAGTTACTTGATCCCAATAATGATCCAGGTTGCTTCCTGCGGTGGCGCCGTCCCACAGACTTGATCTGTACTGGAACAGTACATTGGCTGTTACGTCCGGCACCAACTCGGCGGACAGACCGGCTAACACGCGTGAAGCGGCACCGGTGGAAGTAAAGAAATCATCAGATATATTACTGCTTGAACCGATGGCTTCAATCTCGCCAATCAGTTTCACATTGTCTAGCACGGCAGCGCTTACAGGCCACGCCAGCGTGAGGGTCAGAAACAAACCCAGTAGTTTTCTCATGGGGGGGACTCCTCCTTAATTATGGTGACTACCTTTTCATTATAGCAGAAATTTGGGTACAAAATTTCTTTTGTCTGGCTTCTTTTTATGAGCGCGAGGAAAGGATTTTCCGGCGGGCCTAGCCGCAAAAGACCCGGCAATTCATTGTCTAGTAATGCTTCCTTTTCCGTCTTATTGCCGAAAGCACCTCTCCAATATATTTTTGCCAAATGTTTTATAAACAGCCAAAAGAGTTTTAGCAACCGCCCCACCTTTCCCTGCGGCCTATAAAAAACCCCGCCCTCTATGGGGCGGGGTTTTGTCTGTGTTCAAACAGATTAGAACTTAATTAACATACCCAGCTGACCAATGGTGTTGTCGGAGGCGCCCAAAGCTTCTTTGGCGTTGCCACCGTATTTGCCATAGCCGATGCCAGCAAACAACTGCACATATTCATTGTGGTTGTATTTGGCGGTCAGGTCAGCTTCCAAGGTAGCCGATTCGCTGGCGGTGCGATCCTGGAAGGAATAGCCGTCCAAGGAGAACACCCATTTATCCAAGGTGTAGTCCACACCGACGTTGAAGAGTCTCAAGCCGTTGTTGTCCCAGTCCACAGAATATTCATAAATATTGCGAACGTGACCAACCAACAAGCCCGGGCGATAGTTGCCAAACGGAGAAACTTCGCCTTTAGAATACATGAAGGTAGCGCGGGGCGTGAAAGCTTCCATATTCAAAGAGCCGTCCACTTTAATCATATACGGATTGTCATGGCTTTCTTTGATTAAGCGATCGCCGCCATGGGCGCGGGCATATTCTACACTCAAAACACCCACTTCAGCCGCATAGCCCAATTTGGCACCATAGAAACCGTTATGATCTTCTTCGCCTAACGCCATGGTGTCGGCATTGGCAACGAAATCATAACCATAAACTTGCAGGTTCAGCGCGTCCGTCAGATTTAAGCGGATGTCAGCACCATACAAATCAAAATACTCATTGCCCAAACCCGCATTGGCCTCTACTCTACCGGCCAACAGGGTGATGGCTTTGAAGTCATCGCTGTAGACCAGTTTGGCCGCGTCCAAAGACGGAGCCGCATTCATGTTGAAGATGTAGTGGTCAGGGCCAAAGTACATCACGGCGCTGTTCTCATCACCGTAGAACTGGCGGCCTACCGTCAGTTCAAAGCGGTCAAACAAATTAGAAAGCACCACATTGGCTTCCACCAAGTTCACATTGTTCCAATAGGTATCCAGGTTGCTGCCGGCCGTAGCGCCGTCCCAAGCACTGTTGTACTGGAACAGCACATTGGCGGTTACGTCTTCCACTAATTCAGCAGACAGACCCGCCAACACGCGGTAGTTCGTGCCAGAACCGTATACTTCGGTCGCATCGTGACGAGCATCAGAAGCAATGGTCTGGATTTCACCTTTCAACTCTACGTTATTTAACACGTTAGCGCTTACCGGGAAGGCCACAGCCATGGCCAACAGTAAGCCCAGTAGTTTCTTCATGCAGTACATCCTCCTTAGTAATTTAAACTACCCTACCACCACACTTTAGCTAATTGAAAAAATTATTTCAAGCTTTATTTAAATTAGGGGTTGACAAATACAACAAAATACTGCTATCCTATCTCTCCTTCAAAATTTTCCAACACAACAAATACTTATTTTCTTCCGGCGGCTTGAAACAAAAAACCGAAAACACTATACTTTATATATATAGATTTAAGGAGCCACCTGTTATGAATAAAGGTTTTACCCTGTTGGAACTATTAGTAGTAGTGATGATCATCGGGATTATTTCTTCCGTTGCCATTCCACAATATGGCCGCAGTGTCCGTCGGGCGGAAATGATGGAAGGGCTCAGCCACGGCAAAACGATATATGATTCCGCCTTGCGTTATAAATCCATCAACGGCGCCGCCCCGCTGCAATTTAACCAGCTTGATGTGGGCTTCCCTGGCACGAATTTAGACGGTCCTTCTTTTATAGATGGCAATTTCACCTATACTTTAGGTACGGATCGTTTGACGGTTACCAGCAACCCCAGCGGCTATAAACTGCAAATGATGTTCCCAGTCGTGTCTGACGCCGGAGTCACACAAGAAATCTATTGCTGCGCCAATGGAGCAGACAAAAACGGCGTGTGGCTTTGCAATAATCCGGTGGAAGGAATTTTGACCGGTTGCAAATAAAACACATCTTCCGTTATTTTCAAAAATAAATAAAGACCTCTTATTAAAAGGGGTCTTTTTTATGTTAAGCCATGCTAGTTAAAATGAAAACAAGAAGCTGATTTTGAGGCTTTGGCGCAACAAAAGCAACCGCTTGACTCACAGCCAAGAGGTTTTATTTCTAAATCAGCGTCTCTTGCGGCGGTTCAATGTTTTATGCTTGGTACGCAAGCCGGCTTGACGCCCCCGGGAAGTCCCGCGCCGGGATTTCTTATGCCCGCTGGCAGCCGGCGCGTCTGTTTCCGCACGCCGAAGCCGGACCGAATTCTGCCGATGATTATCCCGAACTAAAGCGGCGGCTTTTTTCTTGCTTCCCACACGCAATATATGTACTGAATTTTTTGCCCAAAACGAATTTTCATTTTCTCCTTGGGCCAAAACAGCAGCGGCGTGAGAAGCCTTATGAAATGTAGCAATCGGCTTGTGGTTGGCAGACGCAGTATGTGGCGCAGAAGTCTCAGCGTGAGCGGAAAATGCCGTCGGCGCGTTCTGCATCGCTTGACGCGGCAAATCCCGCCTGCGCCCCTTTTTCCATACGGCTCCCCGCTCCGTTGGAGACATGGGGACTGGCCGCGCATGTCTTTGTTGTATGGAGAGCGGAACGAGCTCCCCCGTGCCGTCTTTTAAGTGATACGTCTTGTCAGCGTCTTTTGGGTTTTCTGAGCGAGCAAGGGCATTTGGGCGCGGAGCCTTCTCTGCACGGTCTATGCGCTTTGCTTCTGCACGGCAAGAAACAGTGGACTTCGTATAATTCCCCTCTTTAGAAACAGCCTCTGCACATGGGAAAGATTCTTTCTTTTTAAGCGGCGCGCCCGGTACAAATTTAGGTGCGGGTAAAACTTGGCTGGTTTTGGTCAGCTCGGTCAGTTTCCCCAAACGGCACACGCGGCAAATAGCCGCCCATTTTTCTTTATCTTCCGTCACAAAAGAAAGTGCCGTTCCCACACTGCCCGCCCGGCCCGTACGACCTATGCGGTGAATATAATCTTCGGGGCATTGAGGCAAGTCGTAATTAATCACGCAGGTAATTCCGTCGACATCTATGCCGCGCGCGGCTACATCGGTAGCCACCAGTGCCGCTACATCGCCCAGGCGGAACTGCTCCATCACCTGGCGGCGGCGGCTTTGGCGCAAATCCCCATGCAGGGCCGCCACTTTGCAGCCGTAGAGTTTAAGCTGTTTAGCCAGCCGCTCCGCTCCGTGGCGGCTTTTGACAAACACCAGCACCAGCCCTTTGCGCGTGTGCAGCTCATGCACCAGCTGGGGCAATTTCTCACGTGTGTTCAGACGGATAAATTGTTGCAGAACCAAATCCACCGGGCGCGTGACGGAGCCAATTTGCACCCGCACCGGATTATGCAAAAACCCCTCCGCCAGTTCCTCTATTTCTTTAGGCAGGGTGGCGGAAAACAAAAAAGTCTGGCGCGCACCGGGCACGGCGGAACAAATTTTGCGCACATCGGGGATAAAGCCCATATCCAGCATACGGTCCGCTTCGTCAAGCACCACAAAAGAGGTGTTTTTAAGCGTTAGGCTCTTACGCCCGATATGGTCTATCACGCGCCCCGGCGTGCCGATAATAATGCGCGGCTTACGGCGCAAATCCGCATACTGTTTATGAATATTATCCCCCCCGATAATCAGCGCAGAGGGCATTTCTTCGGGGGCAGAAAGAAGGGAATACAAAGCCTCTTGCGTCTGCTGGGCCAGCTCCCGCGTGGGCGAGAGAATCAGCGCCGTCGTATCCGGGCTTTGCTGCAAGCGCACCAAAAGCGGAAGCAAAAACGCAAAAGTTTTGCCCGTGCCGGTCTGGGAAGTGGCCAACACATCATGTCCTTTTAAAGCCGGCGGCAGGGCGGCCTGCTGCACCGGCGTAGGCAGGCTGATATGCAGACGGGAAAGGGCCGCTTGCAAAGCGGCGGGCAAAGCGTCAAAGGCACTCATGCGTCTGCCTCTTTATCTGACATAATTTCTTCGCACTGCTGGCTTAAAAACAGCCAGCGTTCCTCGGCATTTGCCAGTTGGTCGCCCAACAGAGCCAGCTCTATGCTGTTGTCGGTATCATAGCGCTGGAGCAGCAAATTTTCCAGTTCTTGTTTGCGTTTGTGCAATTTCTCCAGTTTTTTATCCAGCTCCCGTATTTCTTTTTTCAGCGGGGCCATCTCCGCACGGCGTTGGGCGGCGGTGCGGCGGCGGGTTTCGGCGGCGTTTTCTTTGTCGCTGGCGGGGCTGGCTTTGTCATTGTGTTTTAATAGACTGGCTTTGTAATCTTCCAAATCCCCGCGGTAAATCTGGCAGGTGCCGCCTTTAACCAACCACAATGTATCGCAAGCCATTTCTATCACATGCAAATCGTGCGTAATCAGCACCACTGCTCCTTCATAGGCATTCAGCGCCTCCAATAAAGCCTGGCGGGAAAGAATGTCCAAATGATTTGTCGGCTCGTCTAAAATCAACAGATGCGGCGCATCACGCGTGATAAGCGCCAACAGCAGACGGGATTTTTCCCCGCCGGAAAGTTTGCCGATAAGCGTATCCGACTTGGCTTTGTTTAAGCCAAACGCCCCCAACTGCGCGCGGATTTGTGTTTCGGTACTGTCTGGCATCAACGCAGAGAGCTGTTCATACGGAGTTTTGTCCACGTCTAATTCTTCGGTTTGGTGCTGGGAAAAATAGGCGACTTTAATTTTTTTGGCCATGGTCATGCGCCCGCTCATCAGAAGCAAACGGTGCGAAAGAATTTTGGCCAGCGTGGATTTTCCGTTGCCATTGGCCCCCAAAAGCGCTATGCGGTCATCGGGTTCCACACGCAAAGTAAGGTGTTGCAAAACGGGTTTGTCGTCATAGCCGGCTACGCCGTCTTCTATCGTCACCAGTGCCTGCGTCAAATGCGCCGGAGAAGGAAACTGAAAATGCACTTCCGGGTCTTTGACCACGGCGGGAGGCTCCCCCATCTTTTCTATCATCTTGATACGGCTTTGGGCCTGTTTGGCTTTGGTGGCTTTATAGCGGAAGCGGTCCACAAAAGACTGCAAATGCGCCACCACCCGCTCGTGCTTGGCTGCTGCCAAACGCGCGCCTTCTTGTTCCGCTTCGCGCGTGCGTTCGTAGGTGTCGTAATTGCCGTTATACATTTTAAGCTGGCTTTGCTCCACAAGCACGATTTTATCGCAGAGGCGGTTTAAAATATGGCGGTCATGACTGATAAGAAGCACTGTTTTATCCGTCTTAGCCAAATAGTTCTCCAGCCAGGTGGAAGTTTCCAAATCCAGATGGTTGGTAGGTTCGTCTAAAAGCAGCCAGTTGCTGGGAGCATAAAGCGTAGCCGCCAAGTTGGCACGCACCTGCCAGCCGCCGGAAAATTCCTTCAAAGAACGTTCAAAATCCGCATTTTCAAATCCTAAACCGCTCAAAATGGCGCTGGCGCGCGCTTGGGCGGCATGTGCACCCAAACTGTCCAGGCGGTCGTAGATTTCCGCCATACGCTCACCAGAAAGATCCGGGCGGAGCAGTTCTTGGTTAAGGCGGGTAATTTCTTTATCCGCTTCCAACACAAACTCCAGCAGTTTCTTGGAAGGGTCTTTGATATCCTGGGCGACGGAGGCGATTTGCGTACTGCGCGAGATTTCAATCTTCCCCCCATCTGGGAACAGTTCCCCGGTAATGAGTTTAAATAAAGTGGATTTTCCACACCCGTTCAGCCCCACCACCCCCACTTTTAACCCGTCAGGCAGCAGTATATTGGCGTTTTCAAACAGCGTGCGCAAACCGAAATGGAAGGATAAATCTTTAATCTCTATCATTAAATATATTATAGAAAATTTTTACATTTCTCCGTCGTAAAATATGGGATTTTAGACGGCCCCACGCCGGGGAAGCCGCAACGTCAAATTTGATAAAATAAGCTTATGAGCCAGAACTTTATCGCGCTGGATTTCGGCAGCGGACAAATAACCTCCGTATTAACAATATATGATGAGAACACGGGCACCTGCCGCGTGCGTCATGCACTGCATGAAAAATGCTCCAGCGTAAGCGCCTGTTATGTGCTGGATTTTCAAAAGACAGTGCAGTCTCTCATCCGCCTTTTGGGGCAAATGAACGAATATATTTCATTTACGCCGACCGTGGTGGTAGGCTTGCGCGGGAACTTTTTAAGCTTCCGTCGCTGCGGGGGCTTTCTGCCGATAGCCGATTCTTCCGGTTTGATTAAAGACAAAGACGTGCGCCTCGTATTAGACCAATCCATTCCTCCCGATTTGCCGGAAAATTTGGAAGTAGTGGATCTGCTGCCGCAAAGTTATAGCGTAGATGGAAAAACGGGAATACAAAATCCCGTAGGATTGGTGGGCAATTGCCTGGAAGCGGAAACATTTGTTTCGCTGGGCCTTTCCTCACATCTAAAAAATTTAAGCCGCGTCTTGGCGGCTGCCGGCTGCGAAGATTTTGAAGCCGTACCTACTGTTTTAGCTTTATGTGAAAACCTCATCAAGCCGGAAGAAAAACAGACGGGGGTACTTCTTTTGGATATAGGCGGAGCCAACAGTTCTGCCGCCATTTATCATAAAGGCATGCTGGAAGATGCCTTGGAACTCTCCATTGGGGCGGAATATATTGTGCAGGAAGTGGCTGACATTCTGCAAAATGATTTAAAAAGCACGCAGGCCCTGCTGAAAGAATATGCTTACGGAGACGATGAAATTATGGACGAAGTATTAGATGACGCCGCCCATAAATTGATTAAACAAATACAAAAAGAACTGCGTCAATCACTTTCCTATATAAAATACGGCGCTCCTCAAGCCGTCTTAACCGGGGGCGGAGCCAATTTGGCAATAAAAAATGCAGTCAAAAGCGTATTGGGGCCGCGCCGGGTGCGCCTGGCGGCGCATGATGATATGATTGCCGACAGCGAAGACTTACTTTCCCCCTCTTACACTTCTGCGCTTTCTTTGGCTTTATATTCCCAAAAACACGGGGGAGCTTCAGCGGCGGCATCCTCTTCTTTGCGCAGCAAAGCGGCCGGTTTATTTGAACAAATGCTGGCTAAGCTGGGGCTGAATTAATCCCAAAATCCTTATTGTCTCCGTCATATTGTCTCTATAAAAGCTACGCCTTATTTGTATCTGTGCAGGACTATAACCCCGACATATATGACAAACGCCTCCGGGCGGGAGGCGTTTGAAATCAATACGGGCAACAGCAACTTAACGGGCAGATTGGCCCTTCTGGTTTTGGGCGGCGTCTGCCTCCGCCTGGCGGGCTTGAGCCGCAGCTTGGGCCGCCATACGCGATTCTTGGTCTCTGTTAAACAAATCTTTTACTTGTTTGGCAGACATTTGCAGCAACTTAATAATTTCGTCCCGCTTATATTTCTTAGCCACATCTAAAGCACGCTCCCCAGCGGTAGTTTTTAAGTTTTTGTCGGCTCCGTTGGCCAACAAAATTTTAACCACCTGGGTATATCCTTTCATGGCGGCCCAATACAAAGCGGTTTCTCCTTTTTTATTCTGCATATTGATATCCGCGCGGTATTGCATAGTCAGCGGAGCAAGCAGGGCCAACACGGTTTCGGGGTGATTATAGCGGGCCGCATAAATCATAGCGGTATTGCCGTCATTATTGGCGGCATTAACATTAGCCCGATATGCCAACAAATTGCGCACGCTGGCGGTATCCCCCAACGAAGCGGAAATAATCAAAGGCGTATTGCCGGCAGAATTTTTAACATTGGGGTTAACGCCACCTTTAAGCATAGCCAATACCCCAATATTATTTTTCTGGGCGCAGGCACGCAGCAACGTATCTCCGTCTAATCCGGCACGCACGCCATTGGCCAAAAACAAATCTATCAGTTGGCTTTTTTGTTTTTCCACCGCCAGCCCCATAGGTGTTTGGCGGTAATTATTAGGCAAGTTCAAATCCGCATCGGCATATATCAGCAACTGGGTAATATCGTCATGATCGCCGTAAACGCTGCGCAAAATGGGAGTGTCCCGAGTATAGGAGTTTTGTTTATTAACGTCTGCTCCCAAGGCCAACAAACGCTGCACCGCCTCTATATTTCCCAAAGTGGCCGCCGCCAGCAACAGGCTGTCTCCATGGCTGTTGACTATATTGGGATCCTTTACTTTGGTATCTAAAATATCAAAAAAAGCTTGTGTATCTGCTTGCCGCAAAGCGGTGGTGGCTTCTTCAGCAATTTCCTGCGGGGTTTGCCGGGTGACTAGCGCCTCCAAATTACCCGCTTTATGAGAAGAACCGGAAGAAGTGGCTGACTTGCTTGAAAAAAAGATAACCAAAAGCAACGGAATTAAGGCTGCTATCGCTATAAGCACCCAAGGCCGTTTCTTCGCTTTTTCAATGGCTTGCACCACTTGTTTGGGTGGAGTAATAGATATTTTAGTTGTAGATTTTTTAAAAGCCACCGTCTGCCTCCGTTCTACTTCGTTTCCGGTTTGCTTATTAAAAGGGTATAGGCATTGTGAGCGGCGCTTTGCTCGGCCAATTTTTTATTTTTGCCTTTTCCCGTACCCAAAAGTTTTCCGTTCAAACACACCTCTACCGTAAACACTTTATCATGTTCGGGGCCTACGGTTTGCACTACTTCATACTGAGGGATATACCGGCTGCGTTTTTGCACATATTCCTGCAGCATACTTTTATAGTCACCACTGTCCTGGCTAAGCTGCTGCGTCTTCACCCACGGCAGCACTACTTGTTCCGCTGCGCTGTAGCCGCCGTCTATATACACCGCGCCGATTACAGCTTCCATAGCGTTAGAAAGTATGCTGTCACGCTGACGGCCGCCTGTAGCCAACTCGCCATGGCCTAAACGCAAAAAACGCCCCAAATCCAATTCTTTAGCCCATAAATATAGATTATGACGAGATACTAAATTGGATTTTATTTTAGAAAGCACTCCCTCCTCGCTATGCGGACATTGGCGGTATATATAATTAGCCACGATGGCTCCTAATATACTGTCCCCCAAAAATTCCAGCCGCTCATTATGACATGCGGCCCGGTGTTCGCCCGCAAAAGACTTGTGAGTGAGTGCTTCCTTTAAAACAGCGTCATCTGTAAAAGAATAACCGATTATACGTTCTAACTCTGTTGGCACGGTTCCCTTATTTTTTGGCGTTCGCTTCAATGTAGCTGACGGCTTCGCCTACGGTTTTAATCTTTTCAGCTTTATCGTCGGGGATTTCCACATCAAACTCGTCTTCCAACGCCATGATTAATTCCACGGTGTCCAAGGAGTCCGCACCCAAATCATTGACGAACTGGGCTTCGGGTTTTACTTGGTCAGCTTCCACACCCAGCAATTCTACGATGATGTTTTTCACTCTTCCTTCCACATTTTCTACAGACATGTTGTCCTCCGAATGTATATTTAAATATAAAGTCCGCCGTTGACGGCCAACACGTGCCCCGTAATATAGGCCGCGTCTTGGCTGGCCAAAAACATGACTGCTTTGGCGATATCCTGCGGTTCTGCAAATCGTTTTAGCGGTATGGCCTCAAAAGCTTTTTCTTGCATTTCTTGGCTCATGGCATCGGTCATCGCCGTACGCACAAACCCCGGCGCCACCGCGTTTACACGTATACCGCGCGAACCAAATTCTTTGGCTAATGATTTAGTCAAACCAATAATGCCGGCTTTGCTGGCCGCATAATTGGCCTGCCCGGCATTGCCCATTTCTCCGATGACGGAAGAAATATTAATAATACTTCCGCTTCGTTGTTTAAACATTGCTTTCAATGCAGCTTTAGACATCAAAAAGGTACCAGTCAAATTGACATTAATTACGCTCTGCCAATCCTCCGGGCGCATACGCAGCACTAAGCCGTCTTTGGTAATACCCGCATTATTGACCAGCACATCTAAACCGCCCAATTCCTCCACGGCGGCGGCTACAAAAGCATCGCAATCTTCCCCTTTAGAAATATCAGCTTTCCGCGCGCACACTTTACCGCCCAAAGACTCCAAATGCTCTTTGGTTTTTTGTAAAAGTTCTTCATGGGTGCCGCATATGGCTACCGCTGCGCCCGCCTGGACAAACGCTTGCGCAATGGCCAGACCTATCCCCCGCGTGGCACCGGTAACAGCTACTTTTTGGCCTTTGAAATCACTCATGGTTTACCCCCTCATGCGCGTATTGGGCCTCAATGCGTTCAAAGGTGTCTTTTAAAGAGGCCATCTTTTGGGCTACGTCTCCTATAAAATCTTTTTTTACCAATTTTTCCGCTGTTTTTAAAGCATTAAATATGGCTACTTCATTGGACTTGCCATGCGAAATAATAGCCACGCCGTTCACCCCTACCAGCGGCGCCCCGCCGTAATTATCGGGATTGGTGTGTTTTTTTACGGCTTTAAACGCTCCCTTAGACAGCAACGCCCCTGCCATCGCCAGCGGGCGTTTTTTGATTTCGCGCTTAATCATATTCATCATGGTCTTGGCCAACCCTTCAGCCATTTTCAACACGATGTTTCCCACAAATCCGTCACAGACAATCACATCGGTTTCTCCGGTATTTACATCACGGCCTTCTACCGTACCTTTAAAGTTTACACCAATGTCACGCATATGCGGCACAGTACATTTAACCAAATGATTGCCCTTAGTTTCTTCTTCCCCAATAGACAAAACGCCCACAGAAGGGTCTTTAACGTCAAAAACCTTTTCCATGTATGCTGACCCCATCACCGCAAATTGCAGCAGGTGTATGGGTTTACAGTCTGCATTGGCTCCGCCATCTAACAGCAGGCTGACTCCTTTATACGTCGGCATAGGAGTAGCAATAGCGGGGCGAAGCACCCCTTTGATACGTCCCATACGCAGCAGCGCCGCCACCATGGCGGCTCCGCTGTGTCCAGCCGATACAAAAGCGTCTGCCTGCCCTTTATGCACCAGCTCAGCGCAAACTACAATGCTGGCTGTTTTTTTGGCGCGCACTTCCCGCGCGGGATCAGCCCCCATGTCTATGACATCGGGGGCGTTCACCACGGAAATATTTTTAGGTAAATCAGAATGCCCCAACGCCGTCAGTTCACGGCGAATAACCGTTTGGTCTCCCACCAAAATAATTTCGGTGTCCAAACGTTTAGCCGCCTCCAACGCGCCAAGCACATTGGGTGTGGCTCCGAAATCCCCGCCTAAAGCGTCTAGGGCTATTCTAATCATAGGAAGTGTTATTTGGCTTCTTCTTTTTTAGCCGCTTTTTGAGCGACTACAACGCGGTCTTTATAAAACCCGCAGGAAGGGCAGACATTGTGGGGCAGGCGCATTGCCTTGCAGTTAGGGCATTCCACGAGCTGCACCACTTCAATAACAGAGTTATGAGAGCGTCTCATGTCTCTTCTGGAACGGGTGTGTTTTTTCTTCGGATTAGGCATTGTATTTACTCCTCTGCATTTGACACGTCAAATGAATTTACTTAAATTTTCCTTTTAACGCCGCAAAAGGCGATAAAACTTCGGGCTGGCAGGCGCACGGACCTTCATTCAAATCTTTACCGCATTGGGCGCAAAGACCTTTGCAGTCCGGCTGGCACAAAAACTGTATGTCTTCTGTCAACGCAAGCGTTTGCCGCACAAGTAACATTATATCAATTATTTCGCTTTGTACGCTATAGCTCTCCAAAAACGACTCATCAAAATCCTGCACTGTTTCTTTCAAACACCGGTCGCAGCGCACGCTGCGCTTGCCCCACACACGGCCGCGGGCCATAATTTCTTTGCCGGCGGGCCAAAACTCCAACTCTGTGCGGACTTCAGTAATTTTGTTTGGCGGCGTAAAAATATTTTCGAAATATTTAGGCGCCAGCTTAACAGTACACTTCAGTCCCCCGTTACGCAAAATATCTTGCGTAAAAAAACGCAAATCTTGGGGCACTTCATAATGTTGGTAAAAATCGTTTTCCGTCATATTAAAGTATTGTAGCAAATTAATAAGCCTGCGGAAGCCCCGCACCGCCGCCACACACGCTGCCGCATATATATAAGGGTAAATAAAAATTCACTTAACAGCCTAAAAAAAGCTAAAATATAGCCGTTCATTAAAATTCACAACAAGCCTCTTAGGCTATGAAAAGGAGAACTTATGAAAAAAATTCTTTTGCCCGTTTTGGCGGGTTGTTTATTGGTTACGGCGTGCACGACGCCGGGTAAACGCACGGCTATCGGAGCCGGCGGCGGCGCAGCGGTAGGCGCCTTGGCGGGGGCCATTATTGCCAACAACACTGGCGGCAAAAGCGAAACCGGCGCTATTTACGGTGCCTTGGCCGGTGCGGCCGCCGGCGGGCTGTTGGGTAATTATTACGACAAACAGGCCCAAGAATTAGCCGCCATCGCCGACGTACAAAAAGTGAAAGACGCCAACGGCAACACGATTCGTTTGGTAATCACGCTGAAAAACGATATTTTATTTGATACAAACAATGCCGCCCTCTCCGCCGCGTCCGTCACCACGCTTAATGGATTGCTGCGCGTATTGAAAAAATATCCGAAAAACAATATCATCGTGGCCGGTTATACCGATTCCACCGGTTCCGACGCCATCAATAATCCGCTCTCTCAGCAGCGCGCAAAAGCCGTATATGATTATTTAATAGCCAACGGCTTAAAAACATTAAGCATTCAATATGTGGGCTATGGTTCTTCCAACCCGGTAGCTTCTAACGATACTGCCGCCGGCCGCGCCATGAACCGCCGCGTAGAATTGCTGATTACCGCCAACGAAAAAGACATTCAATAACTTTCTTCCAGCCTCAAAACCCCGCTTCATAAGCGGGGTTTTTCTTTTGTATGGCTCAACTTGATGCACAGATGTATTTTTACCCATTTCTCCAAAGCCAGACGCTCTACAGTTTCCCGTCATATAAAATACCCCACAAAGCCTCTTAAATTTGCTATGGTATAAACATGCCAAAAACAGGAAATAATCATATTAAAGCGCTGATAGAACTTTTAGACGCAGAGACCGGCCCCCGCGCCGAAACACTGCGCCGGGAATTGGCACGCATCATGAAAGAACAACCGCAAGAACTTCATGAAGTGATTGAACGTGATTTTCATTCTGCAGTACCGGCAGCGCTGGTCTGCGCCATGGAAGAAGTCTGCTGGGAGGAGCTGGCAGAGGCATGTGCTCGTTTCAACGGGAAAATTAATCCGGATTTAGAAGAAGGCTTGGCTATTGTTTCCCGCTTTGTCAATCCGGCCTTAAGCAGAGACGAAATTACCACGGGAGTAGATGCTGTCGCGCACATGCTCCGTCCCTTATTGGCTAACTGTACAGGACCGGCAGAAATAAGCAATACATTAAGCCGCTTCTTTTTCCGCGCGCAGGGGTTTACAGTGCTGCCTGCAGCCCATGACATTAAAGACGTCTCTTTTGGGCGCTTTATTCAAAAGAAACAAGGCTCCGCCTTGTGCATGGCTTGCTTGTATGCGGTGGTTGGTTCCCGCTTTGGGTTGGACTGCGGCGTGGTGGACATGGCGGGCAGGGTTTTGGCCTGCTTTTGGTCAGACAATGAACAAGAACCGCTGTTTATTGACCCGGCGGACCGGGGAAAACTGTTGACATTGGCCGATTGTAAAGACTATATTTATGGGCGCAATTTAGAATGGAACGACGCATTTGCGACGCCGTTGTCTTCGCGGGCGTTGTTGAGGCGGCTGCTGGCTAATATGATTTTTATTTTAAATAAACTGCGCGATGAACGCCGCCTCTCGTACTTGCGCCGATATATGGATATTTTAAAAAATTAACTTTTTCCAAAGGAGGAAAATGTGGCTTACTATGTCTATTTAATTTTGGGCATAATGTGTTTCATAGGGGAAGTATTTACGATGGACTTCTCCTTGATGTGCTTTGGACTGGGGTTGTTGGGAGCATCGGCCGCCTCATGGCTGCAGCTGGGACTAGGCTGGCAGGTGCTTATTTTCGTTGTGTTGTCTTTAGCTTTATTTATAAGCATACGCCCTTTGGCGCTGAAACATTTATACCACAAGAGCAAAAATATTAAAACAAATGTGGAAGCCTTGATTGGGCGTACGGTAGTAGTATTGAGCGAACCAGACCCTAAAAATAATATTGGCCGGGTGCAAACCGACGGAGACAATTGGCGGGCCCATTTTGCTGCGCCAGCCAAGAAAGGGCAAGAAGTACGGGTAGAAAAAATAGAAGGAAATACGTTATTTGTCACACAGATTACAAATACGGAGGGAGAAAACTAATGGACTTGTATGTTACTTTTCTGTTTGTAGTGGTTTTTTTCGCGGTAGTATTGATTGTCAAGGGTATCATTATGGTACGCCAGGCGCAAGTCATTATCATAGAACGTTTTGGCAAATTTCACGGAGTGCTCTATCCAGGCATTAACTGGATTATCCCGGTAATGGATAAACCGCATTTGATGCAATGGCGTTCTTATAAGGATTATCTGGATAATACCGGCCGCCCCTATTCCATGCCTTATATGGAAATGCGCAGTGTGATTGATATGCGTGAAACAGTGTATGATTTCCCGCGCCAAAGCGTTATTACCAAAGATAATGCCACCATTGAAATCAGCACCGTGCTGTTCTTTCAAATTACAGACCCGGTAAAAGCAGCCTACGAAGTGGAATCACTGCCAGACGCCATTGAAAAACTGACCCAGACCACGTTGCGCAATATCTTTGGTGAACTGGAACTGGACCAAACCTACACTGCCCGCGAAAACATCAACAGCAAATTATTGGTTACCTTAGACAATGCCGCCAACAAATGGGGCGTCAAAGTAAACCGCGTGGAGCTGCAAGACATTATTCCCCCCGCTGCCATTCGCGAAGCGATGGAAAAACAAATGAAAGCCGAGCGTGACCGCCGCGCCACGGTAACCGAAGCGGAAGGCTTGAAAACTTCTCAAATTTTAAAAGCAGAAGCCGTACGGGAAGCGGAAATTAAAAAAGCCGAAGGTATGAAACAAGCCGCCATTTTACAAGCGGAAGGTATTTCCGAAGCTAAAATAAAAGTGGCCAACGCAGAAGCGGAAGCGGTCAAAATTATTGCCGCCGGCATCGGGCAAAGCGCCAACCCCGCCAGCTATCAAGTGTCTTTAAAATATATTGAAGCGCTGACCAAGATGACGGAAGGCAAAGATAATAAAATTATTTATATGCCTTACGAAGCCAGCAATGTGCTGGGCGCCGTGGCCGCTATCAAAGACTTAACCGGCGGCGTACCGCAAACGAAATAAAATCAACCTACTGTAAAAACCCCCGCTTCGGCGGGGTTTTTTATAAGTAAAATTGCTTCTCTTTCAGTAAACAATCAATACAAGCGGCTTTGAAAACCCGATTAATTATTACAGCAAGGAAATCTTTTTCTCCAGCATATCAGTCATTACGTTTCCTTTCTTCCTTTCAATTCTCTACCTAATGGGGAGGAGACTCTTTATCCGCGGGCTTTAAAATAAGCCAAGAGGAACTTCGCCTTCCGGTCATTTCCCTGACGGCAAATGCCTGCAGGCCGGGCTCGCGGTTTTTGCCTTTCGCCTTCATCTCAAACAAAAACATCGCTCCGCCTTTCGCTCCCCCGCCGCACCCCAAGCAG
>CALUVB010000024.1 GCA_944324115.1 uncultured Elusimicrobiales bacterium
CCATTTCATAGATAAAGTTTTTTGTACAGTATCTGTGTCCGTCGTCACTCCACCGGCCTCCGCTGAGCTCCATAATATCCTGCGCCCTAGGCAACGAATCAGCCGTTCCATAAGTCATATAATGCAAGTTCCAAGCGTTTCGCGCATGCTTCATATTCACAAAAGCTTCCACCGCGCGGGATTTCTCCACCGCCGTTTCATACTGAGGCAAAGCGATCGCCGCCAAAATGCCGATTATCAGCACAACCACCAACAGTTCAATAAGCGTAAAACCGCCATTTTTGTCTCTAGAGAGCGTTTTAATTTCTACCTTCTTTTTTTGATAAATTTTATTCATACACAAAATTTATCAAAAAAAAAAAACGATGCAAGGCTTTCTGGAAGAAAGAGACTACGGAGTATTTTACTTCAATTTTTCAGCCAATTGTGCCGCCATGCCCACCAGATGTTGGCGGATTTTGGGTTGTTTTTTTTCTAACAAAGGCAACAGCTGCCGCCGAATCCAATTGCGGGTGTAGGCCTCATCACAATTGGTCTGATCCGTCACAAACGAGAGTTGGTTTACTTTTATATACTCTTCCACTTCCGCGCGCGTTACACACAAAAGCGGGCGTACAATTTCCGTATTCTTACTAAGCGCACGCCGCAGCGGAATCCCGCACAAACCTTCAACGCGCGTGCCGCGCAGCAAGTTAAGCAGCACTGTTTCCGCCTGGTCGTCTAAATGATGGCCCAGCGCAATTTTAGAGGCGCCTGTCTTTTTGGCGGCCTGCACAAAAGCTTCATAACGAGCTTTGCGCGCGGCGTGTTCCAAACTCAAATCCAGTTTTTTAGCCAGCGCACGCACTGCTTTTTTATAGGTCAATAAAGGCACCCCTATCTGCCGGCATAAGTCCCGGCAGAAACGCGCATCTGCTTCTGCGGCGGCACCGCGCAGCCCGTGGTTGACATGTACGGCCACAAGTTCAAAATGTTTTTTACCGGACAAATAATGCAAGAAATGCAGCAAACATACCGAGTCCGGCCCGCCAGAAAAACCCACCAACACCGTCTCGCCTCTCTTGAAAAAAGGCACCGAAAATGCCAACATATTTTTCCAGGTAGATGCATTAAAGGTTTTTTTTGCCATATAAAAAAGTATAATAAAATAACCTGGGGTTATACAAAATGAAAAAAAGAATTTTAATTGTAGAAGACGAAATGACCATTCTGCAGCTGCTGACCATGGTTTTGGCAAAAGAAGGATATGAAGTACATACCTGCCAAACAGGCCGAGACGCCATCAGCCGCATGAAAGAAATTCGCCCGCATTTGGTGCTGTTAGACGTCATGCTGCCAGGATTAGACGGCAGAGCCGTCGCTTCCATTATGGAACAAGATGACGAACTGAATGGGATTCCTGTTATTGTTACATCTGCCTTAGTGGAGTCTGAACATATGTTCCAGCCATTCCCGCAAGTAAAAGCATTTTGCGCCAAACCCTTCGTGCTGAAAGATTTAGTAGCCAAAGTCAAACAATGTTTGGGTGACGCATAAACGCCAGAACCGATATACAAAAACCCCGCTTTAAAGCGGGGTTTTATAATGTATTGCCTCTGGGCAAATTAAGCCAGCTGCCACAAAGCGTATTGTTTCCAAAAAGCTTCCAGCGTTTCCTGCAATATCCATTCAGGATCAATTTCGCGGCCCAGCAGCTTTCTCACGCTGGCGGCATCTGATGAAGCAGGCACACGGTCGTTCACATGCACCCCGACTCCCAGCAACAGAAAAGGCTGCCCGTTTTGACTCTTGTCCGTTTCCGTCAAAACACCGGCTATTTTTTGCCAGCGTTTGGCGCGGAGGTTCCAAACATACACATCACCCGAAGCGGTGCATTTGGTTTTAAAATCCAACAATTCTTTTAAAGCATGGCTCACCGCCTGCGCCGCGGCATGCGCAAGCTTTTGGGAAGCATGCTCCAGCGGTAGGAATGGCAATACTAAGGTAAAATAAACACCGCCGCGGGCGGAGCTCCACGCTTTGCCATGCCGGTCATACGCAGCCGTTTGTTCATAAGCCAACACCAAGGTGCGGGGCTCACACCCCTGCAAAGCCAGTTCGCGGGCCAAGTGCTGCGTGCTGTCTACTATTTCTGCACTTACCATGCGGCTTACGCATGGCATAGAAAGGGTTATTTCTTCCATAATTGTATTTTAGCAATTAAACACTTCCCCGGCAAAAGTCGGCTTGTGAGGCGGCTGAATAGGCTTTGCGCGGGCTCATATACAAGTGATTGGCCGGCTGCCTGCGGGCTCTCTGCTCATCAAGCCGGCGGCACTCATTGCGCCCCTAAGAGAACCCGGGAAAACCGTATAAGCCGCTCCGTCTCCGTTTGGTTAAGCGCCCGGCTGTTTCAAGATACCGAGCAAACTGTTATTTAAGCTTCATTTGTCTGATTTCAAACAGCCGGTCACGCAAATCCGCCGCCAATTCAAAATTTAAATTATCGGCGGCTTCCCGCATTTGTTTTTCCAATTCGGCGGCTAGTTTATGTATATTTTTCGCCGTAGGTGCCGGCAAAGCGGAGTGCAAAATACCCAGCCCTTCGTTTTTGGCGCTGTCTTCAAATTCTTTCAGTTCCACTTCGGCTTTTTCAATGGTGCGCGGCGTGATATGATGCTCTTTATTATAGGCTTCTTGGATAGCGCGGCGGCGGTTCATTTCTCCCAGGGCATATTTCATGCTTTCCGTTTCTCGGTCGGCATAAAGCACCACTTCTCCCCCGACGTTGCGTGCCGCGCGGCCGGAGATTTGGATAAGCGTAGTAGCATTACGCAAAAAGCCTTCATTGTCCGCGCCTAAAATCGCCACCAATCCCACTTGCGGGATATCTATTCCTTCGCGCAGCAGGTTAATTCCCACCAACACATCAAAAACACCTTGGCGGAATTGTTTTAAAATTTCCACCCGTTCCAATGCGTCAATATCAGAATGCAGATAGCGGGTCTTGACGCCTTTTTCCAACAGAAACGTGCTTAAATCTTCCGCGGTTTTTTTGGTCATAGACAACACCAGCGTGCGTTGCTTTTGGGCAATATGCTCTTTAATTTTTTCCAGCAAATGATCTATCTGCCCCGCACTGGGGTGCACCGTTACTTTCGGATCCACCAGCCCGGTAGGGCGGATTACTTGTTCCACCACTTCCCCCCCGCTGGCTTGCAGCTCATAAGGTCCTGGCGTAGCGGAGACAAAAATAGTGGCAGGAAGTAAACTTTCAAATTCATCAAACTTCAGCGGGCGGTTATCCAAAGCGGAAGGCAAACGGAACCCAAAATCCACCAGCATTTGTTTGCGGGAGCGGTCCCCATTAAACATACCGCGTACTTGGGGCAACGCCACATGGCTTTCATCTACCACCATAAGGAATTGGTCATATCGGCGGAAATAATCTATTAAACAATTAGGCCGCTGGCCCGGTAGGCGCCCGTCCATATAGCGGGAATAATTTTCTATGCCGGGGCAAAACCCCGCCTGCTGCAGCATTTCCAAATCATATTCCGTACGCTGTTTTAAGCGGTAGGCCTCCAGCTCTTTGCCCTGGGCCTGCAGTTCGCCGTGGCGTTTGGCTAAATCTTGGCGGATTTGGTCCAGCGCGCGCTCGCGGTCTTCGTCTTTGACTACAAAGTGTTTGGCTGGGTAAACCCAGGCCTCATTGAGTTCCGTCACTACATTGCCGGTAACGGGGTGGATTTCATATACGCCGGCAATCGTCTTACCCTTGATTTCCACGCGCACGGCATTGAGGCCATAGGGCGGGAAGATATCTACATACGGCCCGCGCATGCGGAACATGCCGGCAGCAAATTCCATTTCATTGCGCACATATTGGATTTTAATTAGCAACCCGCCCAACTGCGCACGCGTCATTTCCAAGCCTTTTTTAAGGTATACGCACAGTTCGCTGTAGCTGTCGGGCGAACCTATATTATAAATGCAAGATACAGAGGCCACCACAATGGTATCGCGCCGCGTCAGCAAAGAGGTAGTGGCTTTCAGACGCAGTTTATCTATATGGTCATTGACGGCGGAATCTTTTTCAATATAGGTGTCCGTTTGCGGGATATAGGCTTCAGGCTGGTAATAATCGTAATAAGAAATAAAATATTCCACCGCATTATGCGGAAAGAAATGCTTAAACTCCGCATATAATTGCGCCGCCAGCACCTTGTTGGGGGACAAAATCAGCGTGGGCAAATTTAAATCCGCAATTACATTGGCAATAGTAAAAGTTTTGCCCGAGCCCGTCACCCCCAGCAGGGTTTGGCGTTTTTGTCCTTCGCGCACGCCGCGTTCTAATGCGGCAATCGCTTTAGGCTGGTCGCCGGAGGGAGTAAAAGAAGATACCAGTTGAAAATGCTCCATATGACTATATTGTATATCAATCCATATCCTGCCGCCTAGACAGAATAAAACGCATAAAAAAAGGGCGCCGCTAAGCGCCCCTTTCAAGCAAACAAATTCTCATACCGCCCCGTGAATAAAGTTGGCATTAAGCACACCAGGCAGCAGCTGGGCTACGCCATCAATCATAAACTGCATGGCAATCGCGCACAAAATCATGCCCATAAAACGAATCACAATCTGTGTCCCGTTGGTGCCCAACAAACTGAAAATACTACGAGACACCACCAAACAAACTCCCACCACCGCCGTAGCCGCCAGCAACACCAAAATCATCATCACAAACATCGGAAAAGTTTTCACTTTTTCAGCATACAGCACCACCGTCGTGATAGAGCCCGGTCCCATAAACAGCGGCATCGCCACCGGCACCAAAATATGGCTCAAACGATTGCGCGCCTGCGTGAATGTACCTCCTTGGGCGGAGGCTGTTTCAATACCGGCGGGATCAAATTTGCTTTTCCCCTGTAACATGCGCAGGCCGACAATCAAAATAATCACAGAGCCCGCCAAACGAAACGCCGGCAGAGTAATGCCGAACAAGCTTAAAATATGCGTACCGAAAATAAAGAAAACAGTCAGCATGACAAAAATGGATAAAGCCATCAGTACGGCCACTGCACGTTGTACTTTGGGCTCATCATTTTCCACGTGTTCCAAAAATATGGGCACGTTTCCAATAGGGTTTAAAATTGCCACGATACCAATAAATGCGTTAAACAACAAGCTCCATTCCATACCGTTTGAACTCCTTGTCTAATTTACTCTTATTAGTAAGTATAGCAAATAAGATAAACCCGCAAAATGGGGCTCTTTTGCCGACGGAGAAAAGAAACGCCGTATCCGGTGGCTCCTTTCTGCTTATGCGGAAAACCCGATAAAAAGACAGCTTGGCTCAAACAGAAAGGTTTGAAGATAAAAGTAAAAAATTGTTATAATAAAGTATCTTCAATTTTAGGGCAGTTGGCGCAGTGGTAGCGCGTCCGCCTCACACGCGGAAGGTCACAGGTTCAAATCCTGTACTGCCCACCATTTATACCCCGCTTTATGCGGGGTTTTTCATGGCAGTAAGCGCGCAAACTGCTTTGCGCGCGGCTGGATTTGAAAGCCGCAGCGTTGTGCGAGTTTGCCTAAGGCAAGGCGAGCACCGCGAGGCCTGACAAAACGTAAAAAAACGGCTCTGCATCAGCCGATCTTCAGGTAATTTCAAGCAGCCATATTCTCTTTTTAGACAAACCGCTTCTTTAAGTGGAGTCGTAGTTTCTTCAGCCGCAAATTCCTTTTCAACTAGTGGGAATGGGTATGATGTAAATCCGGCTGATGTACATGTTCATGCGTTAACATCTCATGTACATGATAGTGGCTGTGTTCTCCGTTGACCGGATAAGAATGGCTATGATTGTGGTGTCCGTCATGATGATTATGGCGGTGGGTATGAGCTAAGGGCAGATGGGTATGAGGGTGGCTATGCCGCTCACATACCACCAGATAAACACCCGCCACCATGAATAAAGAGGCTATCACAAAGGAAAGAGAAAGCGCCTGTTCCACCAACAAAAAAGACAGAATAACCCCTACAAACGGCGCCAAAGCATAATATGCGCTTGTACGGGCAGCCCCCAAATCTCGTTGAGCCAAAATATAACAATATACGCTGCCGCCGTATGCTACTGCCCCCAGACTTAACGCTGCCGCAATTATAGCCACCCCCGGCCAATGGACCGCCCCGCCAACAGCCGCCAAAATTAATGCACCGCCGCCAGAGCCCAGGCCTTTGAGCAGCACAATTTGAAGCGGGCTTTTAAGTGAAATCATACGAGTGCAATTATTTTCCAGCCCCCAACAGACACACGCCAACAAAACCAACAGCGCCCCCAAAGAAAAAGACAATTCGCGCCAATTCTGCACCGACAGCAATATGCTGGCTAATGTAATCAAAGCCAACGCAACCCAGATTCGGCTGCCCACTGCTTCTTTAAATGCCAGCCACGCTATCAACGCCGTAGCGACTATTTCAAAATTATTAAGCAAAGACACAGTAGCCGGCGTACTTAACAAAAGCCCCCACATCAACAATACCGGCGCAGCGATATCCAACAAAATCATGCCCGCCACATACCAACCTTCTGCACGAGAAAGAGAGGCTTCCTGCGTATTGGGCGGGCTTAGCCGCACCCACTTCAACAGCAACATACCGCAAGCGGCCCCCAGATACAATAACGCAGCCATAAAAGTCGGGTTTATCCGGCTCAAAAGCAACGCGGAAACGGGAATGCTAATCCCATAGCATACCGCGGCCAGAACCGCATAAAAAATCGCTCTTTTATTTTTTTCCATAGAATTTTCCGCCCCGGACAACCGGCCACACGCAGAGATAAAATGAAGGGAGTTATCTGTTTTCTGCCAATTTCTCAGCAACGGCAGACACCGCTTCTAACAGCAAACGGGCATTCTTCTCAAAAGCCCGGCCCGAAAGGCCTATTGGATCGGCAGCATCTTCTTCTTTTCCCCAGGCAAAATCCCGCAGCAACCACATTTTGTCACTGTACTGGGCATAGCGGTCGGCCACTTGTTCCAAATGACGCCGTTCCATGAAAAAAATAAAATCCGCCCATTCCAAATCCTCTTTACGCAAAAGCTGCGGCGTATGCGGCGAACGGGGAATGCCTCTCTCTTCCAAAAAATGCCATATCTTCTCAGGCACCGGCAAAGCCGGGTCTGCATAGAGTCCGCGCGAAATGATTGCCGCCTGCGGCAGCAGCTGCTGCAGCCACCGCTGCGCCATAAAACTGCGGCATACATTGGCATGACAAATAAATAGAATTTTCATCGTTATCACTATATCAAATTTTATACAATAAGCTCTATGGACTTCTTCTTAAAAATCATATTGGCGGGAACTCTTTTTTTTACCACTTTTGCATTTGCCGGCACAGAGCCGTGGGCTTTTAGTATTATGCAGGGCGGTATTGTAGTGGGATTGTTGCTTTTGATATTTTCACGCCGTCATTTGCTGGTGACGCCGTTGCTGAAACCCGTTTTGTATACCTTCGGCGTTTTTATCCTGCTAGGGCTAATCCAATGCTCTTTTCCCCAAACACTTTTGGATAAGCCCGCGTGGTATCCGGTTACGCTTATGCGCCTCTATACCTGGGAACATATTTCTTTATTCATTACCTATGCGGCGCTGGTATGTTGGGTCCCCCAGTTGCTGCAGTCGTCGCGTTCGCTGCGTTTCTTTGCCATGTTGATTGCATTATGCGGGCTGGCCGTCACTGTATGCGCGCTATGTTTTCCTAACGGAGAATACATTCGCATCTTAGCTGGACAGCGCGGCGGGATAGGGCCTTTCTTTAATCGCAATCATGCCGGCGCTTTTATGGGGATAAGCGCATTGGTTACATTGGGTTATGTATGTACGTCGTTTTTGGACTACGCCCATTTTGCCGCACATAGACGCAAAAACCAATTTTATCTACGGCAAGGTTTTTTTATATTAGTATTTGTCGGATTATGTGCAGGGGCTGTTTTCTCCCGTTCCCGCGGGGGCATGCTGGCGCTGGCAAGCGGTCTTTTTTGTTTCAGCATTTTATGCACCCTTTTTATTACGCGCCATACAAAAACCCGCCTCAAAGGAATCGCTGTCATTGCCGGGCTGTTTCTGCTTTGTTCCGGCTGGGTCATTACCCACATGGACAGCCTAAATACCTTCGCCGGGCGGTTTGGCGGCACTTCGGAAGAAACGCGTCAAATGCTCTATCAGGCCGCTTTTGATATATTGCAGGAACGCCCCATATGGGGAATCGGAATAGGCGCCATGCCTGTGGTCATTAGCCCCTATCTGCAAACGCAATTGAGGCAATATGTAGAACGGCTGCATAGTGATTGGCTGGAAATGTTGTTGGGTATGGGATATGTGGGCTTTTTGCCTATACTGGCGGGGGTGTTTTGGTTTGTCTGGCTGGCATTTAAACGAATCAATCATTTGGAAGAACGGAAAAAATACCTTTTTGCTTCCTTGCTCTCTGCCCTGTTGGTCATGAGCATAGGCAGCATGGTGGATTTTGATTTCTTCATTCCTGCAGTCGCTTTTTTATTCTTCCTTGTATTGGGCATGTTATGCAGTCCATCATATCACAAAGGACACGTTCATACCGTTTCCTCCTCAGCTTGGCTGCGCGCGACCGTGTGCATAGTCTGCCTTGCCGCTTGTTGGCTGCCTTGGCACAAAACAGCCGCTTGGCGTTTACGCTTGTTTGGCCGCGGCTTTAAAGCGGAAAACCAAATCGCCGCCTATCAGCGGGCGCTGGCGCATTATCCCTCTCCCCGTTACGCACTGTATTTAGGCACCGCCTACTTGAACCAGAGTTTTTACGCTGAGGACAAACACCAAAGGGACCTGCTGCGTGCCCAGGCGCACAGCCTGGCTTATCAGTATTTACAGAAGTATCCAAAAGAAAAAGAATTGTCCCGTTTATATATGCGTTCCATGCCGCTGGAATAAATACTCAAATCGGATTATATTTGATAAAATATAGGTAATTATGAAAAAATGCCTTTTTATTTTATTAAGCGCGGGCATTGTGCTGGCTGCTTGCGCTCAGGCGCCCGTCTATGTGGAAGGGCCCCAATCTGCCGCCGTGCCCCAGGAAATTGCCCAGGGCATTGAACAAATCCGCCAATCAAACGCATACATTCTGCAGCCGGGGGATTTGCTGGAAATTAAAGTATTTATGGAAGATGCTATGGACCGCACCCAACGTATCAGCGGAAGCGGTAATATCACTTTTCCGCTGGTGGGGCATATACACATAGCCGGTTATACAGTGGCTGAAGCAGAAACCCGGATTTCCGACGCATTGAAAACCTATTTAAAAAATCCGCAAGTTTCTATGCTGATTAAAGAATACGGCAACAAGACGGTATATGTACTGGGCCAAGTGCAAAAACCCGCCGCCATTGAAATTCCGCCCGAGAAACCGCTGACTGTATTAGAAGCCATTACCTCTGTGGGCGGATTTACCGATATCGCCGCTACAGGCAAAGTGCGCGTGCTGCGCATGGAAAACGGCCAACAGAAAGTAATAGATGTAGACGTAACCCAAATCACCAAACAAGGCAACAAAATGATGGATATTACCTTGTTGCCGGGTGATGTGATATTTGTACCGCAGAGTATGTTTTAGGGGTTTATATGGATACGATTCATAACAGTGAAGATTTGGACTTCAGTTACTATATAAATATTATTTTCAAGCGTTTTTGGCTGATTGTGGCCTTTATCGCTTTGGGGTTAGTAAGCGCCATACTCATCAATATTTTTATGCGCCCAGCTTACAAAGCTACGGTGTTGATGATGATTAACCAGGAAGACGCCGGCAAAATAGACGCCACGCCTTATGGCTCTTTTACCAGTGAGGAAGATTATTACCGCACCCAATATCAATTGCTGGAAAGCCGCTCTCTGTTGGAAAAAGTGTACCGCAACATGGATTTGGGCCGCTACGAGCAATTTGCCAATCCTGGCGGATACCGCAAATTAAAAGAGGCCTTATACATTGAGCCTATTACCCGCAGCCGTTTGGTCAACGTGTCCGTGACTACATATGATCCGCAACTCTCGGCCGAAATTGCCAATACGCTGGCCAAAACATTCGTGGCCGATAATGTCAGCAACCGCATCTTTATGGGCCAAGACGTGATTGCCGCGTTGGAAAACACGGAACGCAGCCCTGAAGAACAAGAATTGCTCAATTCTATGCCGCAAGTGGTAAACAGCGATTTCATTAAAACGCTCAAACAGCAGGCGGCCCAATTATCGGCCGAACACGCCAAACTGGCGGCAAAATATACGGCCCAGCACCCGGACTTAATTTCCATACAAAATCAATTAAACGCAGTTAATAACCAGATTAATACGGAAACCCGCCGCTTAGTACAAAGCATTAAGATAGAACTTTCTGGGCAATTCTCCGGGAATAATATCCGTATTATTGATCCCGCGGTGACTCCGGAAAAATCAGTGCGCCCGCGCAAGTTGCTTAACTTGGCAATTGGACTGTTGGCGGGCGGCGTTTTAGGCCTGTTAATCGTATTTATACTGGAGTTTTTGGACCAAAGCGTCAAATCTTCGGAAGATTTGGAAGAAAAACTCAAATTGCCGTTTTTGGGTTTTGTACCCTATGAGAAAAGCAAAAAGAAAGAAAGCGAATACGCCACCATGCTTAAAGAAGGCAATTTTCTTCTGGCAGAAAATGTACGTAACGTACGCACCATGCTGGATTTTGCTTTGTCCGACGACCATAACGCACCCATTTTGATTTCCAGCTCTTTGCAGGGGGAAGGGAAAAGTCATCTCTCATCTAACTTACTGGTAGCGATGGCGCAAGCCGGCAAAAAAGTACTTTTGGTAGATGGGGACCTGCGCCGGGCACGGGTACACCGCGTATTTAAGCTTTCCACGGAAAAAGGCCTAAGCAATATTTGGGATTCTGATCCTAAAAAAGCCGATTACGCCTATAATGTACAACCCGTCAAAGACGTTCCCAACCTCTTTGTCATGACGGCCGGGCAACGCCCACCCAATCCGGCAGAGTTGCTCAATACACCCAAACTGGCCGATTTTATTGACTGGGCCAAGAAGCACTATGACCAAGTAGTCATTGACTGCCCCGCCATTCTGCCCGTATCAGACACCTTGCTGTGGGGTAAATATATCCCGCGCGCCGTATTTGTTATTAAATACGGTCAAACCAACGCCAAACTGGCGCAGGTAGCTCTGGATAAACTGCAAAAAGCCGGCATTAAAATATTGGGGGCCGTCATCGGGCATTATCGTCCGGAAGGGTTATCTTACGGCAAATACGGCTATTACAGAAGCTACAGCTATTATAGCGAAGATAAGAAATAAAAATTTTTGCTTATATGATCAAAAGGCTGCTTCATCTGTTTACAGATTGGCAAAGAAGGCATAAAATTTTACGGCAGTTTCCTGGCGTGTATGTGCGATTCTTTGGAGACCACATTCCCGTACTGAGTATTGGGAAGGGAACCTATGCCAATCTGCTGCGCATATTTTCTTGGAAAAGTGCAAAGAATATTCAATTAAAGATTGGGAAATACTGCTCCTTGGCCAATGACGTTACTGTAATATGCGGCGGAGAGCATGATAAAGATTGGGTGTCCTCTTATCCCTTTATAGACCGTTTTCACCTACAGGCCCACAAACAACTAATACGCAGACGGGCCAAAGGGGATATCCTTATCGGCAACGATGTATGGATCGGCCAAAACGTTACTATTCTGTCCGGCGTATCTATAGGAGACGGCGCCGTGGTAGGCGCTGGGGCCGTAGTAAGCAAATCTATTCCTCCTTATGCCGTGGCGGCAGGCGTGCCTGCAAAAGTAGTCAAATACCGTTTCCCGCCGGAAACAGTGGCCCGTTTGCTGCAGATTAAATGGTGGGACTGGCCCCAAGACACTATTTTGGAAAGAATAGAAGACTTTACGGATATTGAAAAATTTATTGCTAAATACACATCTTCTTCCATATGAACAAAAACATTCTCTTTTCCACCACCCGGCAATGGAACCCCGGAGACGAATTCATTTTAATGGGTTGTATTAATCTATTAAAAGAAATTTATCCGGCCTTTAATCCTATTATTTACAACCGCAATCCGGAAGTTCGGCAAGGCAAATTTTCCCAACTAAATTTCCTCAAGACAGCACGCTGGGAAAAATACAGGCCGACAGGGAACAGCTTAATCCGCGCTTTTTTGCGTACGGGCTTTTTGGACAATTCATTTAAAAACGACACTGATCCAAACTTTTTGGATTTAGTCGTTTTTGCAGGCTCTCCCGAATGGAAAGGCCCTTTTTGTAAGCCTTTATACAAAATTATCGCCCAAAGCAAGCTGCCCGCATTATTCTTAGGTATAGGTGCGGGACCGAATTTGGCGCGGCAAACTCTTTCTGCGTTAGAGCGGCAGGTATTACACGACGCCCTGTTAATTGCCACCCGCGATGAGGCAACCGCCCAATTTTTGGCGGCATATCACCCGCTGGCTTTGCCTTGTCCAGCTTTGCTCAGCGCACCGGCTGGTTATGAGAAAAACATACAAAAAGTAAAAAAGATCGGGCTTATTTACGGCACCCATTTGGCCTCCAACAATAACCATGTTTCCACAGAAACTTATTCATATCTCAAACAATTATACCGGGAAATTATCCGCCGTTTTTCCCCGCAATATGAGATAGAAATGGTGTGCCATTATATTGACGAACTGCCGCACGCTTACGCCGATTTTCCAGATGTTAATATCCTCTATTCCTATGACTCTAAAGACTATTTAGATATTTTTCACCGCTTTGATTTAGTCATAGGCCATCGGGTGCATGGCATTGGCATCAGCGCCTCTATGGGCATTGCCGGTTTGGCCATCGTGCATGACAACCGCGGTCAAACAACCAAAGGCTTCCGCGCAGGATTAATTACCACGGGCACGCCGCCGGCGCATGTAGTAGACCAAATAAGCGCCCACATAGAACAAATACAAACGCTGAACGCGCAATTGCACGTCCATAAACAAAACACCCGCAACGCCTATTTGCAAGCTCTGCGGGCTAAACTGAAATTTATGGCATAAGAAACCCAATCCTTTAATAAACCCCCCGCTTCAGCAGGGGGGTTTATACACCTAAAACCGGCCTTAAAGGCCGGTTTTCTTTAGTTTTCCAAATGCAATATCTTCTGTTTGAATTTCTTTATGGCATGTTTGCCAAGCAATACCCATTCCCGGACATATTTCCTGCCGTATATTTTGTCCATGTATTTCCATGAATAACGCGTAGAAGGGGTGTTTTCTCTCCGGCCGGTAATCCCCTCTTGCATACCAATTACGCTGCGGTCCAAATGAATTCTGTCACAAAATTCACTGATTCTAAAACATTTGGAACACGCCCCGCACCATCTCTTGCTGGAATTATTGAAACAAGAATAAATATATTTAATAAAATCCGTTTGCGCCAATTTGGCAAACATAGACACTTTGGGAAATCCCATGTAAATAGACATAAATAAGGGCCAAGAAGGATTTTTTACAAAGATATTATTTACAAATTGCGGGTGAATGGACTGGTCATGTTCTTCCTCTGACAACGCATATTCCAATTCCGTAGACAAATACAGAGTCCCTATTCCAAATTTATCGGCAATTGGCGCGGATAAAAAATAAAACAGATTCCCGGTTACAAAACGATTAAATACGGCGTTAGTGTCTTTCAGCAAGCTCCGCACATTCATACTCACTTCCTGCATAGAAAGCTGATATTTCTGCATCAACTCTGAGATTAAATTGTATTTAATGGGGCTTTTCTCTTTGTCCGCATTCATCCAATCTTTGCCGTTAACCGAGATAAGAAGCGGATTTTTATGATAAAACGTGGACAACGCAAATGTGCTTTCCACCCCTCCCCCGTAAAAAAGCCCTATGCGGTTTGCAGAGCCCGCCGCAAACAATACCTCCGTTTCAGCAGTATGATATTGCGCAGTAAAATTCCACTCTACAGAAAAGGACTTCTGCGCAAACATGGCCGTCAAATAGTTTTGCCAATATTCTTGCAGCCATGGCGTCGGCTCAATAGGCAGCGTCACGCGGACCTGGCTGTCTCTGCTTACCAAATAAGGCAAAAACGCCCCTAAAGCCACCATACTGGCCCAAGTATAATCTTGTTTGAGCGGAAAGCTGTAAGTCGCTTTGATAGGCGTGCCCGATTCTATTTCTTTAAGTTGGCCAGCTATATGATAAGCTACATGAACTTCCGTCTCTTTAAAAGAAATGGTACCAACAGTCAATTCAATCATTGCCATATGCTCCTTGCGTATTAATTTTCATTATAAAACGTTTAATGTATGACACCAACCAGCGGCGCTGAACACTGGACATCGCCAACAAAAAACCCGACAGGCCGACACATACCGTACTGGTCAGTGTTACTCCTATTAATCTCCACCACCCTTCCGCCATGCAACTATGCACCCACAAGGCCGGCAGTATGCCGCAGAACGCCATCAGCGTGCTGCGGACGATTATTTCCCGCACAAAAGAGATCATGGAAAGCGAAGGAATCTGTTTGGAAACAAGCCAAATAATGACCACACACAAGCCAAGCGGACTTAGGAGATTTACCAAAAACGGAGCCGTAGGGCCGCCTCCTTCTTTTAACCACAAATACGCCGCCACAACCACCAACAAATACAAAGTGCCAAACCAGAAACTCATTTTTCCTATTTGCCCGCTAGCTTGAATGGCAAACACCAATGTACGAAACAATACGGAAAAATAACTGGCCACCAACAAAAACCGGAAAAAAACGGCTGCATATTGCGGCGGATTTTTCAGCCAAATTTTCAAAACAAAGTCTGTTTCTATCAGACAAGGAATGAGCACCAAGAGCAGCAACCCCAATGCCAATTTGGCGCAGTTAATAACCAAAAACTGCAGTTCTTGATACTGGCCTGCAGCATAATTTTTAACAATCTGCGGCCGGCATGCCACCAGAAAATTATCCGCAAAACTAGAAATCCCCAAATAAGCCTGATTGGCAATAGCCGTAGCCGCGCTGAACAGCGGGCCAAAGAACATATTCTCCAAAATATTAATCCCCTGCATTTTAAACACATGAGAGCCGTCGGAATATAACGTTTTAAGACAAAAAATCCCAATAGAACTCGTTATGTCCTTATAATAGACCGGGCCGCCCCGGGTGTCCGGAAAATGCGCGCGGTCATAAAATATATATAAAAGCAACACGATAACATTCACCGACAGGAACATAATCCCATAACTGACCAATAAATTTTCTTTGGGAAACAAAAACAACAACGAAAATAAAGCCAGCTGAAGCACATATTGCAGAATACTGATATAAGCAAAAATATTCATCTTTTCGTACGCGATGACGACGGCTTCATAGGGAATTTTAAGAATAGACAAGACGCAAGCCCCTATCCCCAGCTGAAAGAGAATATTCGCCTTAATCATTTTGTCCGGCCCCAGAATCAATTTATAATTAACCAACCAAAGGCCCAGCGTCTGCGCCAACAAAACAAACAACCCCGCCGCCACCACATGCGCAAACAAAGCCGACCGAAACACTTTATCCAGCTCTCCGCAAGGACCTTTGCCTATTTCAAACGTAAGAAAGCGGGAAGTGGCTCCGCTTAATGAAACATTTACAAACATCATCAAATTAGTTACGCCAAATACCGCGCTGAGAACGCCAAAATCTTCCACCCCCAGCAATTGCAGCACAATGCGGGAAATATAAAAAGACAAAAACATGGCGCACAGAATGCGCACATACAACATAACGGTATTTTTAAAAATGCGTTTATGATTTTGTTTCATATAGTCAGGCTTTCCAGTGCTCTTTTACGCTTTGTACGATATCCGCCACCTCAATGTCATTCACATTCCACGTTGCGCGCAACATATGAAAAGGGGAATTTTTAGGCCGCCAAACCTCTATATAAGAACCGGCTCTGGGCTGCTCGCCTTTGGCACACACGTCGGAATACAACACCGTCATGCTTATTCCCAACGCATCGGCTATATGTACTATACCCGTATCCACACTGAGCACATAGGCGGCGCGTTGGATAAGAGCAGCCGTTTGCATAATGCAATTACTTTGGAAAATAGGCGTATGGGAAAATACGGGCCCGGCATAATCGGCCTGGTGTGCCAACAAAACCACCGCAATACCGGCAGCTTGCAAAGCGCTGAGAATTTGGCGCGTCTTCTCTTTATTTAGCGTACGAGGAAAAGTAGAGGCTTGGGGATTAAATACCACAAAATTCTTATCTGCTAAATGATGCTTGCGAAGGAAATCTTCCGCATAATCCGCCTCTGCGCGATTCAAGAACAAATCGTACGACAAATCCGGCTCTTTAATTCCAAACAAGTCCAAAGCCTGCACAAACACATCAGAAAAATGTTTGTCCTTGGCCGGCTGCAAATAAGTAATATGGCGACAGGCGGCGGCATGCTGTACGGAAATAAGTTTCTTGGGAGCGCTGAAATAATAAAGCAGCAAATTCTTCCTATTTGAAAAAGGAATATCCAAAATGACGTCAAAGTTATTTTTCCGCAAACAGCTTATAAGGGCTTTGGGCTTGTCCGGCAAAACAAAAGTTTGGTCAATGTAGGGATTTCTTTCAAAAATTTCTTTGTAATTTTCCTGTACGCCAACCGCCAAATACATCTTGGGATAGCGTTTCTTCAACTCCCGCACAAACAACGTCATAATCACGCTGTCTCCCACTTTGGAACCATAGGATAAAATGGCCACCCGTTGCGCTTGGCGCACATCGTAAGCAGGATCAGTGAGCCCCGGAAACACATTTAAAAGACTCTTGATCAGAAACCAAGACGCATCAAGCATATTTTTCTTCAAACTCATATGAACTCCACTTCCTTCCCGCATTACTGCCAGCAAAAAGCATAATTATAAAAATAAAGCAATCGCGGAGCCATCAGCTGCATCGTCAGCACATAAGACAAAGAGCATACCATTAAAAAAAAGATAACCAAAACCCGCATTTCCTTTTTCATAATGTAAGAAACAAGTTTAGGCAGAAGAATAATATTAAAAGCCCAAAAATAATACATCACCCTTTCCACTACAATAGCCCGCAAGGCATAGCTCATAATCAACGTAGAGCAAAAAGAAAACATAATTAAAGTGCGCAATTCCACCAGCTCGCCGGGCGCTATGTTTTGTTTCTGGGCAGATATGGCCTTTTTCCAGACAAACAAACTAAACACCAAAATAACAACGTTCATCAGAAAACGCGCAACCGCAGCAGGCCTGGCTTCTCCGCCGAATTGCAATCTGCCAAAAATTTCTGTTTGGGCATAAAAAAGATATTGGGGAAACAGCTTAAAAAGGATTGCAGACACTTGATCAAAAAACAACAACAAAATCCCCGTGGCCAACAAAAACAGCCCCAAGGTCCTCATATTAATCTTAATCTCAGCAAACCAATAGGCCACTATAAAACATATAGCGGAACTGTGAAAAGAAGTCGCCAAAGCGACAAATAAAACAAACCACCAAAATTTCCTTTTCAGAATAAAATTATAGCTCAGCATACAAAAGGAAACCGCCAGTATTTGCCGCATCATATTGAAACTGTAGGAGAACAATCCGATTGTTAAATACAAAAAAACCGCCAACCACAGATATTTATCCAAATGATATGAGATGAGATAGATCGTCGCAAAAGAAATGATGAAAGCGGAAGCAATAAAAATAATTTGTGGATTATCAGAAAGCAGCGCCAACGCTCTATTAAAAAACAAATATCCCGATTCCATATAAGATCCGCCGCCAGCCACAATCGCCCCAAAAGCATGGTAATAGTTTGTGCTGTCCACCGTAATAAAAGGCGACTTGAATGCCAATACGAAAAACAAGATACAAAAAACAAAAAACATATAGAATTTTGTATATTCTCGGCTGTTTGGAATCAGCATATTGGGAATGCCGAACAACAAGCAGAGGGAAAGAACCGTATAAAACATGCCCATAGTTGTACTCTCTAATTATCCATTTTATTTATTAAGACGGGGCATAGCCCGTCTTGTCTGCACTGTTTTCACGAAACAGGGATCAAACGCAATCGCCTGCTTCAAGACCTTGGCTTACCATACGAAAAAAACCTTTTAGGGTCACACAGGCAAATTTTTCTCCAATGCAGACAATATATCTTCATCAGAGATGGAGTCCACCTGTTTTTTGTCTTTAACTAATACCGTCGTATCGGTAACCGAACCCCAAAAATCACACACACATGGCCTAAACTTGTCTTGAACTGTTTGGCTAAAAAGAACGCACATCTTTTTATGATACACGTCAGCCATATGGGTGATCCCCGTATCCACTGTCAAAACATAGTCTGCCCTTTGAATTGCCGCCGCCGTAACCAACAGCGAACTGCTGTACAGAACGGGCACTTCTCCGGTCAGCTCCGAAAAATCTTTTTTATATGCCAACAAAAGAATTTGATATGAGGGAAAGCGGGCCCGTATCTTTTTTATTATCTCTGCCACGCGTTGATTAGAAAGTGTTTTGACGCGGGAGGAACCTTCCGTATTAAAAAGCAACACTTTTTTTCCTTCCAATCCATATCGTTGCCAGAAATCATTTATTTTCTGCTGGCAAGAAGTGGGGAGATACAATTCGTATTGTATAGAAAACGGCCCCTTCGCGCCCAGTAATTGCAACGCTTTTACATAAACCGCTTGTGTAATGTGTTGGGAGCATTCTTCCCAATCCAGAGGATAAGTAATAAAATGGTATCCTTGTACATTACAGCTCATCGTTTTGCTTGCGCCAATTAAATAAAGCAAAATCTGCCGGAAAGGAGCATACCCGCTGTGGGGAAGGTCCAACAACAGGTCATAATGCTGCGGGCGCAAAAACAGAGGGCTGATGGCAAGATAAAGCAATTTTTTGTACTTGTTGACCGGCATGGTAAAAATCCGGTTCACATGGGGATTGTCTTGGAGAAGCGCCACCGAAGGTTTCAAAATAAAGATATCCAGCGCAGCTTGTGGGAACAATTTTTTTACTTCACGGATAAAAAAAGTTTCCACAATGGTGTCCCCTACGGCGCTGCTAGGGAAAAGAAATAAAATTTTTTTTGTTTCTCCGTTTCTTTTTTTTCTAAAACGATATAAAAAATTAAGAACACTTCTCACTATTGTATTTAACATCAAAAACGCTCCGCCCTTACCTCAATGCCCGCCTGTAAAACCAGCCTCTAAGCTTATTGGGCATCAACACTTGTACGCAAAAACGCACCGCTATATTAAACATATAGCGCGGAAGGGAAATCATGTCGTAGTGCAATAATTCATTTTGCAAAGCTACATTACTCTTAAAATATTTCCAACCACCCCGGCGAGCGAACATCCGCTCGTCTACACGCATTTTGACCAATATATCAGGCAAATTGGCCAGGCGGGCCCCGCTATGCGCCATACGCACCCACAAATCATAATCTTCAAATAAATGAAAAGCCCTATATCCTCCCGCCCGCTGGACCGCCGTTTTTTTAAACATAACGGTCTGCTGATTAAACGGGGAGCGGGATTTAACATAACCAATCAACGCCTCATGTGACAAGGGAACCCGACGGAAAGAAACTGTTTGCAAGGTATGAGAATCCACTTCTTCATTTTGACCGCCACAGATATCCGTTTCCGGGTATTGTTGAAAATAACGGAGCAACAATTCAAAGCGGTTTGGCAATGAAATATCATCTGCGTCCATCAACGCCACCCACTCATGTGTACATTTAGGCACCGCTTCTTGCAAGGCCGCTCCGCGCCCCCGGTTCTGCGGGAAATACCATACAGACACTCCTTCTCTGCGGGCAAAATCCTCCAATACGGCTTTTAATTCCGCCCCCACCGGGCCGTCTACAGCCACCGCCGTCTCTGCCGGCCGCACCGTATTGTGCAATACACTGTCTAATGCTTGGGCAAGCCATGCCGGGTTGTCCTTTGCATAGACAGAAATCAAAACAGAAAATGGCGGATATGTTTCTTTCATATAGATAACCAGTTTAAATTATATCATTTTACGCCGCCTGTTAAAGATGAAAAATAAACCCGGGCCGCTATTTTTATACAACCCAAAAATAGTATAATTTATATAATTATGCTAAAAGATTCCCTCAGCCAATCACACACATGGCTCATTACCGGCGGAGCAGGATTTATAGGCTCCCATTTGGCCAAAGAACTGGTCCGCTTAGGCCAGAAAGTGTGTGTATTGGATAATTTTTCATCGGGCCAGCGTAAAAATTTGCAGGAAATAGAAGATAAAATACGCCTCATTGTAGGCGATATACGCGATAAAGAGGCCGTGCGCCAAGCTTTAACCGGGGCCGAGTATGTATTACACCATGCCGCCTTGGTATCGGTGGCCCAATCCGTAGAAGAACCAACCGAAACCATGGAAATAAACGTACAAGGCACCGCCTTGTTGTTGGAAGAAGCGCGCCAAAACGGTGTAAAACGGTTTGTTTTTGCTTCTTCCAGCGCAGTTTATGGAAACGGAACCGACCTTCCTTACAAAGAAACCAGTCCGACGGACTGTTTGTCTCCTTATGCGCTGTCCAAACATATCGGCGCCCAATTATGCCAATTATATTACCGGTTATACGGAATGGAAACCGTCAGTCTGCGCTATTTTAACGTATTTGGAGCGGGCCAAAATCCGGATTCTCCCTATGCGGCGGTGATCGCCAAATTCATGCAGCTGGCCCACCAGGGGGCTGCTTTAGGCATAGACTGGAACGGAGAGCAAAGCCGGGACTTTGTCCACGTCAGCGACGTGGTGCAGGCCAATTTGCTGGCTGCGCTGAAAGCTCAGCCGGGGGAAATTTACAATGTGGCCAGCGGCAAAACTTATTCTTTGCTGCAACTGGCGGATATAATTGAGCAACTGGCCGGAAAACCGCTGCAAAGGGTGTTCCGCCCCAAAAGAGCAGGCGACGTAAAGTGCTCTGCGGCGGATATCACTAAACTGTGTACACAGGGGTATACCCCGGCAATCACATTAAAAGAGGGATTACTGCAAATGTGGCAATCCATGGAGAACCAATGAGAAAAAGCGCTTTTTTCCTGCTAGACATGGTGGCCTTTTTTGTGATTTTGTTTATCACAGTGGCCATACGCCGCATGGAAATTGATGCTTTCATTTATGTCAATAATTGCAAAGTGTTTTTATTTGTATTCGGATTTTGCACTTTTTCTTTATGGTTGTTTTCTTTTTACGATATTAAATCCATGCGCAAACAGCTTATTAACTACAAACTGTTGACTTTAGCCTTTTTGCTTTCCACCTTTTTATCGGTCTGTTTCTTTTATTTTCTTTCAGGGCGTTTGCCTTTGCTTACTCCAAAAGCCATCTTAATGGCCGTCTTGCTGTTGTATTTTCTGTATGTGTATTGGATACGCAAATCTTATTTCAGCCTAGATTTTTCCAAAGTAACGTTCCTGTTGTTTGGCCACAGCCAAACGTTGGAAAAAATCGCGGAAGAAGCAACCGTTTCCAAAGGGTTTAGCATACGAGGCTGGGAGAAAGAACCCCAAGAAGGAAAAAAGTACGCTTTGAATAATTTGGACTTTGTCGTTGTTGGCAGCAAGTTGTTTGCGGAGAATGCAAACGCGTGGAACCTGATTGCCCAACAGTTTATTGCAAAAGGAGCTTGCGTAGATACCGATTTCAACGTATTTGAAAAGATTTTCCACCGGGTTTCACGGGAAAGCATTTCAGACGGCATGTGGTTGCTGCGCGGCATCGGGCACCGACGCGAAAGTGCCACCTATAATATGATGAAACGCTTCCTAGACGTATGTTTGAGCGCGCTGATGCTGCCTTTGTTGGCGCCGTTGGGAGCGGTGATTTGGCTGGCCATAAAATGGATAGACAAGGAGCAGCCCATTTTCACCCAAGAACGGGTAGGATATATGGGTAAAATTATTACCATTTACAAATTCCGCACCATAAAGCAACAAAATCAAGAATCAGACAAAGAACAAGTTACTCGCACGGGTGCTTTGCTGAGACGTTTTCGGTTAGATGAAATCCCGCAAATTATCAATGTGCTAAAAGGGGACATTTCTCTGGTGGGGCCGCGGCCTATTTGGAGCCAAGAACATGATTTTTTAAACCAGCATATTCCGCATCATGCAATCCGGACCATTGTGAAACCGGGTATTACCGGCTGGGCCCAATTAAATTTTAAAGCTCCTTTGACCTATGTGAATTTTAGAAACGGAAAACCGGAAACCTTTGAAGAGCAGTCTTTTGACGGGGCATTTACCCGTTTTTCCTATGATGTATGGTATATTAAAAACCGCTCCATTTTGCTGGATTTGGAAATCATGGTCAAAACCGGACTGCGTATGTTTATTAAGGATTCCCATGTGGCTTCGTAAGGTATTGTTACTGGGAAGTATCTTCGGCTTAGGGGCACCGCTCTCTGCGGCGCCTTTTACATTAGGCATATATGGGGTAAACAATCCGGCGGATATACGAACCGTCAAAAAAGCGGGGTTTACTGGCATTCAAACCTATCAACAAGACCCCGCCACCCTATCTCAACTAGCCCAAGAAGCGAAAAAACAAGGCCTCCGAGTGGTATTTTACCCCAACCAAGTGATTGGCTCCTCTTACGAAAAGGAAGCGCAAAATTGGCCTGTTTTGGCCTGGTATCTGGTAGACGAACCCGATGTGGCGCGCTGGTCCCGCGCGCAAGTATTAGAGGCCTATAATATAGCCAAATCATCTTTTCCCCAACATCTGACCGCCTTGGTCATAGGACAAGGGAAAACAGAAACCCCGTTTTATGATTTGCCGGACATCTTAATGGTAGATTGGTACCCTGTGCCCCATTTGCCGCTATATTCTTTTGGGGACCAGTTAGCTTGGGCCCGGCACGCCATGGCGGCGCATGGAGCCCAAGACAACCCATTGTGGGGTGTTGTGCAGGCCTTTGACTGGAAAGAATTTGAACAACACCGCCCCTTAGAGAAACGCATGGGCCGATTTCCTACGGAAGACGAAATGCGTTTTATGTCTTATCATGGAATCATAAACGGAGTCAACGGCTTATTCTTTTTTATTTTTACTACCCGGGGCGTACCGCTGCCGCAAGCACAGCCTGCTTGGTGGAAGCGCGTTGCTTGCGTAGGGAAAGAATTGGCCCGCTTTCGCCCGGTATTAGAAAAAGGCACTCCGGCGGCTGTGCCGGCCCCCGTTGCCAGACCGCTGTTGGCGAAAACATGGCAGTATAAAAAGAAATTTTACACTGTACTGCTCAATGCTTCTGACCAGCCCCGGCCGCTTCCGGCGGAATTTGCTCAAAAAAAATACAAGTCATTATTTGGACACCCTAAAAAGGCGCAGTTGGCGCCATATCAAGTACTGGTCTTGCGCAGCCGCTGAGCTGCGTTTTAGGCCGCCCGGTTCCTGCTGCCTTATCTGGAAGCGTTCCTCTGGCGCCTTCCATAATCCCGCCCTAACTTTCTAAAGCCAAACACGGCCCCTTTTTTACAACACATCTTGTTCAAATCCCATAGATGTCAAGAGAGTTTAATCCGGCTTATATAACGCCCAATTTCCCGCAACATGTCATTTTATACCCTCTATGCCTCCGGGGCTGGCGGCTCTGAAAGACGCTGTTTAGAAAGCTCCTGCACATAAAGATACGTTTCGCCTAAAAAGATGGATAAAACAAAGGCTATTCTCTGAGCCGCTTTTCAACATAAAATCCTATTTGCTTCCCCGTCATTCTTAATGTTCGGTAAATCTAGAGCGCCCCCGCTGCCGTTTCGGCGGCCCGGCTGGACAACTTCAGACAAACACACAAAAACGTTTGGCCGGTCAGAGAGGTATTACACCTCTGACACAGAAAGGTTTTGAGACATAAAAAAACCCCGCCTTCGGGCGGGGTTTAAAGCAATTATCAGCCGCAATTAGAACAATGCTTTGGCATATACGCCGAATTGATTGCGGTCGTAATCAAACCAACCTTTGTTGGAATCGCGGTTGCGCCACTGATACCACACACCGGCAGACAACCATTCTTTAAACTGGTAGTCCACAGCCGGGCGAATGGTATAGAGATCGTCGTTTCTCTTATCGCCGCCAGAGCTATACGGATAGGCCATATTCTCCCAAGACAAAGTCAAAGAAGCGGTCCATTTGTCATAGATTTTCTGAGAGCCATACAAAGATACGATGGTGTCTTCAAAATAGCGGTTGACATCATACAGCGTTTCTTCCATTCTGCGCGCGCCGGAGAGGCGGATCGTGTTCTGGGTGGTCGGCTGCCATTCCAAAGCAACATAATAACCCAACAGATCATTATAGCTATTCGCATCTTCTACGCTTTCATCGTAGTCGCGCATATCCCAAGTCAATTTGGCCGTACCGGTTACTTTGGGAGCAATTTGACCATTGACGCCCAATCCGATGCTGTTGCCAGTGGAATCGCTGATGTTGTCTTCTTGATAGTTGATATCGGAATAGACATATTCCACGAAGAAGTTCGTTTTGGGAGAGAGGTTGTAGTAAACCTGCGCACCCAAGTTGACGCGGTTGCGGTTCAGATATTCCCAGTCCGCTTCCATATAGCGGTCAAAGATATCATCTACGCTAAAGCCTAAACCAAACGTCTTTTCAGAAGAGGTTTTAAAAGCAGCATACCCCACATTCTGGATGCGTTTTGCACGATCGGTCAAAGAGCTGTTGGCCGGATCGGAAGTATAGATGAAGCGATCGCCGATGGTCATCCAATCGTTTTTGAGTTGAGCGCCAGCCAAAGCGTCCCAATAGTTATTGGTAGAGCTGTCTTTGGTATAAGCGTTATAACCCACCAAGCCTTGGGCGGAAAGTTCCAAACCGGTGCCCGGGATATTGGAAGCATAATCAGCGCCCACGCGGGTGGTGCTGATCATGGAGCCTTCCGTATCATCTTTGGTCAGATAGATGTTGTCATCGTAGCTGATGTCTTCAGAAACCGTAAAGTTTACCGGCGTTTGAGCGGCCACAGGCCAAGCCATCATTACGGTTAAAAATACAATTGCGAGTTTTTTCATTCTTGCTTAATCTCCCTTAGTTTCTCGGAGAGGAAGGGCTGAGCATTTCCTCAACGTCTTGCGTCGCCTGTTGGCTCGCTGTGTTCTCACCCAAGACGGCTTCGTTTACAAAAGCCGGCAGCGCGGAGGCAGCAGCCTCATCGCCAGAGAAAGAAGATCCCGCAGCCACTGTCGTGGTTTTGCCGGAAGCGCTCTGTACCACTAAAGTACCTCTGTTTACGGTAATAGCTTTCGTTTTGGGAGAGACGGAAAAAGATACCGCGCCAGTAGAGCTGACCGTGTTTCCTTCCACCTCTACACCCGCCACATTCGTACCGCTCACATTGACAGAGCCGTCGGCATTTTGGGCAATAGTCACCGCAACGCCGGCCGGGACAGAAATCTTCACCCCGTTATAATTTACTACAGTAGCAGTTTGCCCGGTTACACGGACAGTGCTGCCATTTTCGTATTTAGAGGTTTGTCCGTTGCGCGTAACGGTTACAGCCGCGTTCGCTACGCTGAACAAAAACAAAGCGCCAAATACTAATGCAATGCTTTTTTTCATGTACTTTCTGCTCCTTACTTGTTTTGATAAAAAACCCTACTGTTATAAAGCATAGCATTTTTGTTTCAGGCAGACAACTTTCACCAAAGAAAAAAATGACTATTTTTGTCCTCTTGCTGCATCAAATGCCGTGGTATGCTCTTTTTATGATAATATAAAAGAAAGCATTCCCAGATAAAATAAGAAGGAGCCTTTATGTTTAAACCAGCCGCATCTTCGGTTTATGCACCGATAAATAATGCTTGTCTGCTGATTTTAGCCGGCACGGCGCTAACTTGGATTCTTGTTTATGCCAAGGCGGTGCTGATGCCGTTTGTAATCGCTTTGTTTTTATCTATCGTATTAAACACTATAGCCGACTGGATGAAAAAGAAATGGAAGGTCCCCCACTTATTGGGGTTCTTGTTGGGGATTGTGTTGTTTTTAGGGTTGGCGGCTTTATCGGTCGTATTTGTATCCAATTCCATTACCTCTTTTGTCAACGGCGCCAATATCTATGCAGAAAAATTAAACGATACGGTAGCATGGCTGCTGCAAACTGCCCAAAAATTCGGCATTCAAACCAATTCGGAACTGCTCTCCGAAACACTCAACCGCGTACCGCTGTTTAATATGCTGCGCACCATGGGCGGCGGGGTGGTGTCTTTTATCTCCAACTTGACGCTTATCTCGCTGTTTTTAATATTTCTTTTCATGGGCCGCGCCTCTGGTGATGAAAAAACAGCACTGGTCAGCAATATTGAAAAACAAATTTCTTATTATTTGCTTGTTAAGATTTTTGTTTCTCTATTAGCGGCTTTCTTAACGTGGATTGTACTGGCTATGCTTGGCACCGAATTGGCCATTATGTTTGCCGTCATTACCTTTGTGCTTAATTTTATTCCCAACATCGGGCCGTTTATAGCTACATTGCTCCCGTTGCCCGTTTTGTTCTTACAATATGGATTTGACTGGCGCATGATTTTGGCTATCTGTCTGCTTTCTTCCATTCATTTTGTTGTGGGAAATATCTTGGAGACTAAATGGCTCGGAAAAGGCATGGATTTAAATCCGGTAGTCGTCATCGCTTCTTTAATTTTCTGGGCGTTGGTGTGGGGCGTTATAGGGGCTTTGTTGGCCGTGCCGCTTACTTCCATCATCAAAATGATTTTGGAACTCAGCCAACCCACCAAACCTTTTGCCGACTTGCTGGCCGGCAGACTGCCGTTTAAATAAGGAGGATCTATGCGCTCGGCTCCTTCCCCATGGACCTATATCCCTTCCTTATATTTTGTAGAAGGACTGCCATATATACTAATTAATGTGGTGTCGGCCGCCTTATACAGCAAGCTGGGAATTGCCAACGATACGCTTGCCTTTTGGACAGGCTTCTTGTATCTGCCGTGGATTCTTAAAATGTTTTGGAGCCCGCTGGTAGACGCCAACAGCACCAAACGCCATTGGTTGCTTGTCTGCCAGTTTCTTTTTGCGGCTTTGTTTTTGGCAATAGCTGGGACATTAGAGTGGAATTGTTTTTTCATAGCGTCTTTAAGCGGTTTTGCTCTGGGAGCATTCGTCTCCGCCACTTATGATACCGCCACCGACGGCTATTATATGTTGGCGCTGCCTACCCAAAAACAGAGCTTTTTTATCGGGATACGCACCATTTTCTACCGTCTGGCGATGATTTTCGGCGGAGGAACTCTGCTAATGCTTATTGGACTGGTGGAAATCTTCACGGAAGATGTACGCCTCAGTTGGCAGATAGGCATAGCCGGCATAGGTCTATTATTTGCTTGTTTTGCGCTTTATCATATGTGGATTTTGCCCCGCCCGGCTGAAGACAAACCAGCCGTATCATCTGAACAACTGCCGGTTTTTGCAGACGCATTTAAAACATATTTTCAGCAGAAAAATATTATCTATATTCTTCTTTTCATTCTCATTTACCGCTTAGGAGACGCTTTGCTGGAAAAGATGATCATTCCTTTCTTGCTCGGTACACCGGAAAGCGGGGCGCTGGGCCTTTCCATGCAGCAATACGGGCTGATTAAAGGCACCTTGGGGATAGCCGCCGTAATTGCCGGCAATTTGACGGGCGGATTTCTTTTGGGCACATACGGGTTTAGAAAATGTATTTGGCCTTTTGCGCTGATTTTAATTTTGCCAAATTTCTTTTATGTTTATATGGCGTATATGCATCCACCCATACAAATAACTGCCATACTGATTACGCTGGAACACTTTGGCAACGGGCTGGCATTAATGGCCTTTATGGTGTTTATTATGTATGTTTCCCAAGGAAAATACAAAACGTCTCATTATGCCATTTCCACCGGGATTATGGCTTTGGGCATGATGTTGCCTTCCATGCTTTCCGGCAAGATACAAACTCTGTTGGGATACCGGCACTTTTTTGTTTTGGTGGCTGCAATAAGCGTATGCACGCTTGTTGTCATTCCGCTGACTTATAAAATCAAATCCATAGAAGAAACAGAAAAAGCCTTCCGTCACCATAAAATGCGTATAGGAGACGCCGACTAAATGAAAAAGGCCTCTTTAATTCCCACCGAAAGCCCCAATCCACGCACCACCCAGCTGGACAAAGCTTCCCCGCGCCAAATGGCGCGCTTGTTTAATGCGGAAGATTTTAACGCCGCGCGCGCCGTGCGCCAGGCGGCTCCTTATATTGCCCAGGCCATTACCTGCGCCGCAGAAACCTTGCTGGGCGGACATAAACTTATTTTTATCGGAGCCGGCACCAGCGGAAGGCTGGGTGTGTTGGAAGCGGTGGAATGTGTGCCCACTTTTGGCACAAAACCTTCCCAAATTATCGGGATTATGGCCGGCGGCAAAAAGGCCGTCTTTCGCTCCGCAGAAGGAGCAGAAGATGACACAGAACAAGGGAAAAAAGATATCCGGAAAAAAGTACGCCCCGGGGATTTTGTCATTGGCCTTACCGCCAGCGGCACGACTCCTTATGTCTTAGCCGCGCTGGAAGCCGCACAAAAAGAGGGGGCCCGCACCGCTCTTATTTGTTCCAACCCGGAAGCGGATACCCGTCATGTTACAATTTTCATTTACCTGCCCACCGGGCCGGAGGCAGTAAGCGGCTCCACCCGTATGAAAGCCGGCAGCGCCGCCAAAATGGCCTTAAACGCCATTACCACTGGGGCCATGGCCCGCATTGGGAAAATATACGGCAATTTAATGGTAGACGTACAGCCTTCCAACCACAAGTTGATTTCCCGGGCACAACGTCTGATACAACAGCTGACCGGCACCGATGAAAAAACAGCTCTCCGGCTGTTATATGATTCTGGAAAGAATGTCAAAACGGCGGTGCTTATGTATCACCAAAAGCTCACCCGCGCACAAGCGCAAGCCCGGCTCAGAAAACACCAGGGGTTCCTAGCGGAGGCTTTGCATGAAAAATAAATCCTGCGCCGTCTCCGGCCACACAGGCGCCACCCGGCGCAAGCTGGTACTGGGGTTGATGAGCGGCACCAGCTGCGACGGCTTGACTATTTGCGCGTTGGAACCGCAGCCTTTTCGGGTGATTGCTTTTAAGAATTATCCTTATCCGGCCGATTTACAAAAACGACTGCTCCAGGCGCTCTCTTTGCGCACGGCAGAATTGTCTGCTCTGAATTTTGAATTAGGCAAACTCTACGCTCAAAAAGCAATTTCTTTTTTAAAATGGGCCGGCTTGTCTAAAGAACAAATTTACTGCGTCGGCAGCCACGGACAGACTGTGTATCATGGGCCGCAGGACCCGCTGCCCAATACCCTGCAGTTGGCAGAACCGTCTTTCTTGGCTGCCGCACTAGAAGCACCGGTAGTGGCTCATTTCAGAGAAAAAGATATGGTGTTAGGCGGACAGGGAGCCCCGTTAGTGCCTTTTTTTGACGAATACCTCTTTGGACAAGGCAGCCCGAAAATCCTGCTCAATTTAGGAGGGATCGCCAATTTGACAATTGTGGGAAAAGGCGTCAAAACAATAGGGTTTGACTGCGGCCCGGCCAATACCCTTATGGACCTGGCCAGCATGCGTTTTTTGCATAAACCCTATGATAAAAACGGCGCCGTAGCCGCCGAAGGCCGCGCAGATGAGGCACTAGTCCACAAGCTGCTTCAGCAGCCTTTCTTCCGGCGCAGGCCGCCCAAAAGTTTGGACAAAAACGATTTCGGTCCGGCTTATTTAGAACGTTATTTTTCTGCATTTGGTCCGAAGCAGGCTGCGGATTTGCTGGCTACATTAAATCTTTTCACGGCTGCCGCCGCAGCGCAAGCCATAAAACGCTTTGTACCGCTGCGCTGCCAAAAACAATTGATCGTATCGGGAGGCGGGGCATACAATCAAACCCTGCTGGAGAATTTACACCAGGCAAGCGGTCTGCCGGTATGCACTTGCGCACAATACGGGCTGGATCCGCAAGCCAAGGAAGCGGCGGCTTTTGGCTTGATGGCATACTTGGCTTTGCAGGGGAAAATCAATCATTGTGCAAGGGCAACGGGCGCGCGAAAAAACACCCTGTTGGGACAGGTGGTCTTATGAACATAAACCGCTTAATTTACCCGGGGTTTTGGTTTGGTAAATCACGCCTTGACGATGCCGTAGAAATGGCGCGGCGGGGTGCGGGCGGATTTTGTATATATGGCGGCACGAAGGAAGAAATAGGCCGATTGATCGGTATTTTAAAATCCCATTCTCCGCTGCCGCATTTATTTATTTGCGCTGATTATGAAGACGGGCTGGGTCGCTGGATAAACGGAGAGAAGTGGGTATTGTCCAACTTGGCCATCGGAGCCAACGGCACGCAGGAAGCGGCTTACCAAAAAGGTCTCACGTTGGCCCGGGAAGCACGCCGCATGGGGGTAGATTGGGTGTTTGCCCCTGTATTAGATTTATGCAATGAACCGCAAAACCCGATTGTAAACACCCGTTCCTTTGGGGCAAACCCACACACCGTGGGCTTATTGGGCGCGGCTTTATGCCGCGGATTAAACGACGCAGGAGTAGTAAACAGCCTCAAACATTTTCCCGGACACGGCAGCACCTGTACAGACTCACACTTGGCTTTGCCCGTATTAAAACGTACGGCGGCCGAATTGACAAAGGAAGAGCTGCTTCCTTTCCGCACCGCCTTGCCCCAGGCAGACAGCGTGATGGCAGGACATTTGTTGATTCCGGCGCTGGATCCAACATACCCCGCCTCTCAATCCCACGCCATTGTAACGGGACTTTTGAAAGAAAAAATGGGTTTCCGCAAGCTCATATTGACAGACGCGCTGAATATGAAATCGGCTGCTGACGTATGCAAAAGTGCGCTTCATGCATTACATGCGGGCGTTCATATTTTGCTCTCCGCAAAAGATGCGGTCAGCTTGTCTGAGTTCTTGCAAAAACAAACCGGACTGGAAGACATCATGCGCCAATCCATATTGCTGCAAGACCAGCTGGCGGAGCATCTTCCTCCCGTACGGCAACAAGGGCTGGACACGGCTCATTTCAATGCCCGATACGCTCCTTCTTGCGCCGTATGGCAAGGGCCGGCCCTGACGTTGGCGGCAGGAGAAAAAATTGCGTATATAGAGTTGGGGAATGAAGAAGCTTTTGCTGCACAGTCTTTTTTGCATTCTTTAGAAACATACGGCATACGCATCAGCAAACAACCTAAGCCGGAGCAGACGTTGGTGGCGGTGTCTTTCTCTAACTACAAAGCATTTAAAGGCCATATCAATTTGTCTGAGCCAGAACAGCAATATATGGCCCGACAGGCCGCCTGCCACAAACGCAGTATTTTTGTCAGTTTTGGCAGTCCGTTTGGCACAGAAAAAATCAGCCAGCTGACGTCCAAGCTGTATATGTTCAGCCCGGCTGAAGAAGCCCAACAATGCGCCGCTGCTATTATAACCGGCCGCCAAAAACCAACCGGTCAGTTTCCTTGTTAACAAAATCAGCGGTAGTCATATGCCGCAAATCCCGGACCTTCCAGCGATTTGCAAACTTTATATCCTTTA
>CALUVB010000025.1 GCA_944324115.1 uncultured Elusimicrobiales bacterium
TACCAATAATTCTATCAGCGTAAAGCCGCCTAAACGGCGTTTGGCGGAAGTTTTTAAGACAGAAGGTTTTTTTTGATAAATTTTGTGCATAGACAAAATTTATCAAAAAAAAAAAACAATGCAAGCCCTCTTGCAAGAGAGCTTATTCTTCTATATAAAAATTCCCTCAGCAAACAAACGCCTAAGGAGCATAATCAATCAAATCAATACTTCCAGTAGAGAATTGAGGCAGAGATAAAAGATATTGGCATATTCTATACCCCCGTTTGTTATACGGACGGCATGAGATACCCCCTTGATAATTTTCTAAATAAAATATTTGCAGATCATTGTCCTGAAAACTTACACTGCTTCCCCTGTTAATATAGACACCCATGCCCGTATAAGTATAATACTTGGTAACATAGGTATCTGGATCCTGCCAGGTGCCTCCGGCCAAACTCAGCCCTACGGCCTCAAACAAATCCCGCCCATATATATCTTCTTGTCCTTGCAATAAATATAGTTCTTTTGCTTTTTCAAATGTGTTGTAATTATTTAACGCTTCTACTAAACGAGCTTTGTCGACGGCTGTATTATACTGCGGCAGGGCAATTGCCGCCAAAATACCAATTATCAACACCACTACTAACAGTTCTATCAGCGTAAAGCCGCCTAAACGGCGTTTGGCGGAAGTTTTTAAGATAGGGGACTTGTTTTGATAAATTTTGTGCATAGACAAAATTTATCAAAAAAAAAAAACAATGCAAGCCCTCTAGAAATATATAAGTTGACTCGCCTGTTTGAAGATATACACTCAGAAAAGAGACGGGGCTTTTTGCCCCGCCTCTTAAAACTAATTAGAAATCACCTTCTACATATTCCCAACCCGAACTCTCTAAACTTCTGCAAATCTTTGTTCCCGTGTCATTAAAGCCATTATAACAATAATGTTTCGGATTATTTATATCACCCGTAACCCAAAATTTATAATAAGGATCATCCCCCAGCCGATAGACCTCTATATATATTTCTCCATCAGCCGTTACCCATGAATGGTAATAATGAAAATATTTTGTTTCATATGAAAGATCATCAGTACCATTCCATGTACCACCAGCTAAATTTACTGTGGTAATATCTTTAAAATCTCCTTCCGTGCCTGGAGATTGCATTGCAAAAAGTTTTAACTGTTCTTCTATTACGCGGATATTTTGTAAAGCTTCAGATACGCGTGCTTTTTCTACTGCCTTTGTATACTGAGGCAGGGCAATTGCCGCCAAAATACCAATTATCAACACCACTACTAACAGTTCTATCAGCGTAAAGCCGCCTAAACGGCGTTTGGCGGAAGTTTTTAAGACAGAAGGTTTTTTTTGATAAATTTTGTGCATAGACAAAATTTATCAAAAAAAAAAAACAATGCAAGCCCTCTTACAAGAAGAATCCATGGGCATGAATCTGCTTTCCAATCTCATTTCACACCCAATTCTTCACAAAGACAGGCCCCATTTGAGAAAGAAGCAAACAGAAAAGCGGAGAGGAAAAATCCGCCCCGCTTTTATACAATCTGCCACTTTAAACAAATCAATCAAACAGCTTTTCAAAGAAGCTTTTCTTTCCGCCGGTTTCTTTGGCAAGCTCCTCCAAAAGCTCCTTTTGACGGGCAGTAGGGCGTTTGGGCACTTCTATCTTCACATTAACAAGCAAATCGCCAAATCCCTTTTTGCCCAGTTTGGGCATACCGCAGCCCTGCATTTTAAGCACTTCGCCAAACTGTGTGCCTTTGGGAATGGTTACTTCCACTTCTTTTCCCTCAATGGTAGGCACTTTGATACTGCCGCCCAACACAGCCTGCGGATAGGTAATCTGCGCATCTATGACCAAATTATCTCCATCGCGCTTAAAAATTTTATGTTCTTTTACATGGATTTCTACATACAAATCCCCATATCCGCCGCCGTTGGCGCCTATGTCGCCGCCGTTATTGACGCGCAGCGTAATGCCAGTACGCACGCCGGAAGGGATTTTGACTGTAATATTTTCTTTAACGTGTTCCACCCCGCTGCCGCGGCATTTTTTGCATGGCCTTTCTACAACAGTGCCTTTGCCGCCGCAGTCGGGACAAGTTTGCCGCATACTAAAAAATCCTTGGCGGTACACCACGCTGCCGCTGCCGTTGCAGGAGCGACAGGTTTTGACCGAGCTGCCTTCTTCGGCGCCGCTGCCGCCGCACACGGCGCAGCGGTCCACGCGGGTATAAGAGACTTCTTTTTCCAGTCCGCTGTAGGCTTGCTCCAGCGTCAAATCCACATCTACTTTTAAATCTTCACCGCGCTGGGCACGGGGCTTGCCGCCGCGCGCAGAGCCGAAACCGCCGCCAAAAATATCGCCAAACATAGAGCCGAAAATATCGCCCACATCGGCAAAGCCGGAAGCATTAAATCCGTTAAACCCGCCTGCGCCGGCATTCACGCCAGCATGGCCGTACTGGTCATACATTTGTTTCTTGGAAGGGTCTGACAAAACGGAAAAGGCCTCGTTAATTTTTTTAAATTGTTCTTCGGCCTGCTTATCACCGGGGTTGCGGTCCGGGTGGTATTTCATGGCTTGACGGCGGAAAGCGGATTTTATCTCCGTTTCGCTGGCCGTGCGGGAAATACCTAAAATCTCATAATAATCTTCTTTCATAGCAGTAGGCATAATAACAGTTCTATTTCGTATTTATATATATTTTATTAAATTTAGCAGCCCTGCGCGCATGGTGCCACAAATATCCATACGCTTCTTTTGTTAAAATAAGTTTATGCCGACCATTACACAAACCTTTTACCCTAAAACCAGATCCGACTGGCGTAATTGGTTAACCGCAAATCATAAAAGCCAACAAGAAATTTGGCTATTGTATCCGCTCAAATCTTCCGGTTTGCCCTGTCTGGCTTATGGCGACGCCGTGCAGGAAGCCATTTGCTTTGGTTGGATAGACGGACAAAAAAAGAAATATAGCTCCACTTTCTCTTGCCAACGCTGGACTCCGCGCCGGCCAAACAGCCGCTGGAGCGAGTTAAATAAACACCAGGCCCGCTTGGCTATAGCCCGTGGGCTGATGACCCCCGCTGGGAAAGCCGTACTGCCGGATTTAGCCCCTGCATCTTTTGTCATTCCTCCCGCCTTGCTGCGTGATTTACAACAAAACAAACCTTTTTGGGAAAAGTTTTGCTCTTTGCCTGCCCATTATCAGCGCATACGATTAGACTATATTATCCGCCGTATGAACCGCCCAATCCTGTACCAAAAAACACTGGCGCATCTTATTAGGCAAACACTCGCCGGCAAACGCTATGGCCCTTTTAAAGACCACCCGGAGATTTACTAAAACATCTGTATTCCTCCCTTCTCCACAGACAAAAGCGGCACAGAAGATACAGCATCAAGCGGCCCGGCAGGGGTACATAAATAGCGCAGGCCGGCTATGCACCTTTGCGCTGCCTGGTTCTTGTAAATTCACTGTTTGCCAAAAAGCAAAATTCTCTAATCCCACCATAAAAACCCCGCCTGCATTTCTGCAGGCGGGGTTTACTTTCTTCGACAAGATTATTTATCTACCACTTCAGCTTCTACAACGTCATCTTTGCCGCCGTTGCCGCCTGCGGCCTGCTGGGCCGCGTCAGGGCCGGGCTGGGCGCCCGCTTGGGCGCCGGCCGCGCCGGCTTGAGCCTGCTGCTGGGATTTGTACATTGCTTCACCCAGCTTTTGGCTGGCCTGCAAAGCCGCATCTTTGGCAGAGCGGATTTTGGCGGCGTCTTCGGTCTTGAGCGCGTCGCGCAAATCATTGAGCGCGCGGTCAATGGCCAAGCGGTCATCTTGAGACACTTTGTCGCCATAGTCTTTCAAGGCCTTTTCGGTCTGGTAGAGCACGCTGTCACCTTCGTTTTTGGCTTCCACGAACTCTTTATGCTTTTTGTCTTCTTCGGCAAATTTCTCTGCGTCTTTGACAAATTTTTCCACTTCGGCGTCGCTCAGTTTATTCGGCGAGCTGATGGTAATGTGCTGTTCTTTATTGGTGCCCAGGTCTTTGGCAGACACATTCAAAATACCGTTGGCGTCAATATCAAACGTCACTTCAATTTGCGGTACGCCGCGCGGAGCGGGCGGAATACCGTCAAGGTCAAATTTGCCCAGGGGCACGTTGTCTTTAGCCATTGGGCGTTCACCCTGCAGAACGTTAATCGTCACGGCAGGCTGATTGTCAGAAGCCGTAGAAAAAATCTGCGTTTTGCGCACCGGGATCGTGGTGTTGCGCTCAATGAGGCGTGTGCACACGCCGCCCAAGGTTTCCAACCCCAAAGACAGCGGAGTCACGTCTAAGAGCAGTACGTCTTTCACTTCCCCGGTTAAGATACCGGCCTGCACCGCCGCGCCGATAGCCACGCATTCCATCGGGTCAATGCCGCGTTCAATTTTCTTGCCCACATGGTCTTCCACATATTTCTGCACGATAGGCATACGGGTCGGGCCGCCGACCAAGATGATCCGGTCCACACCGGAAGCGCTCAGCTGTGCATCGGACAAAGCTTGGTCAATGGATTTTCCGCAGCGTTTGACAATGCTGTCCACCAAGCTTTCCAGTTTGGCGCGGGAGAGTTTGAGCTCCAGGTGTTTGGGGCCGGTGCTGTCGGCGCTGATAAAAGGCAGATTGATATCCGTTTCCATAGTGGTGGACAGTTCAATCTTGGCTTTTTCAGCCGCTTCTTTGAGGCGCTGTTGGGCTTGTTTATCAGCGGACAAATCAATGCCGGTGCTCTTTTTAAATTCATCTACCATCCAGGCAATAATGGCATTATCCATATCCGTACCGCCCAGCTGCGTATCGCCGGAGGTGGCCAGCACGTCAAAGGTGCCTTCTTTACCCATTTCCATAATAGTTACATCTAGTGTACCGCCGCCCAAGTCAAAGACCAGAATTTTCTGTTCTTTGCCGGCTTTATCAATACCAAAAGCCAAAGCGGCAGCGGTCGGTTCGTTTACCAGGCGCACCACTTCCAGGCCGGCAATACGACCGGCGTCTTTGGTGGCTTGGCGTTGGTTGTCGTTAAAATACGCGGGCACGGTGATGACGGCTTTTTCCACCGGTTCACCCAAGAAAGCCTCGGCGTCTTTTTTCACTTTCTGCAATACGAAAGCAGAAAGCTGCTGCGGCGTAAATTCCTGTCCGCGCAAATTATATTTGTAGTTTTCCCCCATTTTGCGTTTAAAGGCGGTAACTGTGCCTTCCGGGTTGGCGATAGCCTGCCGGCGGGCCGGTTCCCCTACCAAACGCTGACCGTCTTTGGTAAACGCCACATAAGACGGGAACGCCTTCCCGCCGATAGAGCTTCCTTCTGCAGAGGGAATAATCGTGCCTCTGCCGCCTTCCATAACCGCTGCGGCGGTGTTAGAAGTACCCAAGTCAATACCAATAATTTTAGCCATACTTTTTTCTCCTTACTGTTTGAAAATAGTTAAATTGTGTTTACTTCTATCTGATTCTTTTCGGTTACATCTTACGCTTCGTTTTTTTTGGTCTCTTCCTCCGCTTTTCCGACCACTACCCGGGCCGGACGCAACACTTTTCCATCTATAGCAAATCCCATCTGCACTTCTTCTAATACGACGCCGTCTTGATCCGCTTTGGCGGGGATAACGGCAATCGCTTCCGAAGTTTGCGGGTCATAGGCTTTGCCTATTACTTCCATGCGCTGTATGCCTTCCGCCTTAAAGGCTTTGTCCATCTCCCCCAGCACCATGTTCAAGCCCCCCAACAAATTTTTTAATTCTTCCGATACTTTCTTATCCGCGGCTTCTTTTTGCATTTTGCTCTGCTGGCGCAGCAACACTTCATAAGCCGGCAGCAATTTTTCTACAAAATCTTTCTTTCCGTACGCGAGCAAGGCCGCTTTTTCCCGTTCGGTGCGTTTGCGGAAATTCTCAAAATCAGCGCTCAAGCGCACATATTTTTCATAATAATCCGGCTGCTGTGTAGCGGGCGCCGCTTCTTGTTCTTCTTGAGCTTCTATCTCTGGCTCACAATCGGCAGGCAACTCCTGCCTTTCCTGTTCGGTAAGCCCGTCGGTGTGTTTGTGATGTTTCTTACTCATAGTCATCTTCCTTGTCCGGCAGCGCATTCCAGGCGTTAATGCTGCCTTCCAGCAAGTCCCCCATAAATTTCACCAAAGACATTACTTTGGTATATTGCATATGCTTGGGGCCGATAATACCCAGCATACCCACTGTTTTATCCCCCACGCGGTAAGTGGAAGAAACAATACTGACGTTTTGCAATTCCTTCAGTTCGTTTTCACTGCCAATGCTGACCGCCACCTGCTTGCCGCTGCGGCGCAAATCTTCCATTTTCTCCGCCAGCAAACCGGACAGCCGCTGGCGCTCTTCCACCACATTCAGCATTTGTTTCAAATCTTCATAATCGGCCTCTTCGGTGTTAGCCAGCATACGGCCGATACCTTCCACATATAATTCTTGGGCGGAAGTCTGCGGTTGTTGCATATCTTTAAGCACCTGCACCGCAAGATCCGCCACATCGGCAATTTCGCGGTGGCCCGATTCCATATATTGCCACAGGAAACGCTGGGCGTCTTTCAGCGTCATGCCGGCAATTTCGCTATTAATAAAATTACTGAGCAAACGCAGTTTGACAGGAGCCAAATCATACCCCAACCGCACCGGCCAATGGCGCACCATGCCGGACTCAGTAACCAACACCGCCAAAATAAGCCCCGGACCAATGGGCAAAAAATCCAATCGTTTTACTACTTGTTCTTCCACACTGGCACTATATACAAATCCGGCCGCACCGGACAGCCGTGCCAATAAACGGGAAGTATGCAGCATCACATTGTCCAACTCGCTGATACGTTCATCATATTGTTTTTCAATACGTTCGCGCTCTTGGGCCGCCATACGCTGTACACCGGTCAAATAGTCCACATAATAGCGATAGGCTTTATCCGTAGGAATACGCCCCCCAGACGTATGCGGCTGATAGAGATAGCCTTCTTCTTCCAAATCCTTCATAATATTGCGAATGGTGGCGCTGGAAATATCCTTCAGTGCGCTGGAAGCAATGAGCTGAGATCCCACCGGGCGGCGGTTTTCCACAAATTGCTGCACCACCCAGCGCAGGATTTTTTCTTTTCGTTCTTTGGCTACTTCCGGCTTTAATATTCTCATATATTTCGGTCCGTTTCCGTCTGTAACAGCCTTTTTATTTTAGCACTCTTTCTTTTGGCCTGCTAATATTGTAAACAATTATTTTATTTTTGTCAACCCCTTTTTTAGATTGCTAATTTTGACCGCTGTTTTTCTTGTCAAAGAGCAAAAAACCCTTTCCACCAACACAGTATAGAAAGGGTTTTTTTCCAAGACAAGCAAAGTTTTATATTAGAATTTACGGCAGAATATAATGGGTATATGTACTGCTTTGGGAACCGGTATTCCAGCCAGAAGTAGATTTGACCCCTCCCATGGACAGACAAACTTTATGGGTGTGATTGTCATTAAAAGCCGTGCAGCGCCGCAGCCCATTGCTATAATCAATCCGATAAGAAGGATCGCTGAAATAATCTGACCCTGTATACTTACAACTGACATATCTTTCTCCTAAAGCGCAGCTCATGTTTCCCGAATCAATATACTCGATCCCGCCTTGACCATCTTCTGAATCAACAATTCTAATTCTGTCTGCCGGCAGTTGTACGTCTAAATCAGCAAAATGTTTACTATATTCTCCATTAGCCATATAATAGCGCTGCTGTGCATCATAAACAGTTTTGGCCAAAGCCATACTATTTGCATAGCGTGCTTTAGTCACCGCCACTTGATACTGCGGCAAAGCGATAGCCGCCAAGATGCCGATAATCAGCACCACCACCAAAAGTTCTATCAGCGTAAAGCCACCTAAACAACGTTTTAAAAAGAATTTCGTTAAGGGAGTCTTTTTTTGATAAATTTTGCTCATAGTCAAAATTTATCAAAAAAAAAAAACAATGCAAGCGGTTCTAAAAAGGCCTGTTAAAAGATAAAATATATATATGCAATTTATAGATTCCCACGCACATATCAATGATGAAGCCTTTGACACAGACCGCGCCGAAGTCATTGAGCGCGTATTCAACAGCGGCGTATACAAATTTATAGAAATCGGCTGCGAAATAGCCGAATGGGAGCCTGCTCTGGCTCTGTGCGCCCACTATCCGCAACATACAGCCGCCGTATTGGGAGTACACCCGCAAGTGGCGCAAACCTACAACGACGCAGCACGCCAAAAACTGGAAACGCTGTTGCAAAATCCGCAGGCGGCGGCTGTGGGAGAAATAGGGTTAGACTATGCCTATTTACACGCCTGCCCGCAGGACACCCAGCTGCGCGTATTTGAAGAGATGCTTGCTTTGTCCAACCGCGTACAGAAACCCATTGTTTTGCATGTACGCAGAGAAGCGCAAGACTATACTCCTTATGAGCAGACTTTCGCCCTCTTGAAACACAGGTGGAAACCGGCCCCCGTCAAATATCCGGGCGTACTGCATTGTTTTTCCGCCCGATACGAAGAGGCAAAACAGGCTTTAGACCACGGATTGCTGTTGGGGGTCAATGGGTGTTTCACTTATAAGAAGAATGAATATATTCGGGAAGCCGTCAAGAAAGCCGGCGCAGACAAACTGGTGTTGGAAACAGATTGTCCGTATCTTTCCCCCCAAGGCAAGCGCGGCCAGCGCAATGACCCTTCCAATATACCGCTGATTGCACAATGGGTGGCCGATTATTTAAACATGCCGGTAGAAAAACTGGCTGAAATTACTACTCAAAACGCTATAAATCTTTACGGACTGCCAGCCTAAGCGCAGAACATGCTTAGGCTTTTTCAGCAGAGCCTAGTTTTCTCTCATAAAAAGCCTCCCGTCAGGGAGGCTTTTATCCCAAAATTCATATGCAACGCAGCTCAATTTGTTTGGGGCGTTTGCTTAATTTCCTTTCCGATACGCTGGCTTTTAATGCGCTCATGCACCAGTTTTTTAAACACGCGGCCGCGTTGTTCAAAGTCCGCAAACTGGTCAAAGGAAGCACAGGCGGGAGAAAGCAACACAATGTCTCCTTTTTGGGCATGAGCCAGCGCATAATCCACCGCTTTGTCCAATGTTCCGCAGCGCATAATAGGGAAAGAATCATGCAGCTCACGCTCAATTTTGTCCATACATTCCCCGATGCTGAGCACCCCTTTGCAATAGTCTTTTAAATACGGGAGAAGCACTTCATATGAAGCGCCCTTGTCTCTTCCGCCCAAAATAAGCCAAATATGAGGCGTTCTTTCAAAAGATTTCAGCGCAATAATGGTAGAGTCCAAGTTGGTAGCTTTAGAATCATTCACATACACTACGCCATGATGATAAGCAAACGGCTCTATGCGGTGTTCCATCGGTTCAAACCGGTTGAATACATGCTGAATAACAGCCGCGGGCACCCGCACCGCCAATGCACATAAAGCGGCAGCCATGGCGTTTTCTACATTATGAATGCCTTGCAATTTAGGTGGGCGCAGACGGTCTCCCTGGCTGAAAATAATCTCATCTCCGTCAAAGAATACGTCTGTTTTTAATGCATGATTCGGCTGGGCCGAAAAAGCTTGCAATTCCCCTTTCAATCCGGGCGCCAGCTGTACGCAATACGCATCGCCCCCGTTTAAGACCACAAAGTCATTGGCTCGTTGATTTTTAAACAGGCGGGCTTTTGCTTTTACATAATTTTTCATACCGCCGTGATGGTCCAAGTGGTCCGGCGTAATATTGAGCAAGCAGGCCACCTTGGGCCGCAAAAATGTACTGTCTTCCAACTGATAGCTGGACACTTCAATCACCAAAAAATCTTTTGCCTTCAGTTCATCTGCCACCACGGATACCGGCGTACCAATATTCCCCGCCACAAATACGCGTCTTGCAGGAGCCAGCTGGCGGCAATATTCTTTCAATATTTCTCCCAGCAGCGTAGTAGTGGTGGTTTTGCCGTTCGTACCGCTCACCGCCAATATGCAGACTCCTTTGGCCACAAACGCCAACGCCACTTCCAACTCCGAAAAAACCGGTATCTTTCGTTTGCGCGCCTCTTTAAGTACGGCGCTTTTGGGGAAAATGCCGGGGCTCTTGACAATAAATCCGCATGCAAACACCCGCCCGCTGTGTCCGCCCGTTTCCAGCTCTATTCCCGACGGCAAATCCGCCAACGGAATACGGGAAGAGCTGTGATCTTCACTGATCAGCACCTCAAAACCATGCCGGGCCAGCAACGCAGCGGCCTGCAGTCCGCTGCGCCCAAATCCTAATACACAGGCTTTTTTGCCTTTAAATTTCTCCGGCTTAAACACGTTTCCCCCTAATCGCCTGCCGGGCAGTCTGCTGGTCAGAAAAAGGCAGCACTTCATGACCCACTTTTTGGGTCTGCTCATGCCCTTTGCCGGCAATAATTACAATATCCCCCGGCTGAGCAGCTGCGACGGCCTTAAAAATAGCCGCCCGGCGGTCCGGTTCTATTTCATAATTTGAAAATCCTTTCATGCCGCGCTCAATATCGGCAAATATTTGCTGCGGGTCTTCCATGCGGGGATTATCGTTAGTAAGAAACACCCGCTGGCTGTGTTGGCATGCCGTATGGCCCATCAGCGGACGTTTGGTGCGGTCGCGGTCTCCCCCGCAGCCAAATACCGTAAGCACACGGCCTGTTTTAAATTTTTCCACCGTTTCATACGCACGCTGCAACGATTCGTCAGTATAAGCAAAATCCACAAATACAAAGAAATCCTGCCCCTCATCAATCCGCTCCATACGCCCGGGCACCCCCGCCAAATCCGCCAAACCCGCCAAAGCCGTTTTTTCTTCAGCGCCGTTCGCCACGGCAACACACAAAGCCGCCAAAGCATTATAGACATTATGCCTGCCTAATAAATGGATTTTACCCGGCATGGCGTTTACTTTAAACGCCGTGCCATGCAAACTTTCTTCAATATCGGTGGCGCGGAAATCGGCGGGATTGTCCAGTCCGTAGGTAATCACACGCACCCGCCCCTGCAGCATTTCTATTAAACGCCGGCCATATGGGTCATCGGCATTGATGATAGCTGTTTTATGCGGCTTGGTATTATCTGGAGAAAGGAGTTGCTCAAATAATTTTTTCTTAGCCGCAAAATAATTTTCAAATGTATGGTGAAAATCCAAATGGTCCCGCTGCAAATTGGTAAATACCGCCGAATCAAAATGGATATGCCGCACGCGCTGCTGTTCCAAGGAATGAGAAGACACTTCCATTACAAGCACATCGCTTCGGGCTTCTTCCATTTGATAAAGCAAACGAAATAAAGGCAAAGCCAGCGGCGTCGTATTAGGCGCAGCTGTAATACTTTTCCCGTTTATGCGATAATTCACCGTACCCAAGACGGACACTTTTTTTCCAGCACGGCGCAAGGCTGCCTCCGCCAAATAGGTAATACTGGTCTTTCCTTTGGTGCCGGTTATCCCGGTTATGCACAACGAGTCCGAAGGCCGGCCGTAAAATTCGTACGCGGCGTCTGCCATATCCTGCTCCATATTTTCAGACACGAAATAAGCGGCCCCATATTCCCGCACCGGCTCTTGGGCCGATACAATCAGTATGGCCCCCTTGCGCACCGCTTCTTCTATAAACAAATTCCCGTCGTGGTGCACTCCTTTCAGCGCAAAGAAAGCGTATCCCGTTTTAACATCAGCGGAATTATAAGTCAGCCCCTTCAGCTCAAGACCGCAGGCCTCAGCAAAAGCAAGTACGCGCGAAGTCATTATTTATATATTATCAAATTGCTACAATAGCCGTATGCGTAAAAACAAAGCTTTTTTTGACACGCTCTACTGCAAATATAACCGCCCGGAACTCATTGATCCTGACCCGCTGGCGCTGCTGGCGCGCTGGCCGGAAGTGCGGGAACGGGAAGTGGCCGCTTTGTTGGCGGCGTGTTTTGCATATGGGAATGTAAAGGCGATTGTCCGAAATTTAGAGAAACTTTTTTCACTTATGCCCCAGCCTCGCCGTTACCTATTAACCGCCACGCCAGCCAAACTCCAGCAGGATTTCTCTCATTTCAAATATCGTTTTACTGACGGCGCGGAATTACAGCGTTTTTTGCTGCATATACAAAAAATACTCCGCACATACGGCAGTTTGGAAGCATGTTTTACGCACTTCTTGCGCAAAGAAGACACAACCTTTTATCCTGCCTTGACACAATTTGCCCACTGTCTGCGCAGTACACAAGAAAAAAATACCTTGGTCCCGGACCCCAGCAAAGGCAGCGCGTTGAAACGGCTTAACTTATTTCTGCGCTGGATGATACGCCGAGACGACGTAGACCCCGGCGGTTGGAACGTACCCGCCCGGCTGTTGATTGTGCCGTTAGATGTTCATATGCACCGCTGTGCCCGCTATTTGGGACTGACCCACAGAAATAGCGCCGACCTAAAAACTGCTCTGGAAATTACCCGCGCTTTGGCCCGTTTCTCTCCAGAAGACCCCGTTAAATATGATTTTTGCATTACCCGCTTTGGCATTCGCCCCGACATGAACGAACAAGCGCTTGCCGCTAAAGACACCCAAACCGCCAAACAGCTTGATCGGCAAACCGCGTCTTGCTGCGGACAAAACACAGGCCGACCCCGCACACGAAAGAAAAAATGATACGCAAATACGGCAAAGAGCCTTTCCAAATCGTTTTTCTACACGGCGGGCCTGGGACGGCCGGTTCCGTCGCCGCACCCTGCCGTGAGCTGGGCCGATATGCGGGCGTGCTGGAACCCTGGCAAAGCAAATACAGCATATTTGAATTAACGGAGCAATTAGACCGGCAAATACACGATTTTGCCCTTTGCCCCGTTACCTTAATTGGGCATTCGTGGGGAGCGTGGTTGTCTTTGCTGTATGCGGCGGCCTATCCGCAAAACGTAAAAGCGTTGATTTGGATAGGCTGTCCGCCGCTGGAAGAAAACGATGCGCCGCTGCTATTATAACCGGCCGCCAAAAACCAACCGGTCAGTTTCCTTGTTAACAAAATCAGCGGTAGTCATATGCCGCAAATCCCGGACCTTCCAGCGATTTGCAAACTTTATATCCTTTA